>NZ_CP109445.1:2027142-2365000 GCF_036227245.1 Streptomyces sp. NBC_01477
GCCGTGAAGGTCACGTCGTGCGCGGCGCCCGGGTCGGCGGCGGCGAGCAGCCGCAGGCCCTCGGCGGTGAGCGCCGCCCGGTCGGCGGCGCTCAGCGGGGCGAAGTGCGTGACGGCGACGGCCGCCGCGCCCTTGGCCCGGTCGAACCGCCAGGTCCCGCCGGCGAATCCGTCGACCAGGATGACGCCGCGCACGATGCCGTTGACCGTCATCACCCGGGAGCGGAAGCCCTCCGGCACGATCCGGGTGCGGTCGGCGTGCGACAGCACGAGGTTGTCGAAGTCGCCGACGAAGCGCGCGGTCACCGGCACCGAAGGGTCGGTGAGTACGGCGTCCGGCAGGTCGTACAGCACCCGGCCGTCCTCGGCGGTGCAGGCGCGCAGGTCCATGCCGGCGAAGACGGCCTTCAGGCCGGTCAGGCCGCACCACTTCTGCATGTCGGCGGGCGTGGCAGGGCCGAAGGCGGCCAGATAGCGGCGGACCAGGTCGGCCGGGTCGGGGGCGGTGAGCGGCCGGCCGAGCCAGTCCTCCAGCAGGCCGTACACCGGCGGCCCGCCCGCGCCCCACACCCCGCGCGGCGGCAGCTGTGCCAGCGGCACCCACGAGCGCAGCGCGTTGACCAGCGACGCCGGGTCGGCGCCGGGGAAGCGGGCGGCGAATTCGGTACGCAACTCGGCCGGTGTGCGCGGCTGTTCGCGCAGCAGCGCGCGCCCGTGGGCGATCACCGCGGCTGGCTCCGCGCCCGCGGCTCCGCGGGCCCACTGGGAGCCGCGGAAGGCCCGCTCCAGCATCGGGCCGAGCCAGTGCCGCAACCGCAGCGCGTCCGCCGCCGTCACCAGATGCACGGTGTTGCGCATCAGCACCACCCGGACGGCCCGGCGCTCGGTGAGCAGCCGGCCGAGATCGGCGAAGTCGAAGCCGGCCAGCCGGGTCCACAGCCCGGGGTAGGGGGAGGTGGGCGTCTGCGACTGGAGGCCCAGCAGGTGGGCAACGGCGGCCTCGGCACCCATGTCGGCCCGCTCCAGCAGGAGTTGCCGGTCGAGCAGAGTGCGGTTGAGGGTGCGCAGTGCCAGCGGCTGATTGACCATGGTCCCACCGTAGGGCGCGATGCGGACAGTTCCGGTCCGCAAGGGGAGGGCCGCGGCGGATGTCGCAGCCGGGGCGCGGCATGCCCGGGGGGACGGACATGAGCCGGTGGTGGCGGATCCCGCGGCAGGGATTCCCGCGCGGCGGCGGGCCGGCGGTGGCCCTGGAGCCGCGCGAGGAGCGCTGAGCCGCGGTCAGGCCGCCGGGGAGCCGAAGCGGCGCACCGGGGGGCTCTGGTCGCGGTGGATCGGGGTGTGCGCGCCGGTCAGCGGCACTCCGGTGCCGCCGTTGCGGTGCGCGACGATCTCGGCGGCGATGGACAGCGCCGTCTCCTCCGGGGTGCGGGCGCCCAGGTCGAGCCCGATCGGGGAGTGCAGGCGGGCCAGGTCGAGTTCGGTCAGGCCGACGTCGCGCAGCCGGCCCAGCCGGTCCAGATGGGTGCGCCGGGAGCCCATGGCGCCGACGTAGGCCAGCGGCATCCGCAGCGCCCGCTCCAGCAGCGGGACGTCGAACTTCGCGTCATGGGTCAGGACGCACACCACCGTACGGGCGTCGAGCCGCCCGGCGTCCGCCTCGGCGTCGAGGTAGCGGTGCGGCCAGTCGACGACGACCTCGTCGGCCTCGGGGAAGCGGCGCGGGGTGGCGAAGACCGGGCGGGCGTCGCAGAGGGTCACCCGGTAGCCGAGGAAGGCGCCGGTGCGTACCAGGGCCGCGGCGAAGTCGATCGCGCCGAAGACCAGCATCCGCGGCGCCGGCACGCTCGACTCGACCAGCAGCGTCAGCGGTTCGCCGCAGCGGCTGCCGTCGGCGCCGATCCCGGTGCCCGCGGTGCGGCCGGCGGCGAGCAGGGCGCGGGCCTCGGCGGCGGCGGTGGCGTCCCGCACCGGGTCGCCGAGGGTGCCCTCGTAGGACCCGTCGGGCCGTACCAGCAGCGCCCTGCCGAGGAGTTCGGCCGGGCCCGCGGTGATCCGGGCGACCGCCGCCGCCTCACCGGAGGCTGCGGCGGCCAGGGCGGCGGCGATCTCGGGCCGGGCGGCCGGGTCGATCCGCTGGACGAGGATGTCGATCTCGCCGCCGCAGGTCAGGCCGACCGCGAAGGCGTCCGCGTCGGAGTAGCCGAAGTGCTGCAGCACCGGCCGCGCGGCGTCGCCGGCGGCCAGCACCTCCTGGCACAGCTCGTAGACCGCGCCCTCGACGCACCCGCCGGACACGCTGCCGACGGCGGCGCCGTCCGCGTCGACAGCCAGCGCCGCGCCGGGCCGGCGCGGGGCGCTGCCGCCGGTGGCGACCACGGTCGCGACGGCGAACGGCCGGCCCTGGGCGCACCAGCGGTGCAGGTCGTCAGCGATGTCCAGCATGGTGCTCAGCTCCTCGGCTTCCCCGGCGCGGCGGTCACTTGACCCCGAGCCAGCCCTCGATGGGGTGCAGGGCGAAAGAGACGGTGAAGACGGCGGCGAGCGCGAGCGGCACCTTGCCGAAGAATCCCATCAGCAGCGTGGAGACCGCGGCGGCCGGCGCGGTCGCGGTGATCAGTGCGGCGTGGCCGAGCCGGTGGCCGCCGGCGTCGGGTCCCGACAGCGGCAGCGGGTTGAGCAGCAGGATGTAGCACATCGCCATGAAGGTCGTGAGGCCGCCGCGGACTTCGCGGGGGATCGAGGAGCCTCTTTCCGAGATGTGGAAGTACCGGTCGAGCCAGGATCGTCCGGCGGGCGCCCGCGAGCCGGGGCCCGCGCCGTCCGCAGTGGTGCGCGGCTCCACTGGTGTCTGGGTCATGATGCCAACTCCCAAGGTTCACAGGGGCACCCGGTCCGCCGGGCGCGGATGGGATGTGGGATCTGCGTGGCCTGCACGACCCGGGGGACGGCCCGAGGCGAACTGTTGCCTTGCGCTGACGCGCCTATGCTCCGGTCAGGTGCTCCGGCCTGACCGGGGTCCTGTTCAGCTCCAGCCCTGTCGCCTGCCGGATGGCCGCGAGGACCGCCGGTGTGGACGACAGGGTCGGTGCCTCGCCGACACCGCGCAGCCCGTAGGGGGCGTGCTCGTCGGCGAGTTCGAGCACATCGACCGGGATGGTCGGCGTGTCGAGGATCGTGGGGATCAGGTAGTCGGTGAAGGACGGGTTGCGGACCAGGGCGGTCTTCGGGTCGACGACGATCTCCTCCATCACCGCGACCCCGAGGCCCTGGGTGGTGCCGCCCTGGATCTGGCCGACCACCGACAGCGGGTTGAGCGCCTTGCCGACGTCCTGGGCGCAGGCCAGTTCGACCACCTTGACCAGGCCCAGTTCTGTGTCCACCTCGACGACCGCGCGATGGGCGGCGAAGCTGTACTGCACATGGCCGTTGCCCTGGCCGGTACGCAGGTCGAAGGCCTGGGTGGGCCGGTGCCTGAACTCCAGCTCCAGGTCGACCACGTCGTCCTCCAGGACGTCGGCGATGTCGGCCAGCGCCTCACCGCCGTCGGTGACGACCTTGCCGCCTTCGAGCAGCAGTTCCGCGGTGGCCCAGGCGGGGTGGTGGCTGCCGAATCTGCGGCGGCCCAGGTCGAGCACCTTCTCCCGGACGGCCTCGCAGGTGTTCTTGACCGCGCCGCCGGTCATGTACGTCTGCCGGGAGGCGGAGGTGGAGCCGGCCGACCCGACCCGGGTGTCGGCGGGCTGGATGGTGACCTGGGTGACGCCCAGCTCGCTGCGGGCGATCTGCGCGTGCACGGTGACACCGCCCTGGCCGACCTCGGCCATCGCGGTGTGCACGGTCGCGACGGCCTCGCCGTTGATGACCTGTATCCGCACCCGGGCGGTGGAGTAGTCGTCGAAGCCCTCGGAGAAGCCGACGTTCTTGATGCCGACCGCGTAGCCGACGCCCCGCACGACGCCCTCGCCGTGGGTGGTGTTGGACAGGCCGCCGGGCAGCGCGCGGACGTCGGCGCCCTCGGTGGTCTCCCACTGGCGCTCCGGCGGCAGCGGGCGGGCCTTGACCCTGCGCAGCAGCTCGGCGACCGGCGCGGGCGAGTCCACGACCTGTCCCGTGGGCATGATCGCGCCCTGCTCCATGGCGTTGATCCGCCGGAATTCCACCGGGTCCATGCCCAGTTCCGCGGCGACCTTGTCCATCTGGGCCTCGTAGGCGAAGCACGCCTGGACCGCGCCGAAGCCGCGCATCGCCCCGCAGGGCGGGTTGTTGGTGTAGAGGGCCAGCGCCTCGATGTCGACGTCGTCCACCACGTACGGGCCGACCGCGAGCGAGGCGGCGTTGCCGACCACGGCGGGCGAGGCGGAGGCGTAGGCGCCGCCGTCCAGCACGATGCGGCAGCGCAGATGGGTCAGCCTGCCGTCGCGGGTGGCGCCGTGCTCGTACCAGAGCTTCGCCGGGTGGCGGTGGACATGGCCGAAGAAGGACTCGAAGCGGTTGTAGACGATCTTGACCGGTCTGCCGGTGCGCAGCGCCAGCAGGCAGCCGTGGATCTGCATCGACAGGTCCTCCCGGCCGCCGAAGGCGCCGCCGACGCCGGACAGCGTCATACGGACCTTCCGCTCGGGCAGGCCGAGCACCGGGGCGATCTGCCGCAGATCGGAGTGCAGCCACTGGGTCGCCACGTAGAGGTCGACGCCGCCGTCCTCCGCGGGCACCGCGAGCCCGGACTCGGGGCCGAGAAAGGCCTGGTCCTGCATGCCGAAGTCATAACTGCCGCTGACGACCACATCGGCGCGCGCGGCGGCCCGCGCCGCGTCGCCGCGGACGATCGGCTGGCGGTGGACGATGTTGGGGTGCGGGACATGGCCGATGTGGTGGTCCTCGCGGCCCTCGTGCACCAGGACCGCGTCCCGCGCGGTCGCCGAGGCCTCGTCGGTGACGACGGGCAGCGCCGCGTATTCGACGCGGATCTTGGCGGCGGCCCTGCGGGCGGTCTCCGGGTGGTCGGCGGCGACCAGCGCGACCGGCTCTCCGTGGTGGCGGACCTTGCCGTGCGCGAGCACCGGGGTGTCCTGGATCTCCAGGCCGTAGTGCCTGACCTCGGTGGGCAGGTCGTCGTAGGTCAGCACGGCGTGGACACCGGGGGTGGCCAGCGCCTCGGCGGTGTCGATGGACACGATGGCGGCGTGCGCGACGGTGCTGCGCAGCGTGTGGCCCCACAGCATGTCCTCGTGCCACAGGTCCGAGGAGTACGCGAACTCGCCGGTGACCTTCAGCACGCCGTCGGGGCGCAGCGTGGACTCGCCGATGCCGCCCTTGGTGGCGCTGGACTGGGTGAGGCTGGTGGGGGTCCGGGTGATGCCCATCGCGCTCACACCGCCTGTCCGGTACGGGCGGCCGCCAGGCGGACCGCGTCGAGGATCTTCTCGTAGCCGGTGCAGCGGCACAGATTGCCGGACAGCGCCTCGCGGATGTCGCCGTCGCTGGGCGACGGACGGCGTTCGAGCAGTTCGTCGGCGGCGACCAGCAGTCCCGGGGTGCAGAAGCCGCACTGGACGGCGCCGGCGTCCACGAACGCCAGCTGGACGACGGAGAGTTCGCCGTCCGCGCCGGCCAGGCCCTCGACGGTGTCGACCCGCCGGTCCTGCACCTGCCCGGCGGCGACCAGGCACGAGCACACCGGCACACCGTCGAGGCGTACCGTGCACGAGCCGCACTCGCCCTGCTCGCAGGCGTTCTTGGAGCCCGGCAGCCCCATCCGCTCCCGCAGTACGTACAGCAGGCTCTCGCCCTCCCATACGTCGTCGGCCTCCTGCGGCCGGCCGTTGACGGTGAAGGTCACGCGCATGATGTGGTCCCCTCCCTGCCGCGGTACTGCGCCCATGTCCAGCCCAGCGTCCTGCGGGCCATCACGCCCAGCGCGTGCCGCCGGTAGGAGGCGGTGCCGCGCACGTCGTCGATCGGGTTGGCGGCGCCCGCCGCCAGGACGGCGAACTGCCGTGCCACCGCTGGCGGTACGGGCCTGCCGTTGTCCCACAGGCCGCCCTCCTCCAGCGCCGCGGCGAGGAATTCCTCCGCGGCCTTCGCCCGGATCGGCGTGGGCGCGGCTGAGCCGATCCCGGTGCGGACCGTACGGGTGTCGGGGTGCAGCGCGAGCCCGAAGGCGCACACCGCGATCACCATGGCGTTGCGGGTGCCGACCTTGGAGAATTGCTGCGGCCCGGTCGCCTTCTTCAGATGCACGGCCCTGATCAGCTCGTCGGGCGCCAGCGCGTTGCGCTTGACCCCGGTGTAGAAGTCGTCGATCGGGATCAGCCGGCTGCCGCGCACCGACTCCGCCTCGACCGCGCCGCCGCCCGCGAGCAGCGCGGGATGGGCGTCGCCGGCCGGCGAGGCGGTGCCGAGGTTGCCGCCGACGCCGCCGCGGTTGCGGATCTGCGGGGAGGCCACGGTGTGGCTGGCCAGCGCCAGCCCGGGCAGTTCGGCGCGCAGCCCCGCCATGATCCGCGAGTACGGGACCGAGGCGCCCAGCCGTACGGTGTCCGCGCCGGTCTCCCACTGCTCCAGCTCGCCGATGCGGGTGAGGTCCAGCAGGTGCTGCGGCCTGCGGTGGTCGAAGTTGATCTCGACCATCACGTCGGTGCCGCCCGCGATGGGCACGGCCGAGGGGTGCTCCGCCTTGGCGGCGAGCGCCTCCTGCCATGTGGCGGGGCGCAGGAAATCCATGGGTGTCTCTTCTCGGAATCCGGGAAACGAGCGGGAGTACGACCGGGGCTGTTCATGTCCTGTACACGCTGCGTGAGCCCAGTACACGGCCGGTGGGCCGTTCGGGTGCAGTCACCGAAAACATGAAGGGCTTGGCTGGCCACGGGCCGGGTCTTGTAGATTCCTCTGAAAGAGACCGCCGGGAAACCTCACGGTTTCCCACCGGCCACGTACGACGCCGGCCAGGCGACGAACCGGCGATGCCACGAAGGACAAGGCGACCACGATGCGGCTGCGCGCGCTCCTCGACACCGAAGCTCTCGGCCTGCGGCTGCTGGGCGGCGAAGCGGAGCTGGACCGCACCGTCCGCGGTGTGATGACCACGGACCTGCGGGACCCCAGCCGCTATCTCACCGGCGGCGAACTGGTGCTGACCGGGCTGGCCTGGCGGCGCTCCGCCGCGGACAGCGACGCCTTCGTCCGCCTGCTGGCCGGCGCGGGTGTCGCCGGGCTCGCGGCGGGCGACGCGGAGCTGGGCTCGATCCCGGACGACCTGGTGGAGGCCTGTGCCCGGCACCGGCTGCCGCTGTTCGCGGTGGACGAGCGGGTCGCCTTCGCGACCATCACCGAATACGTCGTCCGGCAGGTCTCCGGCGAGCGGGCCGGCGATCTGGCGGCGGTCGTCGAACGCCACCGCCGGCTGATGTCCTCGGGTCCCGCGGGCGGCGGCCCCGGCGCCGTGCTCGACCTGCTCGGCAGCGACCTGGACCTGCGGGCCTGGGTGCTGTCGTCCACCGGCCGGGAGATCGGCGCCGCGGGCAACCCGCTGCCCGCGCCGGTCCGCGCGGAGCTGGCCGGCGCCCAGCAGGCCGCGACCCGCACCGGCCGCCGCGGCCCGCACCGGATCGCGGTGCAGGGACGTACGTACTCGCTGTTCCCGGTACGCGCGGGCGCCGGCACCGCCGACGTACGCTCGCGGGTGCTGTCCGACTGGTTCCTGGCCGTCGAGGCGGACGCCGGGGAATGGCCGACGGAACGCCTGGACCTGCTGCAGGGCGTCACCCAGCTGATCGCCGTCGAACGCGACCGGCGGGACGCCGCCCGCGCGGTCAGGCGGCGCCTGGCGGGCGAGGTCTTCGACCTGGTCAGAGGCGGCGCCGCGCCCGCCGAGGTCGGGGCGCGGCTCCGCGCCGCCGCCCCCGTCCTGGTGCCGGGCGCCGGCGGCGACCCGTACTGGCAGATCGTGGTCGCCAAGGTGGACTGGGCCGGCGGCGAGGTGCCCGGGGGACCCGTGGCGCAGGCGCTGCTCGAAGAGGTGCTGGCCGACCCGGCCGCGCAGGGGCCCGACGCGGCCGACCGGATCGCCGTCGCGCACGCCGAGGGCAAGGCGATGGCGCTGGTCCCGCTGATCGGCGGCGCCCCCGCCCAGGGCCAGACCGGCGCCGCCCCCGAGCCGCTGCACGCCGAGGCGCTGCTCGGGCTGCTGCGCGGACCGCTGGCCCGCGGCCTCGGTGACGACGGCCGGCTGACGGTGGGCGTCAGCGCCGCCGTCCACTCCCCCGAGGGCCTGCGCGGCGCCCTGGAGGAGGCCAGGCACGCCCGCCGGGTCGCCGCGGCCCGCAACGGCCGGGTGTGCGTGGCGGGCCACGAGGAACTGGCCTCGCACGTCCTGCTGCTGCCCTTCGTGCCCGACGACGTCCGCCGCGCCTTCACCGCCCGGCTGCTGGACCCGCTGCGTGCCTACGACCGCAGGCACCGCTCGGAACTCATCCCGACCCTCGAAGCCTTCCTCGACTGCGACGGCTCCTGGACCCGGTGCGCGAGCCGCCTGCATCTGCATGTCAACACCCTGCGGTACCGGATCTCCAGGATCGAGCAGCTGACCGGCCGTGACCTGGCCCGACTCGAGGACAAGCTGGACTTCTTCCTGGCGCTGCGGATGAGTTAGTGATCCCGTTCACAAGATGTGATCTCCCGCCTCTTGGCGGGAGGCCCCGCCGCATGTTGAACTTCCGCCACCGGCAGGCACGCGGACAACTGCCGGACACATGAACCCGCTACCGGCCCGCCCGATCCGTCCGCACGCCTTCACATCTGCACGGCACGCACTGCTCGCACTGGCTCGACGACGCGCTTGGGGGAGAAGCTGTGGCGGAAACCGCCTTGTCGGAATCTGTGGTCGGAGTACCGGACGTCTGGCGGCTGCGGGCCCGCGGCTGCTGGGCGGAAGCGGCGGCGCTGCTGGCGCCGTACTGCGCCGACGACCCGGGAGCCGCGATGCGGCGGGCGGAGATCCTTGTCGAGGCCTGCTTCTACCACCTCGCCGGCTGGGCCGAGGCGGAGGACGCGCTGCGGGTCGCCGAGGCACTGGCGGGCACCGACGAGCAGCGCGGGGCCGCGGCATCGGAGCGCGGCTACCTCGCCTACGGGGTGACGCTGCACTCCGGGCGTGACCGGGCCGACGAGGCGCGGTCGGCCTTCGGCCGCAGCGCCGCGCTGCTGTCCCCGGGCTCGCCCGGGCGGCCCCTGCTGGACTTCCGGCGCGGGCTCGTCGCCGAGAACATCGCGGGGAATCCCGCGGCGGCCCGGGCGGCGTACCGGCGTGCGCACGCCGGTGCCGTGGCACATGGCGACGCCTTCCTCACGTCCTTCACGTGGCGGCACCTGGCCGGGCTCGCCGCGGCCGACGGCGATCTCGCCGAGGCCAGGCACGGCTTCGCGGAGTCGCTGCGGCTGCGGGTCTCGCTCGGCCACCTCGTGGGCACGGCGCCGGCTCTTCTCGCCCTGGCCGACGTCTCCCCCGACGACGAGGCCGCGCCCCTCCGCGCGGAAGCGGCCCGCCTGACGGCGCTCCTCAGCACATAGCCCCTGCGGGGAGCTTGTGAGGGCTGGTCCTCGCGTTCCGCCCCTGCCCGCGCCCCCCTCGTGGCCGGCCCCACCCCCTACGGTGAGCGCCCCTCGCGGTGCGCTCTTGCCTGCGGCTGCGCGGTGGCTGGCCGCGCGGTTCCCCACTCGCCTACGGGGCTCGTCCCCTGCCGCAGAGGGCAAGCGCGCTTTTCCAGGGGCGCGGGGAACCGCGCGCTCAGCCACGACGGTGGGAAAGAAGCAACGCCACCGCAAAGGGCACCCACCCGGGGGCGCGAGGAACTGCGCCACAAGCCACGACGCACCGTCGTGTGGAGACGGCAGGACCATCCCAGGGGCGCGGGGAACTGCGCGGCCAGCCGAAGCGCACCGCAGGTGTGAAGGCGACAGGAAGTGGCACCCACCCGGGGGCGCGGGGAACCACAGCCGTAGTGAAGGCGAAAGGCCACCGCAAGGGGCACCCCCCCCCAGGGGCGCGGGGAACTGCGCGACAAGCTCCCCGCGCAGCCGCGGGCGAAAGGCACGGGGCAAGGAGCGGACCGCAGGTCAGGGCGTGGAGGCGAGGTGGTCGCGGAGCAGGTGCTCCGCGGGGGCACCGCCCGCGAGGGCGGTGAGCAGCTCGTCGTGCTGCGCCGCATGCGCAAGGAGGGTGGGCCGCCCACCGAGCACGGGCGCAGTGGCCGGCCACTGCGCCCGCCGGTGCAGATCGTCCGCGACAGCGACCATGTGGGGATTCCCCGCGAGCCCGAGCACCGCCCGGTGAAACGCCCGGTCGGCCTCCGCGTAACCGGCCCGTTCCCCGGCCGCGGCAGCGGCCACCGCCGCGGCGGCGAGCGGTCGCAGCGCCTCCCACCGCGCCCCCGGCAGCGTCCGGGCCAGCGCCAGCACCACGGGGATCTCGACCAGCATCCGCACCTCGGCGATCTGGGCGAGATCGCGCTCGGTGTGGCAGGCCACCCGGAAGCCGCGGTTGGGCAGCACCTCGACCGCGCCCTCCCGGGCGAGCAGCTGCATCGCCTCGCGCACGGGCGTGGCGGAGACCCCGTAGCGCGCGGCGAGCACGGGCGCGGAGTGGACGGAGCCGGGCGGCAGTTCACCGGCGAGCAGCGCGTCCCGCAGCTCGTCGAGCACCTGGTCGCGTACCGAGAGCCGTTCCGGCATCCGGCGCGGGGCGGGCAGCGGCGCCCACCCGGCGTGCGCGGTCGCGCCCGGTTCCCTCGGCTGCTGCACCCGCTTCACCCTTGTCGGTGGTCGTCCCGGTCCGGGAAGTCACCCGCCCGGCGTACTCAGGTGAGCTTAAACCCAGCCCGTACGCGCTAAGGTAAGGCTTACCTCGCCCGGCGATCCTTGGCCCCCGTCTGGACGGTTCCCGCATGCCTGTGACCAGCCCCGCGTACGCCCGTCTCGCGGCCGTCCTCCCCGAGCTGCGGGTGACCGAGGGCGAACCGCGGTCCGACCCGGGCTGGATCGGCTCGCAGCAGCTGGCGGCGGGCGGCGCGGTGCTGGACGCGTTCATCGGGTGGGACGCGGAGCAGATCGTCCGCGAGTACGGCAGCCCGCCGCGGCCCGATGTCGCCGCGACGCTCGGCCTGCACCGTTACGCCTGGCCGGCGTGCCTGCTCTTCACGGTGCCGTGGTTCCTGCACCGCAGGGTGCCGCGGCTGCCGGTGGGCGATGTGTCCTTCCACCGCGAGTCCGGCCGGATGACCGTACGCACCCGCTCCTTCGGCTGCCTACCGGACGACCCGGCCGCCGCGCTGCCCGGCGCCCGCGTCCTGCCCACGGAGGCGGCGCTGCGCGACGAGCTGCGGGCGGCGCTGGCGGAGCATCTGACGCCGGTGCTTGACGCGTTCAGGCCCCGGCTGCGGCGCGGCCCGCGCGCGCTGTGGGGCATGGCGACCGACGAGATCACCGAAGGCCTGTGGCACATCGGCTGCTTGATGGACCGCGAGGAGCGCGCGGTGGCCGATCTGACGGCGCTGCTCCCGGGCGGCACGGCACCTTACGTCGGCGGCGCACATTTCCGCGGCACCCCGCAGATCCCGGACATGCCGGGCGCGCCGGAGAGCGACTGCACGCGCGACCGTCTGACATGCTGTCTGTTCTACACCGTCAGCCCGGATGACGCCTGCGGGTCCTGCCCGCGGGGTGCGGAATCGGACCGAAACAGGCGCCGCGCGACGGCCGCCTGACCGGTCACGCTACGATCTCGCACAACTCAGTTGTTCTGGTACGCGAGTTCGAGCAAAACCCCTCCTTGGGGCGGACTTCTGTGCCATAACGTCTGCACTCACCCGCGCTCTTCGCAAAGATGTCGGCCGTAAGCCGTCCCGCGGCTTGAGCGCGACGGAAGCGACACTAGGAAACGCACATGAGAGACATATCGCTGGACTGGGTGCTCTCGGGCATCGTCGGCCTGGTCGTGCTCGCGGCCTGTGCCGTCGTGTTCCGCAGCCGCCGTACGCGCGTCGCAGAAAGCGGCGGCGCGCAGGCCGACTCGTGGGAGCGCAGTGAGGAACGCCGCCGCCGCAAGGAGGCGATCTACGGCAGCGCTTCGTACGTGCTGCTCTTCTGCTGCGCCGCCGTGGCCGCCGCGCTGTCCTTCCACGGCCTGGTCGGCTTCGGCCGGGAGAATCTGAATCTGACCGGCGGCTGGGAGTACCTGGTGCCGTTCGGCCTGGACGGGGCGGCCATGTTCTGCTCCGTGCTGGCCGTCCGGGAGGCCAGCCACGGTGACGCGGCGCTCGGCTCACGCATGCTGGTGTGGCTGTTCGCCGGCGCCGCGGCCTGGTTCAACTGGGTGCACGCGCCGCGCGGGGTGGACCACGCGGGCGCGCCGCAGTTCTTCGCCGGGATGTCGCTGTCGGCCGCGGTGCTCTTCGACCGCGCGCTCAAGCAGACCCGCCGGGCGGCGCTGCGCGAGCAGGGCCTGGTGCCGCGTCCGCTGCCGCAGATCCGGATGGTGCGCTGGCTGCGGGCGCCGCGGGAGACCTTCGCGGCCTGGTCGCTGATGCTGCTGGAAGGCGTGCGGACGCTGGACGAGGCGGTCGAGGAGGTCCGCGAGGACAAGCGGCAGCGCGAGCACAATGTGCTGCGGCAGCGCGACCACCAGCGGCTGGAGCGGGCCAAGATCAAGGCGCTGAACCGGCAGAACAGGCCCTGGCCGCGCGGCGGCAGGGGCGGCCGGCAGGTGGAGCTGCCCGCGGCGAGCGCGGCAGGCGGCGGTCAGGCCGCATCGGAGCCTGCCATAGGTGCGGGGGCGAACCACCCGTCCGCGGAACTGCCGGTACGCGCACGGCCCGCCCTCCAGCCGGTGCGCGAGGAGACGGCGCAGCCCGCGGGCGCCGCGTCCGCGGCCATCGACCTGACAGCCGAGGACGACACCATGACGCTGCCCCGGCTGGACTCGCTGGAGCGGAAACTGGAGGAGATGGAGCGGCAGTTCGGCTGACCGCCGCTTCCGGTCACAGCCGCGGGGAGCCGCGTACGGGCACAGGTCGCCCGTACGCGGCTCGCTGCGTTCTGCCGGGCGTTCGGGCGGCGAATCCCGCCGCCGCGGGCGCGCTCGGCGCCCTGTCGGCGCGGTTCAGGACACCCTGGGGGTGAGTTCGAACCACACGATCTTGCCGGCCCCGCGCGCCTGGATGCCCCAGGTGTCGGCGAGCGCCTCGACGAGCAGCAGCCCGCGGCCCGAGGTGGCGTCGTCGGACGGCCGTATGCCGCCCGGCGGGCGCGGCGGCGGACGCCTGCCGAGCGAGTCGTGCACCTCGACCCGCAGCCGCCGCGCGGGTCCCGGCGAGAGGGTCGCGGTGAGCACCGCTCCCCCGCCGGTGTGCTGGAGCGCGTTGGTGACGATCTCGGTGGCGAGCAGTTCGGCCGTGTCGGCGAGTGCCGCCACGCCCCACTGCCGCAGCTGGTCCCGCAGCCGTCTGCGGGTGTCCGCGACGGCGCGCAGATCGGCGCGCCCTACCGCGTACCGTAAGCGATTCCCCGTGGTGTCCGTGACGCTCCCCCGATCTGGTCCGGACCGATGGCTCCTGTGTGTAAGGCATGCCCATCGCCGCCTGGTCCAGTCCTATGGAAACGCCCGGCGACCGCGGCGGCCGTCGCGGGTTGCGGCACGGTGAATGGCCGATTGCCGCAGAGGCGTTGATAGGTCCGATGTATGACGCCTCGAAGCCTTGACATGTCCCTCCCCTGCCGCCACTGTGTGGCGCATTCATCCCCTGTGTTTCTCGGATGTTGCGCCTGTGTCATAAGTCCTGTTGCCTCGGGAGGGACCGCCCGTGAACCGACAGCATTACGCGTTCGGCCGACGCCGAATGATCCGACCATCCGCCGTGGCCGTGACCGCGCTGCTCGCGGCCGGCCTTCTGGTACCCGCCGTCGCGCCGACCGCTTCGGCGGCGACCGCGACCACCGCGTGGCAGAACGGCAGTTACCACGTGGACACCCCCAACGTGGTCCGCCGCTCCGACATCGTGCTGGGCGCGCCCAACAACCAGGCCGCCCAGTCGCTGCCGCTCGGCAACGGCTCGCTCGGGGTCGCCGCCTGGGCCGCCGGCGGCTTCACCGCACAGCTCAACCGCTCCGACACCCTGCCGGGCCGCAAGTCGCCCGGCCAGGTGCAGATTCCGGGCCTGTCCAAGCTCACCGGGGCCGCCGACTTCAAGGGCAGCCTCGACCTCTACACCGGGGTGCTCACCGAGACCGGCGGCGGCATGTCGCTCAAGGCCTGGGTGTCGGCCACCAAGGACGAGCTGATCGTCGACGTGACCGGCGCCGACCCCAACGCGGCGCAGTCCGCGACGGTCAGCCTGTGGTCGGGCCGCAGCCCGCAGGCCGCCGCGTCGGGTTCGATCGGCACCCTCGCCGAGACCTGGGTGGACAACCAGGAGGCCGGCAGTTCGGGCCGCACCTTCGGTTCGCTCGCCGCGCTGTCCGCGGGCGGCCGCAATGTGTCGGCCCAGGTGGTCAACAGCACCCAGGTGAAGGTCAACTTCACGCCGAACACCGACGGCTCCTTCCGGGTGATCACCGGCGCCCCGGTCTGGACCGGCGGCAACGCCGGCACCACCGCCTCGGGGCTGCTCGGCTCCGACGCGACCGCCGCAGAGTCTGCGCTGCTGGGCCCGCAGCAGTCCTGGTGGGCCAACTACTGGGCGAACAGCGGCATTCTTGAGGCCAATTCGGCCGACGGCCAGGCCCAGTACATGGAGACGCTGCGCACCATCTACCTGTTCATGGAGGCCGCCTCGATGCGCGGCACCATCCCGGGCAGTCAGGCGGGCGTCGCCGACATGTTCAACTTCGGCCAGGACCACCAGAACTGGACGCCGTCCGCGACCTGGCTGTGGAATCTGCGCACCCAGATCTCGGCCAACATGTCGTCGGGCAACTTCGCGCTCAACATCCCGATCTTCAACCTCTACCAGAACAACCTGGCCGCCATCGAGACCTGGACCAAGCAGCAGATGGGCGGCCTGCCCGGCGCCTGCGTGCCCGAGGTCATGCGCTTCAACGGCAACGGCGGCGACCCCAACCCCGGTGCGAACGCGGCCTGCAGCCAGCCGGGCAGCCCCAACTGGAACGCGCTGGACATCACATCGGGCGCCGAGATCAGCCTGTACGTGTGGCAGCAGTACCAGGACACCGGCGACCTGAACTTCCTGCGCACGTACTACCCGCTGATGAAGGAGTCCGCGGTCTTCCTGCTCGCCTACCAGAAGGTCGGCTCCGACGGGAAGCTGCACGCGGTCGCCAACGCGCACGAGACGCAGTGGGCGGTGCAGGACCCGACCACCGACCTGGCGGCGGACGCGGCGCTCTTCCCGGTGGTGATCAAGGCGGCCCAGCTGCTGAACACCGGAGACACCTCGCTGATCTCCCAGCTGACCACCGCGCAGGGCCAGATACCGCCGTGGGCCCGCACGGACTACGGCCGCACCCAGGTGCTGGCCCCGTCGGCCGACGCGTCGAACAACGACATCATCGCGTACTCGTACCAGCCGACCGCGCAGATCAGGAACAGCGAGAACATCGACCTCGAACCGGTCTGGCCGTACAACCTGGTCACCGACGACCCGGGGCCGCTCAAGGACCTCGCGGTGCGGTCGTACAACCACCGGGCGGTGACCGGCGGCAACGACTGGAGCATGGACGCGATCGACGCGGCCAGGCTCGGACTCGCCAGTGAGGTCGCGGCCAAGCTGGTGTCCATCACCCAGGGGCACCAGGTCTACATCAACGGCCTGGCCGACCTCGGCAACACCGTCGGCACCCAGGGCTACATCGAGCAGATCTCCGGCGTCGCCACCGCGCTGAACGAGGCGCTGGTGCAGGACTACGACGGGCTGCTGCGGATCGCGCCCGCCTGGCCGGCCGGCTGGGACGTCAGCGGCACGGTGTCGGTGCAGGGCAACACCAAGGTCGATGTGCAGGTGCAGGGCGGCACCCCGGTCACGGTCGCCATCCAGGCCGGGTCGTCGCAGACCATGCGCGTGCGCAACCCCTGGCCCGGTCAGGCGATCCAGGTCGTCAACGGCTCGTCCGGCGCGGTCGTGGTGTCGTCCACCGCCGCGGGCACCATCAACGTCCCGGTCTCCTCCGGGCAGTCCTACCTGGTGGAGCGGACCGCGACGCCGACCTCCTCGCTGCCGTACGCGCAGGTCGGCGGCTCCCCCGCGACCGCGGCCCGGCACCTGGGCAACGTCCAGATCGGACTTGACGGCGGCGGCGGCACCAACCCCGGCAACGGCACGGTGATCTCGCTGCGCGCCCACGCCAACGGCGACTACGTGACCGCGGACAACGCGGGCGCGGCGCCGCTGATCGCCAACCGCACCGCGATCGGCCCGTGGGAGCAGTTCGACGAGATCGACCAGGGCGGCGGCTACATCGCGCTGCGCGCCCACGCCAACAACAAGTACGTCACCGCCGACAACGCCGGTGCCGCACCCCTGCTGGCCAAGGTCGACTCGGTCGGCACCTGGGAGCAGTTCCAGCTGATCCACAACGGCGACGGCAGCGTCAGCCTCAAGGCGCGGATCAACAACAACTACGTGACCGCCGAGAACGCCGGCGCCGCGGCGCTGATCGCCAACCGCGCCTCGATCGGCGCCTGGGAGGAGTTCGACCTGATCACCGGCTGACCGCCACGACCACGCAGTGTGCCGCGCCCGTGAACGACCCTACGGGCGCGGCACATTGCGCAGGTTGGAGCGGGCCATCTGCACCATCCGGCCGACCCCGCCGTCCAGCACCACCTTGCCGACCGACAGCGCGAACCCGCCGACCTGCTCGCCGGTGATCTTCGGCGGGAGGGACAGCGCGTGCGGGTCGGTGACCACGTCCACCAGCGCGGGACCCCTGTGCCGGAAGGCGTCCTTGAGCGCGGCGCGCAGCTCCTTGGGCTTCTCCACCCGCACCCCGTACGCGCCCGCCGCTCGGGCCACCGCCGCGAAGTCCGGGTTGTGGTTGGCGGTGCCGTACGCGGGCAGGCCCTCGACCATCATCTCCAGCTCGACCATGCCGAGCGAGGAGTTGTTGAACAGCACCACCTTCACCGGCAGGTCGTACTGCACCAGGGTGAGGAAGTCGCCCATCAGCATGGTGAATCCGCCGTCCCCCGACATCGACACCACCTGGCGCCGCCGGTCGAGGAACTGGGCGCCGATCGCCTGCGGCAGCGCGTTGGCCATCGAGCCGTGGGAGAAGGACCCGATCACCCGGCGCCTGCCGTTGGGCGTCAGATAGCGGGCCGCCCACACATTGCACATGCCGGTGTCGACGGTGAAGATCGCGTCGTCCGCGGCCTCCTCGTCGAGCACCGAGGCCACGTACTCCGGATGGATCGGCCGGTGCTTGTCGACCTTGCGGGTGTAGGCCCTGACCACGCCCTCCAGCGCGTCGCTGTGCTTCTTGAGCATCCGGTCCAGGAAGCGCCGGTCGGACTTCTCCCGCACCTTCGGCGTCAGGCAGCGCAGCGTCTCGCCGACGTCGCCCCACACCGCGAGGTCCAGCTTCGAGCGGCGGCCCAGGTGTTCCGGCCGCACATCGACCTGGACGATGGTCACGTCGTCGGGCAGGAAGGCGTTGTAGGGGAAGTCGGTGCCCAGCAGGAGCAGCAGGTCGCACTCGTGCATCGCCTCGTACGCGGCCCCGTAGCCCAGCAGTCCGCTCATGCCGACGTCGTAGGGGTTGTCGAACTGGATCCACTCCTTGCCGCGCAGCGCGTGCCCCACCGGCGACTTGATCCGCTCGGCGAAGGCCATCACCTCGTCGTGCGCGCCGGCCGTGCCGCTGCCGCAGAACAGCGTGATCCGGCGGGCGCCGTCCACCAGCCGGGCCAGCGCGTCGATCTCGCTGTCACCGGGGCGGACCGCCGGCCGCCGGGTGACCAGCGCGTGCTCGATGCTGCGCCGCGGCGCCGGGTGCGCGGCGATGTCGCCCGGCAGGCTGATCACCGACACCCCGCCGCGGCCCACCGCGTGCTGGATCGCGGTCTGGAGCACCCGCGGCATCTGGTCGGCGTTCGAGATCAGCTCGCTGTAGTGGCTGCACTCGGTGAACAGCCGGTCGGGGTGCGTCTCCTGGAAGTAGCTGGTGCCGATCTCGCTGCTGGGGATGTGCGAGGCCAGCGCCAGCACCGGGGCCATCGAGCGGTGCGCGTCGAACAGGCCGTTGATCAGATGCAGGTTGCCCGGGCCGCACGACCCGGCGCAGGCGGCGAGCCGCCCGGTCAGCTGGGCCTCGGCGCCCGCCGCGAAGGCCGCGGTCTCCTCGTGCCTGACGTGCACCCATTCGAGCGAGCGGTTACGGCGGACGGCGTCCACCACCGGGTTGAGGCTGTCGCCCACCACCCCGTAGAGCCGCTGCACGCCCGCGCGCACCAGGATGTCGATGAACTGCTCGGCCACGGTCTGCTTCGCCATGTACCCATCTCGCCACGGTCCCCGCGCGGGCGCATCCGCGCGGGGCCGCCGCGGGCGGTGTCAGGCGTCCCAGACGGTCACCGCCGTACGGTCGTCGGCGTACCCCTTGACCCGGGTCTGCGTGTCGGCCAGATACGCCGGCAGGCCCGGCACCCGGCCGCCGCCCCACCGCTCGGCCAGATGGGTGGCGAGCGCCGGCTCGCCGCGCAGCGGCTCCGCGAGGCCCGCGCTGCACATCAGCAGCGCGTCCCCCGGCTGGGCGACGGTCGCCCGGAAGCGGAACGGGACGTCCGCCCCCTCGGGAGCCAGGTCGAGGTCCTGCCAGGCACCCGACCTGATACGGAACAGGCCGCCGTCGCCGACCCCGAAGAACAGCCGGACCGGGCACGCCGGGTCCACCGGCAGCAGCAGACAGCGCAGCGACGCCATGTACGAGCCCTCGTCGAGGCCGAGATCCTCGCCGCGGGCGCGCAGCCGCCCGTAACAGCGGTCGGTCAGCCGGTGCAGCCCCGATTTCAGCGAGCCGCGCCGGGCCGCCCGCAGGTCGCCGGCCAGCCGCTCCCTGCTGCGGCCCACCGCCCCGGCGATCCACCGCACCGCGTCCTGCGCGGCCCGGTGCGCGTCGTCGGCGGCGCGGGCGCCGCTGGCCATCGCGACCAGCAGCAGCGCGTCGTCGCCCGTGCCGAAGCGGGCGGTGAGCAGGGCGTCCCTGCGCGGCTGCCCGCGGAAGCGCGCGGAATCGCCGCGCACGCTGACCGTACGCACGGTGAGGCCGCCGTACTGCGCCCCGTCGAGCACGGTGTCGGCCACCAATCCGTCGAGCCGGTCAGGATCGGCCTCCGGCCAGGCGGTCGGCTCGGGCGCGTACGTGGGCGGCCCGCCTCCGACCACTTCCGCCGCCGGCTCCCCCTCGGCGGCGGCCGCCACCCACCCGGGCGGCAACTCCGGCGCCCACCGCACCCCGCCTTCCCCGAACACGGTCCGCTGGGCGGGCAGCTGCACAGGATTGCGCACGGCGGGCAGCTGCGGGCCGGGCGCCTGACCCGCGACCGGCCGGACACCGAGCCCGTCGACCGCCGGCCGCAGCGCCGGCGGCACACGCGGAGTCCGGTCGTCGCCCTGCCCGCCGTACGACCCGACGACACCACTCGCACGGTCCGGCGGCTGCTCGGGATCCTCGGCGGCGGGCTGCCGACCGGGCTCAGCGAAAGGCCACGCGGACGCGGCCGGGACGTCATCAGCTGCGGGCTGCTCGACCGGCGGCTGCTCGGGTTCCCCGGCGGCGGGCTGCCGACCGGACTCAGCGAAAGGCCACGCGGACGCGGCCGGGACGTCATCCACCGCAGGCCGCGGAGGCGGCGGAGCAACGCCAGCCGGATCGGCCTGCCAGTCGTACGGCTCGCCGGCGTCAGGCGCCTGCTCGACCGGCGTGCGCTCGGGAATGTCCGCGCCGGAGAGAGGTGTGTCGAGCTGGATTCCGTACGCCCCGGCGGCGCTGCTTTCGGCCTCGGGAGCCCACTCCGGCTCGTCTACGGCAGCGCGCGGCTCTTCGCGTTGCCAGCCGGGCTCGGCCTGGGCTCCGTACGCGGCAGCCGGAGCGTCACCGGAAGCTGCCGGGGGCTCAGCCGAAGGCCACACGAGCGCCTGCGGGTCAGCGGCCGGGGCCTCATCGGCTGCGGGCGGCGGGGTGACCGGGGCGTCACCAGCGGCATCGGCCTGCCAGTCGTACGGCTCGGCAGCCTCCGTTCGGGCGGCGGGAGGCTGCTCGACCGGCGACCGCTCGGGAACGTCCGCGCCAGGCTGCTCGCCGTGCGGCCCGGCTGCCCTGTTTTCGGCCTCGGGAGCCCACTCCGGCTCGTCTACGGCAGGGCGCGGCCCGAAGGACTGCCAACCGGGCTCGGCCAGGGATCCGTCCGGAACAGCCGGACCGTCATCGACCTCGGGCAGCGGAGCACCAGGGGCGCCGCCCGCCGCATCCGCCTCCACGTCGTACGGCCCGGCAGGGTCGGGTGGGGGGGCCGGGGGTGGAGGGGAGGACCAGGGTTCGGCGGGGCGGAGGGTGACGCGGGGGGCCTCGGGGGTGACGCGGGGGGCCTCGGGGGTGGCACGGGCGTCCGGCTGGTCGGTGAACCTCGGGACGGGCCAGCCCGCCGGGCGCCCTTCCGGGGTCGGCGACCAGGGCTCCGCAGCGGCGGGCGGTGCGTCGCCCCAGGGCTGCGGCGCCGGCGGTGTGTCGGGCTCGTCGGACGGCTCGGCCCGGTCCGGGAAGGAGGGCTGCGCCGACCACACGTCCCAGGGGCGCGCCTGCGCCGGGGCCGGCTCGGCGTCCTCTTCCTCGTCCTGGGCCTCCGGCGCCGGGAACATCGGCCGCGCCGACCAGGCATCCCACGGCGGCGGCTCCGGCGCCGCTTCCTCGTCGGGCGTGCCCCGGTCGTCGGGCTCGACCGGCGCCGTCACGGCGGCGGGGGGATCGGCCTCCCGCGCGGCCACGTCCGCCGAGGGCGCGGCCACGTCCGCGGACGGCTCCCCGCCCGGCGACGGCTCGGGTTCGATGTCCCGCGCGGCCTCGTCCTGCGACGGATCCGGCACCGCCGGAGCCTGCGGCGGGATCGGGGCTCGGGTCGGGCGGGGCCAGGAGGGGGGCGGGGCAGGGGCGATCGGGCGGCGGAGCCGCAGCGTGTCCGCGGCGGGCGGCGCCGGAGGCGGCGGGGACATCGCCGTCAGCGCCGTGTCGAAGTGCGCGTCGACCGATTCCGACGTGGCCGGCGCCGCACCGGCACCCGCCTGGGCCGCACCGGCACCCGCCTCGTTGTCGTACAACTGCCGCCACCAGTCGTCATCTTGACCCTGGTGCGACTCCCCCTGCTGGCTCATGCCCCTATTGTCCACCGCCCGGGCCGCCGGGAAACGTGAAACCGCCGCGCCGCCCGCCACCGCACCCGCCACACTGGCAACTTCACCCCGCCGCGGCCATCGCGGCGGGCCGCCGACGGACGACCCGGGCGGGCAGAGGCGGCGGGAATCCGGCAGGGTGGGGCTCATGGGGACCGCACAGGCGAGCCTGATCGGCGCCGTGATGCTGCTCGGCCTCATCGGCATCACGGTCCCCGGCGTACCGGGCACGCTGCTGTGCTGGGCCGCCGTCCTGTGGTGGGCGACCTCCGAGCACACCAGCCTGACCTGGGGTGTGCTGGCCGGCGCGACCGGACTGCTGGCGGCCACGCAGGTCGTGGTCTGGCTGCTGCCGTCCCGCCGCATCCGCGACTCGGGGGTCACCTGGCGCACGATCGTCAACGCCGGCGGCGCCGCCATCGCGGGCTTCTTCCTCGTACCGGTGCTCGGCGCCGTACTCGGCTTCACCGGCAGCATCTACGTGACCGAGCGGGTCCGCCTCGGCGGCGGCCACCGCACCGCCTGGACGGCGACCAGGCGGGCGATGCGTACGGTCGGCGGTTCCGTCCTGGTCGAACTCCTCGCGTGCCTGCTCGTCGTCGGCACCTGGCTGGTCGCGACCATCGCGGCCTAGGGAACGACGGACCCCCGGCCACCTCCGCGGCGGCGGAGACGTCGGCCGGGAGCGGCCACCGCGGCGGCGGCGGTTTTCATCCCGCTGAAAATTCCGCCGCCGCGTGACCGTCACCGCAGCTCGGGGACCTCCGCAGTGGTCTGGACCACAGCGACTCTCCGGCAACCCCTTTACGCGGAGGGTCAGTTCATGCGTCACTCATGACGCGTCCACATCAAGCATCACGCCTGCACCGCTCCGCACCACCGTGACGCGCAGCACCACCCGGCACGCCGGTGCGGAGCCCCCTCGCCCCACGCACACCCCGCCACCCCAATGCAGCGGTGGCGGTCGCCGACCGCTCGAACGCTACGCGAGTAGACCCCCGGTCGGGCAGCACATCTCGCGACCCCGTCCCCCGCACCACCCCAATGTGCCAGGAGGAAAGCCTTGTTCTCCCGAATCCGCACCCCCCGGGCCGTCCAGCGGAAACTGATGGCGGCCGGCGTCCTCGGCGCGAGCATGGCCCTTGCCGCGACGGTGACAGGGGGCACCGCCTCCGCCCAGTCGCTGCCGTCGGGCAGCGACATCCCGCTCGGCGGCGGCTACATGGGCGTCGGCTACGTCCAGGACAGCAAGGCCTTCGCGCCGGACACCCGGCAACTGCACCTCGACGCCCCGGGCGTCATGGCCCCGAACGCGTCCTACCCCGCGGGCATCGACGTCTCGCACTACCAGGGGACGATCAACTGGACGTCGGTGAAGGCCGCCGGGATCCAGTTCGCCTACATCAAGGCCACCGAGAGCACCACGTACAAGGACCCCACCTTCAGCGCCGACTACCTCAACGCCTACAACGCCAAGGTGATCAGGGGCGCTTACCACTTCGCGCGGCCCGACCTGTCCAGCGGCGCGGCGCAGGCCGCCTACTTCGCCAGCAACGGCGGCGCCTGGTCGGCGGACAACCTGACGCTGCCCGGGATGCTGGACCTCGAAGGCGGCTGCTACGGCAAGACGGCCGCCGCCATGCAGTCGTGGATCCTCGACTTCTACAACACCTACAAGGCCAGGACGAGCCGTGACGTCGTCCTCTACACCAGCGCGAGCTGGTGGAACTCCTGCACCGGCGGCTGGAGCGGCATGTCCGCCAGGAGCCCGCTGAATGTGGCGCACTGGACCACCGCCGCCAGCCCCACCATCCCGGGCGGCTTCCCGTTCTGGACCTTCTGGCAGTACGCCGACAACGGATCGGTGAGCGGCATCACGGGCGCCGTGGACCGCGACCGTTTCAGCGCCAGCAGCGCCCGCCTGCTGGCCCTGGCCAACAACACCCCCTGACGGCCTGGTCAGGAGCCGCGGCACGGCCCGCGCCGGGAGCGGCCGAAGAACCGCCGTGCCGCCCGTACTCGGACCTGCGGCCCAGGACTCGCCTGGGCCGCAGGTCCGATGACGGCGTCGGGCGATCGTGTGAGGCTTGGCCCATGACGACGACATCCGCACGGACGGAACTGAACGACGCCGAGCTGGCCTATCTGCGCGGCCAGCGCCTCGCCCGGCTGGCGACGGTGGACGCGAAGGGCCGGCCGCAGGCCAACCCGGTCGGCTTCTTCCTGCGTCCCGACAGCACCGTCGACATCGGCGGCTACGCGATGGGCACCACCAAGAAGTGGCGGAACATCGCGGCCAACGGCCATGTCTCCCTGGTCGTGGACGACATCGCGAGCGTCGAGCCGTGGAAGGTCCGCGGGGTGGAGATCCGCGGCACCGCCGAGCAGATCGTCGGCCCGCACGACCTCGGCGCGCACCTGAGCCCCGAGCTGATCAGGGTCACGCCCCACAGCATCTTCAGCTGGGGCCTGGACGACTGACCCCGCCCCACCCCCGGGCACACCCGCCTCACCCCCGGCGCACCCACCTCACCCCTGGCGCACCCGCCCCGCCGCCGGGGCACGCCGCCTCACCCCCGGCACACCCGCCCCGCCGCCTTCCCCAGCGCCACCCCGCCCCACCGCCGCCCCTGAACGCGGTCCACAATTGCCCCGCGGGCCGCCCCCCGCGGGGCAAAGCTCACGCTATGAAAAAAGAGAGCGCTCTCACGCAACGCCGGGTAACCCGTTACGCTGTCCGTGCCGATCCCGGAACTTTTTGTTATCCGCGCGCGAAGGAGCCCTCCCCGTGTCCGACCCGACGTTCGCCCGCCCCACTCTTGAGGAAGTCGCGGCGCGGGCCGGGGTGTCACGGGCGACGGCCTCGCGGGTGGTCAACGGGAGCGAGGGCGTACGGGCGCCGCTGGTCGAGCGGGTCCGCGCGGCCGTCGACGAACTCGGATACGTGCCCAACCAGGCGGCCCGCACCCTGGTCACCCGGCGCAACGGAGCGGTCGCCGTCGTGGTGGCCGAGCCAGAGACCAGGTTCTTCGCCGACCCGTTCTTCGCCCAGCAGGTGCGCGGCATCAGCAAGGAACTGACCGCGCACGACAACCAGTTGGTGCTGCTGCTGACCGAAGGCACCGCCGACTACGAGCGGGTGGGCCGCTATCTGGCCGGCGGGCACGTGGACGGCGCGCTGATCTTCTCGCTGCACGACGACGACTCGCTGCCGGTGATGGCCCGCAAGGCCGGGGTGGCGACCGTCATAGGCGGCCGGCCCAGCTGGTCGGACGATTCGGGGCCCAGCACGCTCTACGTGGACTGCGACAACCGCGGCGGCGCGCGCGACGCCGTGCGCCACCTGCTGAACCTCGGCCGCCGGCGCGTCGGGCACATCGCGGGCCCGCTGGACCAGACCGCCTCGATCGACCGGCTCGACGGCTTCCGCGATGTGCTGCCGGACATCGACCCGCTGCTGATCGCCGAGGGCGACTTCACCCCGGACGGCGGCTCGCGCGCCATGGAGCAGCTGCTGGAGCGGGTTCCCGACCTCGAC
Source organism: Streptomyces sp. NBC_01477 (assembly GCF_036227245.1). Taxonomy (GTDB): domain Bacteria; phylum Actinomycetota; class Actinomycetes; order Streptomycetales; family Streptomycetaceae; genus Actinacidiphila. Next base: position 2,052,075 of record NZ_CP109445.1, read on the forward strand.
GCGGTCTTCGTCGCCTCCGACGTGATGGCCTCGGGCGCGCTGCGGGTGCTGCGGCAGCGCGGGCTGCGGGTGCCGCAGGACGTGGCGGTGATCGGCTTCGACGACATCGTCTCGGTCGCCGAGTGGACCGACCCGCCGCTGACCACCATCCGGCAGGACATCGAGGAGATGGGCCGGATGATGGCGCGGCTGCTGCTGCGCGCCCTTGAGCCGTCCGCCGGCTCCGACGGGGCGTCAGCCCTGGCGCCGATCGTCACCCCCACCCAACTGGTGGTACGCGCCTCGGCCTGATCCGGGCGTACGCCGGGGGCCACCGGCGGTCGGCCGTAAGGGCGTTCCGCCACCGGAGGGTGAAGCCGGTTCACCACCCTGTGGGTTGGAAGCGTCAAGCAACGGGAAGGTCACGGTCAGGCAGCGAACGTGAGAGTGCGGTGAAGACCGCACCGGGAGACGAGGAGGACTGCCATGGCCTACTCCGTGATCCTCGGGATCGTGATCGTCGCACTGGTGGTGGTCGGCGTCATAGGTTCGTTCTGGAGCGCCGGCAGTCCGATCGCGGTGCGCCGCCGCCACGGTCGTGACGGCGGCGCCGGGTGACGCACCCGGGCTCGCACGTGCGCGGGAGGCGGAGTGACGCCACCCGCGCAGGCGCGGGACACCGGGTGACGGCGGTGCGTCAGACCGTCCTGCGGTGACCACCACCTCCGCCCCGCTTGCGCTGGTACATCTCACGGCCCGCCGCCGAGCGCAGCTTCCACTCGCGCCGCATCTCGGCACGCAGCCGCTGATCGGTGCGTGAGGCGATCCAGGCGTTCTCGCGCAGCAGCTTGCGGTAGCTGTCGAGCCGCCGGTGCGCGAGCGTGCCGTCGTCGAGCGCGGCGAGCACCGCGCAGCCCGGCTCCGCGTGGTGCGAGCAGTCCTGGAAGCGGCAGTCGGCGGCCAGTTGCTCGATCTCGGCGAAGACCTGGCCGACGCCGGCCTGCGCGTCCCACAGCCCGACACCGCGCAGCCCCGGCGTGTCGATGAGCACCCCGCCGTCCGGCAGCGCGAGCAGGTCACGGGTGGTCGTGGTGTGCCGGCCCTTGCCGTCCGCGTCCCTGGTGGCCTGCACCTCCTGCACCTCACGGCCCAGCAGGGCGTTGGTCAGCGTGGACTTGCCGGCTCCCGACTGGCCGAGCAGCGCCGCCGTGCCGCCGGTCAGCACGGCGGTCAGCGTGTCGAGCCCGGCGCCGGTGGCCGCGCTGACCACCAGCACCTGAACACCGGGCGCCGCGGCCTCGGCGTCGGCCAGCAGATGGGTGGTGTCGGCCAGGGTGTCCGCCTTGGTCAGCACCACCAGCGGCACGGCGCCGCTCTCCCAGGCCAGCGACAAGAAGCGCTCCAGCCGCCCGAGGTCGAGATCGGCCGCGAGCGACACGCAGACCACCACATGGTCGAGGTTGGCGGCCAGCACCTGGCCTTCGGAGCGCTTGGAGGAGGTGGAGCGTACGAAAGCGGTGCGCCGCGGCAGCAGCGTACGGACGAAGCGCGGGTCGCCGTCGCGGTCGACGGCCGCCCAGTCGCCGGTGCACACCACGCGCATCGGGTCGTTGGGCGTCACCAGCGAGGTGTCGGCCCGGATCAGGCCGTCCGCGGTGAAGAGGTCGCACATGCTGCGGTCCACCCGCACCACCCGCCCCGGCACCAGGTCCTGTGCCGCGTGCGGTGCGAACTCCGTCTCCCATACGTCGTCCCATCCGTAGGGCACGAGCGCATGCGAGGAGGCGTCACGAAAAGAGAAAGACAAGGGAAACCCTTCGAACGGGTGGCCCCGGCACCGCGCGCCCCGCGCGCGGAGAGAAGAAGGAAGAGGTCAGCCGGAGACCACGGGAGTGCGAGGCACGATCTGCTGAATGCGGGCAGCGCCCAGTGCAAAGACAGCCATCGGTCACACCTCCCTGGTCATCATCACGGCCGGCACGGCAGCCCTGACGGCTTCCGCGGCGAACACCTGCTGGCACGGTAGCTCCTCCGCGCGCCGGCTGCCACTCATTTACCGCCGACGCACAGGGCATTGACAGTGATCAGGCCTTGCATGAGACTCCCCCCGGAGAGCGCTCTCCGGCTTCATCAAGAGGTACACACCCCCCATGGAGATGCACATGAGCCTCCTGTCCCTCTTCCTGCGTGCCGTCCGGCGCAGAAGACCCCTGCTGGCCGCCCTGGTGGCGGCCGTTGTCGTAGTGGCCGGGGCGATCACCGCCACATCCGGCACCGCCAACGCCGCGCCTTCCCTGCTGTCGCAGGGCAGGACCGCGACAGCCTCGTCCACCGAGAACGCCGGGACCCCCGCCTCGGCCGCCGTCGACGGCAACACCGGCACCCGCTGGTCCAGCGCGGCGGCCGACCCGCAATGGCTCCAGGTCGACCTCGGCACCGGCGCCACCCTCAGCTCCGTCACCCTCAACTGGGAGTCGGCGTACGCCACCGCCTACAAGATCCAGGTCTCCGACAACGCCACCACCTGGACCGACGCCTACTCCACCACCACCGCGACCGGCGGCGTGCAGACAGTCCCCGTAAACGCTTCCGGTCGCTATGTCCGCTTCTACGGCACCGCCCGCGCCACCGGATACGGCTACTCCCTCTGGGAGTTCCAGGTCTACGGCACCAGCGGCACCACAGGACCCACCGCCTGCGGCACCGACAACGCGGCGCAGGGGAGGACCGCGACCGCGTCGTCCACCGAGAACGCCGGGACCCCCGCCTCCGCGGCCGTCGACGGCAATGCCGGCACCCGGTGGTCCAGCGCGGCGGCCGACCCGCAATGGCTCCAGGTCGACCTCGGCGCGACGGCCACCGTCTGCCAGGTCGTGCTCAACTGGGAGTCGGCGTACGGCACCGCCTTCAAGATCCAGGTCTCCGACAACGCCACCACCTGGACCGACGCCTACTCGACCACTGCCGGCACCGGCGGCAACCAGACGCTCACCGTCAACGGCACCGGCCGCTACATCCGGCTGTACGGCACCGCCCGCGCCACCGGATACGGCTACTCCCTCTGGGAGTTCCAGGTCCACACCAGTGGCGGCGGCGGCACTCCCCCCACCACGCCGACCGACCCGGGCAACCCCGGCGGCGGTGACTTCTCCGGCTCGGTGATCTCCGCCTACAAGCAGGTGTCGGCGTCCTCCTACGAAGGGGGCAACGCCCCGGCCGCCGCCCTCGACGGCCGGACCAACACCCGCTGGTCCAGCCTGTCAACCGACGCCCAGTGGCTCCAGGTCGACCTCGGCGGCACCGGCACCATCAGCGGCATCGTGCTCAACTGGGAGTCGGCGTACGCCACCGGCTACCACCTCGAGGTGTCCGACAACGGCACCACCTGGACGTCGCTGTACACCACCGCGGCGGGCAAGGGCGGCATCGAGAAGCTGCCGCTGACCGGCAAGGGCCGCTACGTGCGCTTCACCGGCACCGCCCGCGCCACCGGATACGGCTACTCCCTGTGGGAGTTCCAGGTCTACGGCACGCTCGACACCTCCACCGCGACCCCGCCGCTGCTCTCCGGCCCGACCAAGGCCCCGGCCACGACCGGCCAGTTCCAGCTGGCCGCGCCCGCGGACAAGGCCATGGTCACCACCACCCGCCGCCCGGCCCTGAGCTGGAACCCGGTCAGCGGCTCCGCCCACTACGAGGTGTGGCTCAACCTCAGCCGCACCGACTACGACTTCACCGCGTCCGGCAATCTGCTGGACCTCTACACCAAGGTGGCCGAGCCCACCGGCACGAGCTACACGCCGAGTTGGGACATCACCGACCGGTGGACGTACAAGTGGTTCGTGGTCGCGGTGTCCGGTTCCGGCGCCAAGACGACGTCCAACATCCGTACGTTCAGCGTCTACCTGCCCGACGTCGAGCAGGTCGCGGACGGTGTCAACGTCATCAACGGCGCCCGCGACCTCAACAAGGACGGCACGATCGAGCCGTACGAGGACTGGCGCCAGCCGGTCGACACCCGGGTCAGCGACCTTCTCAGCCGGATGACGCTGGAGGAGAAGGCCTATCAGATGTTCTACAACGTCCAGACCTATCCGATGTCCGGCTGGCACTTCGGCCCCGCGCAGCCCGCGGACCTGAACCAGGTGCTGCTGTCCACGGCCGCCACCCGGCTGGGCATCCCGCCGGTCTCGGCGGGCGACACCACGGCCGGCTACCAGACGACGTATCCGCTGCAGAGCACGCTGGCGGCGGGCAAGGACTACCCGCTCGACTACAAGCTCGGCGACATGCAGCGCAAGGAGGAGCTGGAGGTCGGTGCGCGCGGCACCCTCTCCCCGCTCGCCGAGGTCGGCACCAAGGTGCTCTACCCGCGCATCCAGGAAGGCGGCGGTGAGAACGCCGACGTCGCCGCGGCCCAGCTGCGGGCACTGGTAGCGGGCCTCCAGGGCGGTCCCGAGCTGAACCCGGGCTCGGTGCTGGCGACGGTCAAGCACTGGCCGGGCGAGGGCGCGGGCGGCGAGGCCGGCATCGTCTACGACGCGGTCAGCATCAAGTACCACATGATCCCGTTCCGGGCGGCGATGGAGGCCGGCGCGGTCAACATCATGCCGGGCTACGCGGGCAGTTCGTACCTCGACCCGGGCGGTCCTGGTGCGGGCGACAGCGCGAAGATCCTCACCTACCTGCGGCAGAACCTGGGCTACACCGGTCTGATCACCACGGACTGGCTGCCGTCCACCGCGTGGATCAACGCGGCGAACGCGGGCTCCGACGTGATGGGCGGCGCCGACCCGGGCGCCGCGGACTTCACCATGGCGAGCTTCCAGCAGCAGGTGCCGCTGGCCAGGATCAACGACGCGGTGACGCGGATCCTCAAGCTCAAGTTCGAGCTGGGCATCTTCGACCACCCCTACGGCGACCCGGTGAACGGCCCCTACCGCTTCCACCAGCCCAGCTACACGGCGCTGGCCAACCAGGCGGCGCGCGAGTCCGACACGGTGCTCAAGAACAACGGGGTGCTGCCGGTCAAGCTGAAGGCGGGCGACAACATCGTGGTCGCCGGTCCCCGGGCCACCGACGGGGCCGCCTGCTGCATCTGGTCGAGCTACTTCCACCCGGACTACGGTTCGCTGGACATGCTCGACGCGATCAAGGCCAGAGCCGCGACGGCCGGGGTCAACGTCTACCAGGACACCGGTCCCGCGCCGAAGCTGGCGATCGTGAACGTCGGCGAGCCGTCGTACACGCACGCCACCAACTGGCCCGACACCCAGCCGTACCTGCCGGCCGACCAGCTCGCCCTGATCCAGAACTTCAAGAACCAGGGCATCCCGGTGGTGGTCGTGCTGACACTGCCGCGGCCGATCGTGATGAGCGACTGGAACAACCTGGCCGACGCCATCGTGGTGACCTACCGCGGCGGCGAGGAGGTCGGCCCGGCGACGGCCAGCCTGCTGTTCGGGGACTTCACCCCGCGCGGCAAGCTGCCCTGGCAGATGCCCAGAAGCCTCGACCAGGTGCTCAAGCCGGGCGGCGGTGACAACCAGGCCGACGCGAACGAGGCCTGGGACCTGCCGTACGACCTCGGTGCGACCGCCGCCGAGCGGGCGGACATCCGGGCGAAGATCGACGCGGGACAGACGGTGCCGACCACGTACGGCAATCCGCTGTACGCCTACGGAGCGGGGCTGACCAGCTGGGCCACCGGCTGACCTGCCCGCGGAACGCCGGCCGCGCTCCCGGGCTTGTCCCGGCACGGGAGCGCGGCCGGTCCAGGCCGCCGGGGCTGGCTTGTGCGATCGCACAAGCCAGCCCCGGCGGCCTGATTGTTTGGTTTATGCAATGCCCCAGCAGACTTCCTCCTCGCATCTGCGGAATTATGATCGTCGTATCCGCACGGCAGCGTGCGGCAGAGAGGAAGACTTCCTGTGACAACCCGTTCCGCGCGACGCCATGCCCTGCCGCTGGCCCTGGGTGGCGCCGCGATGCTGCTGGCGCTCACCGCGTGCTCCTCCTCGGACGACAAGTCCTCCGACTCCGCCACCACGACCGCCGCGGGCTCCGCCCCGGCCTCGGCGAGCGCGTCGCCGAAGGTCTCCGGCTCGCTCACCGTCTTCGCCGCGGCGTCGCTCAAGGAGACCTTCACCGAGCTGGGCAAGCAGTTCGAGACCGCCTACCCGGGCACGAAGGTCACCTTCAACTTCGGCGGCAGCGACACCCTCGCGGCGAGCATCACCTCGGGCGCGCCCGCCGACGTCTTCGCCGCCGCGAGCCCGGCCACCATGAAGACGGTCACCGACGCCGGCGACGGGCAGGGCACCCCTGTCACCTTCGTCCGCAACCAGCTGGAGATCGCCACCCTGCCGGGCAACCCGCAGCACATCGCCACGCTCAAGGACCTCACCAAGTCCGGTCTGAAGGTCGCGCTGTGCGCCAAGACCGTGCCGTGCGGCTCCGCCGCCCAGAAGGCGCTGACCGCCAGCAGCCTCAAGCTCACCCCGGTGTCCTACGAGCAGGACGTGAAGTCGGCGCTGACCAAGGTGGAGCTGAAGGAGGTCGACGCGGCGGTCGTCTACCAGACCGATGTGAACGCCGCGGGTGGCAAGGTGGACGGCGTGCAGTTCCCCGAGTCCGCCAAGGCCGTCAACGCCTACCCGATCCTGGCGCTCAAGGACGCCCCCAACGCGACGGCGGCGCAGGCCTTCATCGCGCTGGTGAAGTCCGCCGAGGGCCAGAAGGTGCTGACCGCTGCGGGCTTCCTGAACCCGTGACGGACGACTCGCGGAGCGCCGCCGCGGCCGGCCGCCGGGACGCCCCCGGCGGCCGGCCGCGGCGGCCGCGCGCCGCCCGGCGGGGCAGCGGCCGGGTGCCCGTCGCGCTGGTGCTGCCCGCGCTGATCGGGCTGGCGTTTCTGCTGCTGCCGCTGGTCGCGCTGCTGATCAGGGCGCCCTGGCGGGACCTGCCGCACCAGCTGGCCGGCGCCGCGGTGTGGCAGGCGCTGCGGCTGTCGCTGCAGACCGCGACCCTGGCGACGGCGGCCTCGCTGCTCTTCGGCGTGCCGCTGGCGTGGCTGCTGGCGCGTACGGCCTTCCCCGGCAGGCGCCTGGTACGGGCGCTGGTCACCCTCCCGCTGGTGCTGCCGCCGGTGGTCGGCGGGGTGGCGCTGCTGCTCGCGCTGGGCCGCAACGGGGTGGTCGGGCGCTGGCTGGACTCGGCCTTCGGGGTCACGCTGCCCTTCACCACCTCGGGGGTCGTGGTCGCCGAGACCTTCGTGGCCATGCCCTTCCTGGTGATCACCGTCGAGGGCACACTGCGGGCCGCCGACGCGCGGTACGAGGAGGCCGCCGCCACGCTGGGCGCCTCCCGGCTCACCGCCTTCCGCCGGGTGACGCTGCCGATGATCGCCCCGGGTGTCGCGGCCGGCGCGGTGCTGGCCTGGGCGCGGGCGCTGGGCGAGTTCGGGGCGACCATCACCTTCGCGGGCAGCTTCCCCGGGCGCACCCAGACGATGCCGCTCGCGGTCTACCTGGCACTCCAGGACGACCCGGCGGCGGCCATCGCGCTGAGCCTGGTGCTGCTCGCGGTGTCCCTCGCGGTCCTGGCCGGGCTGCGGGAACGCTGGACGGGAGCGGGCGCCGTATGACCGGTTCCGGGCCGCCCGTGCTCACCAAGGGCGACGCCGATGGGCTCGACGCCCACCTGGTGCTCGACCGGGGCGCCTTCACCCTCGACGTGACGCTGGCCGTACGGCCCGGCGAGGTGCTGGCGCTGCTCGGGCCGAACGGCGCGGGCAAGACCACCGCGCTGCGCACCCTGGCCGGGCTGACCCCGCTGACCGGCGGGTACCTGCGGCTGGACGGCGAGACGCTGGAGGATCCGGCGCTACGGCGGCGGATCGCGCCCGAGGGCCGCCCGGTCGGGGTGATCTTCCAGGACTACCTGCTCTTCCCGCATCTGACGGCGCTGGAGAACGTCGCGTTCGGGCCGCGCTGCCACGGGGTGCCGCGGGCCGCGGCGCGGGCACTGGCCGCCGGCCTGCTGGACCGGATGGGCCTGGCCGACCACGCGGGCGCCAAGCCGCGGCGGCTGTCCGGCGGGCAGGCCCAGCGGGTCGCGCTGGCCCGGGCGCTGGCCACCGGGCCGCGGCTGCTGCTGCTCGACGAGCCGCTCGCGGCCCTCGACGCGCGCGCCCGGCTCGACGTACGGACCGAACTGCGGCGGCACCTGGCGGCGTTCGAGGCGGTGGCGGTACTGGTCACCCATGACCCGCTGGACGCGATGGTGCTGGCCGACCGGCTGATGGTGATCGAGGACGGCCGCCTGGTGCAGGAGGGCACACCGGCGGAGGTCGCCCGCCGCCCGCGCACCGACTACATCGCCCGGCTGGTCGGCCTGAACCTCTACCAGGGCGAGGCCGCGGGCCGCACCGTACGGCTGGCGCCGGGCCTGGAGCTGACCTGCACCGAGTCGCTGGACGGACCGGCCTTCGTCGCCTTCCCGCCCGGCGCGGTCACCCTGCACCGGGACCGCCCCGACGCCGGCGCGCGCGACGCCTGGCCGGCGGGCGTGACCGGCATGGAGTCGCACGGCGACCGGATCCGGGTCACCCTCACCGGCACGGGGCCCGCCGACGGGCTGGCGCTGGCGGCCGACCTGACGACCGTCGCGGTCGCCGAACTCGCGCTGGTGCCCGGCGGCGCTGTGTGGGTGTCGGTCGAGGGCGCGCGGACCCACGCGTATCCGGCCTGACGGCCGGTGCGTCTCGTGCGGCGGCGCACCACGGGACCTCAGCCACCCTGCCGAGTGCGGCGCCGTCGTGGCCTGTCGCGGCCACGACGGCGGGTCAGCCGCCGGACCGGGGGAAGGGGCAGCCGCTCAGGCGCCCCACCCGGTCAGCTGGGCAGCGTCCAGGACTGGTTGGCCGACCCCGTGCAGGACCAGATCTGCAGCTTCGTCCCGTTGGCCGACGTATTCCCCGTGGCGTCGAGGCACTTGCCCGACTGCGGGTTCACCAGCGACCCGCCGGACCCTGGCTGCCACACCTGCGACCCCGTCCCGTTGCAGTCGTACAACTGCACCTTCGACCCGTTCGCCGTACCGGCCGCCGCCACGTCCAGGCACTTGCCCAGCGCCTTGAGCGTCCCGCCGGAAGCGACCGTCCAGGACTGCGCGGCGCTGCCGTTGCAGTCGTACAGCTGCACCGCCGTGCCATTGGCACTGCTCGCCGACGCCACATCGACACACTTCCCGCCGAAGCCGTGGATCGGCCCCGTCGCGCCAGCGGGCGGCGGGGTGACAGGCCCCGACTGGCCGCCGAGCCAGCGCAGCCCCTGGAGCAGCAGCTGGTTCTGCTGCGCGCTGGCGAAGGTCGACGACAGCGTCGTGTTGGTGGCGTAGTCCATCGCGTTGTGGCCGAAGTTGTTGTAGATCATCTTGTAGTTGTGGTTGGTCCACACGATCGGGTAGTACCCGCTGTACCAGGTCTGGTTGGGGTCGGTGCCGATCGGGAAAGTGGACTGGTCCATTGACGCCAGGATGTCGATGGCCGGGTTCTGCCGCAGGTCGTGCTGCCAGCTGTACCACTCGCTGACCGACGAGGTGATGGTGGACGGCAGGCCCGCGGTCGCCGGGTGGTTCGGGTCCTCGATCTTCAGCGTCTCCGACGTCGGCCCCCAGGAGTTGGACTGGAAGGTGCCGGTGCCGAGGAAGGTCTCGTGGTACCACGACCAGTCGCTGGGCGTCTGGTCGTTGTAGGCCGAGACGTGGAAGCCCATCCAGCCGCCGCCGTTGTTCATGTACGTCTGGAACGCGCTGCGCTGCGCGGCGGTCTGCGGATAGTTGTCGAGGAACATCACGACCTGGTAGTTCGCCAGATTCGCGGTGTTGAGCTGGTTCCAGTCGTTCGTCGCGGTGTACGAGAAGCCGTTGGCCGCCGCCTGCTGCGGGAACCACGCGTTGGCCTCGTGCACGAAGCTGATGTGCGCCGCGTCGTAGGTGCCGTCGTAGAAGGCGAGCACCTTGAACGGAGCCGCCGCGTGCGCCCGGTGCGCGGGGGCGGTCAACGCGGCCAGCAGCACGGCGAGCAGAGCGAACAGACGTATCAGGATCCGGGGCTGTGCGGTTCGGGTTCTGACCATGGAAAGGCCTTCCTTGTGCGCGACGGTGGGGGGGACGTGCGCCTGTAGCAGGATTCAAAGGTCTAGACGGTGTTCATGTCAATGACCTATGGTCCATACCATCTTTGACGCCCCCCACCTTTTTCGCAGCGCAGTCAGGGAGCCCCCACATGCGTAGTCCGCTCGAACGCACGCCTCCCGCAGGTCATCGGCGTAAACGCTTCCGCCGCGCCTCGGCCATGGTCGCCGCGGGCGCCGCGCTGGCCGCCGCGGCGGCCGTACTGACCGGTACCGGTGCCGCGACCGCCGCCGGCCCGGCCGCGGCACCCGCCCTCGTCCCGGCTCCCGCGGCGGCCCCCGCCGTCGCCGCCGCGCCGACCGCCTTCGTGCACCCGGGCGTGCTGGTCAGCAAGTCCCAACTCGACTACGTACGCACCAAGGTGCAGGCCGGCGCCGCGCCCTGGGCCGCCGCGTACTCGCAGATGGCCTCCAGCTCCTACGCGTCGCTGTCGCGCACCCCCAAGCCGCGCGCCACCGTCGAGTGCGGGCCGTACTCCGACCCCAACAACGGCTGTACGGACGAGCGCGAGGATGCCATCGCCGCGTACACCGACGCGCTCGCCTGGTACATCAGCGGCAACTCCGCCTACGCGCAGGAGTCGATCAAGCTGATGGACGCCTGGTCGTCCACCATCACCGGGCACACCAACAGCAACGCGCCGCTGCAGACCGGCTGGGCGGGCTCGGTGTGGCCGCGGGCCGCCGAGATCATCAAGTACACCTACACCGGCGGCTGGCCGAACTCCGGGCGCTTCGGCACGATGCTGCGCAATGTGTACCTGCCCGAGATCATCAACGGCTCCAACAGCAACGGCAACTGGGAGCTGACGATGATGGAGGCCGCGGTCGGCATCTCCATCTACCTGGACGACGGCGCCTCCTACGACAAGGCGATCGCCCGCTACCTCAACCGGGTTCCGGCGTACATCTACCTCAGCTCGGACGGCTCGCTGCCCAGGACCGTGCCCGGCAGCGGTCTGAACACCTCGTCGCAGATCATCGGTTACTGGCAGGGGCAGTCCACCTTCGTGGACGGGCTCACCCAGGAGACCTGCCGCGACTTCACGCACACCGGTTACGGCATCGCGTCGATCTCGGACGTCGCCGAGACGGCGTACATCCAGGGCCAGGACCTCTACCCGCAGGTCGGCGCCAGGTTGCAGCAGGCGCTCGGCTTCCAGTCGAAGTACGAGCTGGGCACCGCCCCGCCGTCGTGGCTGTGCGGCGGCAGCCTCACACTGGGCCTCGGCCCGGTGACCGAGGTCGGCTTCAACGCGCTGCACAACCGGCAGGGCATCGCGATGACCAACACCCAGACGCTGACCGAGTCCCGCCGGCCCGCGGGCACCAACAACCTCTTCGTCGCCTGGGAGACGCTGACCAACGCGAACAATCCCGATGTGGCACCCGGCGGCGACAGCACTCCGCCGCCGACCGGCCCGCCGACCGGCCCGCCGACCGGCGGCGGGGCGGGGCCGATCCACGGGATCGGCGGGAAGTGTGTCGATGTGGCGTCGGCGAGCAGTGCCAATGGCACGGCGGTGCAGCTGTACGACTGCAACGGCAGCGCCGCCCAGTCCTGGACGGTCGCCTCCGGCGGTGCCTTGCAGGCGCTGGGCAAGTGCCTGGACGTGGCGGCGGCCGGTACGGCGAACGGGTCGAAGGTGCAGTTGTACGACTGCAACGGGACGGGGTCGCAGGTGTGGCAGCCAGGGTCCGGCGGGTCGCTGGTGAACCCGCAGTCGGGCAAGTGCCTCGACGCCACGGGCAATACGTCGGCCAACGGGACGAAGCTGCAGATCTGGTCCTGCACGGGGTCGGCCAACCAGGCCTGGACGCTGCCCAGCTGACCGGGTGGGGCGCCTGAGCGGCTGCCCCTTCCCCCGGTCCGGCGGCTGACCCGCCGTCCTGGCCGGTCGCGCGGTCCCCGCGCCCCTACGGGGCACAGCTCCACCGCAGAGGGGCAACCCTCCACATACGGCGCCGCCGCGAAGATGGGTGCGCATTCGCGGCGGCGCCCACCACAAAAGGGTGACCGTTTCGTTCAAGACGGCAGGCGGCGGCCCGCCTGGCGTGGGCCGTATGACCGCACATCCCGTGACACCCCGTCTCGACATGATCGGCCTGGTCGTCGCCGACATGGCCGCCTCGCTCGCCTTCTACCGCAGGCTCGGGATCGAGCTGCCCGCGGCGGCCGACGCGCAGCCGCACACCGAGGTCACACTGCCCGGCGGGCTAGGACAGCAGGGCGCTCAGCGGTACGCCGGCCAGGGTGCGTACCTCGCGGGACAGGTGCGGCTGGTCGGCGTAGCCCGCGTCGGCGGCGACCCGGGCGAAGGGCGTGCCGGCCCGGGCCAGGGCCAGGGCGCGCTGGAGCCGCAGGACCCGGGCCAGCGTCCGGGGGCCGTAGCCGAAGGCCGCCTCGCAGCGGCGGCGCAGTTGCCGCTCGCCGAGGCCGCTGGCGGCCGCGATGTCGGCGACCGGGCGTCCCGCTGACAGGGCGGCGGCGACCGGCCCGAGCAGCGGATCGGCGGGTTCCGCGGCACGTATCCGGTCCGCGGCCCACGCGTCCAGTGCCGCCGCGGGTCCGGCGTCCGCGCGTTCGGCCAGCCGCCGGGCCTCGGCGGCCGGCCACAGGCCGTCGAGCGGCACCCGCAGGTCGCGCACCTCGCGGACGGGCGCGCCCAGCAGCGCGGGGCCGACGCCGGGGGCGAACCGCAGGCCCGCGTAGCTGCTGCCCGGCCGGTCGGTGACGACATGCGCCGACGTGTCGGGGCCGGCGACCAGCAGGGCGCCGTCGTGCCAGATGAGGTCCATGCAGCCGTCGGGCAGCACCCGGTAGGGACCGCCGCCGGTCCGCGTCCATACGGTCACCCCTGGTGCAAGGGCGGCCCGTTCCCGATACCCGCTCACCCCTCCCCTGGTGCCCCCGTCAGCCGTGGCCGTGGTCGTCCCAGTGCGAGTGCTGCGGCGGGATCGGGGGGATCGACGGCGGTGCCGGGGGCCGCGGCGGGCGGGGCGGTACGAGCGGGGCGGGCGGCGCCGGCTTCGGGCGGCGGGAGCGCAGCCGGGAGCGGACGTCGCCGTGCGGCAGGACGTCCACCCAGCGCTCGGGGTATTCGGCCGGCGGGTCGTCGTCCTCGTCGGCCGCGGCGGCCTGCCGGGCCCGCCGCGCCTCGGCCCGCGCGACCACCTCCGCGGCGGCGGCCACCTTGCGCCGGTCGTTCTCCTCCCGGGCGGCGGCGGTGGCCAGCGACGGCCAGATACGGTCGACGGCCGCGTTGACCGCCGCGCCGACCAGCACGGCGAAGGCGGACACCCCGATCCACAGCAGGACGGCCACCGGCGCCGCCAGCGACCCGTAGATCGTCGGGCCCTCCACCGCGTGCGTGAGGTAGATCCGCAGGATGAAGCTGCCCAGCACCCACATCAGCAGCGCGACGAGCGCGCCGGGCACATCCTCGTACCAGGGCGACCGTACGGGTACGGACACGTGGTAGAGCGTGGTCAGGAAGGCGACCGAGGCCAGCAGCACGATCGGCCAGTACAGCACGTGCACGGTGCTCGACGTGCCGGGCACCAGGTCGTTGACCGCGTTCGGGCCGACCACGATCAGCGGCAGCACCGCGGCGCCGAGGACCAGCGCGACGACGTAGAGGACCAGTGACATCAGCCGGGTCTGCACGATGCCTCGGCGGCCTTCCAGGCCGTACATGATGGTGATGGTGTCGACGAAGACGTTCACCGCGCGGGAGCCGGACCACAGGGCGATCAGGAAGCCCAGGGATATCAGGTCCGGACGCCGTCCGTGGAAGACGTCGTCCACCAGGGGTTTGACGAGTTCGTTGACACCCTTGTCGGACAGCACGGTCGAGGACGCGCTGAGGATGTTGTGCCGGATGTGGTCGATGGTGTCCAGGCCGACGACCGTGTCGACATAACCGAGCGCGCCCACCAGGCCGAGCAGCAGCGGCGGCAGGGACAGCAGCACGAAGAAGGCCGCCTCGGCCGCGAGTCCGGTGACGCGGTATTCCATGCACGAGTTGACCGTGTCCTTGAGAAGGAGCCAGCCGACCTTGCGCTTGGAGAGGTTCCGGTACAGCACCCGGGCCCGACGCCAGCGGTTCGGCCGCCGATGGCTTCTTTCTTCTGCTGCTTGCACCCCCTTACGTTAGCTGGCATGACTGCCCCCACTCACACGGTGACGAACCAGGTCCCGCCCCTGGTCGGCCATGACGTGTACAGCACCGACACCGTCCTCACCGAGGCCGTCGCGCGCCACGCGGACGCGGCCCGGCTGCCGGAGATCAGTGAAGAGCTGTCCCGGCTCGGGCTCGCCGCGGGTTCCGCGCAGGCGCAGCAGTGGGGCGAGGAGGCGAACACGTACTCCCCCGTGCTGCGCACCCACGACCGCTACGGCCACCGCATCGACGAGGTCGACTTCCATCCGGCCTGGCACCGGCTGCTCGGGCACGCGGTGACCGCGGGCCTGACCGACGCCTGGTCGCGGCCCGACGGGCATCTGCGGCGGGCGGCCGGCTTCCTGGTCTGGTCGCAGGTGGAGGCCGGGCACGGCTGTCCGGTGTCCATGACGCACGCGGCGGTACCCGCGCTGCGGACCGACCCCGTGCTGGCCGCCGAGTGGGAGCCGCGGCTCGGCTCGCACGTCTACGACCCGCGACTGGTGCCGGCCGAGGAGAAGCCCGGCGCGCTGTTCGGCATGGGGATGACGGAGAAGCAGGGCGGCTCCGACGTCCGCGCCAACACCACCAGGGCGGAACCGCTGGCCGAGGAGGGCGCCTACGCGCTCACCGGGCACAAGTGGTTCTGCTCGGCGCCGATGTCGGACGGCTTCCTGGTGCTGGCGCAGGCGCCCGCCGGGCTGACCTGCTTCCTGCTGCCGCGGGTGCTGCCGGACGGCACGCGCAACGTCTTCGCGATCCAGCGGCTCAAGGACAAGCTCGGCAACCGCTCCAACGCCTCCTCCGAGGTCGAGTTCGGCGGCACCTGGGCGCGCCGGGTCGGCGAGGAGGGCCGCGGGGTCGCCACCATCATCGAGATGGTGGCCGCCACCCGGCTGGACTGCGCGCTCGGTTCGGCCGCGCTCATGCGGCAGGCGGTCGCGCAGGCCGTGCACCACGCCACGCACCGCGGCGCGTTCGGCGGGCCGCTGATCGACAAGCCGCTGATGCGCAACGTCCTGGCGGACCTGGCGCTGGAGTCCGAGGCCGCCACCACGACCGCGCTGCGGCTGGCCGCCGCCTACGACACCGGTACGGAGCGCGAACGGCACTTCCGGCGGCTCGCGGTGGCCGTCACCAAATTCTGGGTCACCAAGCGGTGCCCGGTCGTCGCCGCGGAGGCGCTGGAGTGCCTGGGCGGCAACGGCTACGTCGAGGAGTCCGGGATGCCGAGGATCTTCCGGGAGTCCCCGCTGAATTCGGTGTGGGAGGGCTCGGGCAACGTGCAGGCGCTCGATGTGCTGCGGGTGCTGCAACGCGAGCCGCTCGCGGTCGAGGCGTTCCTCTCCGAGGTGGGGTTGGCGCGGGGGGCCGATCACCGGCTCGACGCGGCCGTCAAGGACCTGCTCACCGAACTCGGTGACCTGGAGGGCGTCGAAGCGCGGGCCCGCCGGGTCGTCGAGCGCATGGCGATGGTGCTCCAGGGTTCGCTGCTGGTCCGGTTCGCACCGGGGGAGGTCGCCGACGCGTATTGCGCTTCGCGCCTCGGGGGGGACTGGGGTTCGACGTTCGGCACGTTGCCGGCCGGCCTCGACCTCGCCCCCCTCCTCACCCGTGCGACCCCGGCTGCGCCTTAGCCCCCGGGTTATCGGCCCCTTGCGGTGACCTCCCGCCCGCGCCTGCGTCGCGGCGTTCAGGGGGGTGCCGCTTGCGGCGGCCCTCGCACGCGCGGTGCGGCTCAGCCGACAAACACGCCACCGCAAGGGGCACCCACCCGGGGGCGCGGGGAACTGCGCGGGCAACCACGGCGGCGGGAAGGAAGCGGCGCCACCGCAAGGGGCAATCCCCCAGGCGCGCGGGGAACCGCGCGCTCGGCCGCGACGGCGGCGCGGGTCGGTGATTCGGCGAGCCCCCGCAGGGGGGTGGTGCCGCGCCGACTCGGCACCACCCCCACCCGTGACGCAGCGTCACAATGCGCCCGCCGCACGCCCCGGCGCAACCGTTGCAGCCGGTTGCACGAACCCCGGCTCCCGGGTCCGCACCCGGCGAACCGCCCGCACGGAGCCCGGCGTCCCGGGGCCGCCCCCCGGGGGAACCGGTTGACCGAAAGCCCGGTGCCCAGGTGCGCACCCATGCACCATTGACAGGGAC
This sequence comes from Streptomyces sp. NBC_01477, assembly GCF_036227245.1. Taxonomy (GTDB): domain Bacteria; phylum Actinomycetota; class Actinomycetes; order Streptomycetales; family Streptomycetaceae; genus Actinacidiphila. The sequence goes on from NZ_CP109445.1 coordinate 2,068,564, forward strand.
GGCAGAACGGAGGCGTCGTGCCACACCTTCCAATCGGCTTCGCGCGGGCGGACGGGGCCGGCGTCCACCCCTCCCCGCACCTGCTCGCCTCCGTACGGGCGGCCACCCTCGCCGGTGACGTGCCGCCGCAAGCACCACGCGCGGTGATCGGCGCGTCCTGGGAGCGCACGCTGGGCCACGGGGTGGACCCGGACGTCGGCCCGCGTACCAGCCTGCTCGGCACCGACGAGATCGAGCACCGCCGGCACAGCACCCCGCTGGCGGACGTGCTGCCGGTGCTCCGCGAGGGCCTGGTCTCCGTCGCGGACGCGGCCTGGCACATCATGGTGGTGACCGACGCCGAGGGCCGGGTGCTGTGGCGGGACGGCAGCCTCGCCGTACGCAGGAGCGCGGACCGGCTCGGCTTCGCGGAGGGCGCCTCCTGGTCGGAGGAGACGGTCGGCACCAACGCCATCGGCACCGCGCTGATCACCGGTACGCCGCTCCAGGTGCATTCGGCCGAGCACTTCGTACGGTCGCACCACGGCTGGACGTGTGCCGCCTCGCCGCTGCACGACCCGCGGGACGGGCGGCTGCTGGGCGTGGTGGACGTCAGCGGCCCGGCCGCGACGGTGCACCCGGCGATGCTGCCGCTGGTGTCGGCGGTGGCCCGGGTGGCGGAGGGCGAGCTGCGCTCGCGGCACTGGGCCGCGGTCGAGCGGCTGCGGTCGGTCGCGGCGCCGCTGCTGGCCGCGATCGGCGGCCAGGCGCTGGTGGTGGACCGGCGCGGCTGGACCGCGGCGGCGACCGGGCTGGCGCCGGCCGGGCGGATCGCGCTGCCCGCCGCGGTGGCGGCCGGGCAGATGTGGCTGCCGTCGCTGGGGTTGTGCCGGATCGAGCCGCTGCCGGGCGGCTGGCTGATCCGGGTGGGCGGCCGGGAGCCGCCCGCGGCGAGCCGGGTGGTGGTCGATGTGAGCCGCCCGGACGGCTGGACGGTCACCGTGGCGGGGCCGGCCGGCAGCTGGTCGCAGCGGCTCACCCCGCGGCACGCGGAGCTGCTGTACGTGCTGGCGCTGCGCCGGGCGGGCAGGACGGCGGCCGAGCTGGCGGACGACCTGTTCGGCGACCCGAGCCGTACCGTGACCGTACGGGCGGAGATGTCCCGGCTGCGCAGGAATCTGGCCGGGGTGCTCGCCCACCGGCCCTACCGTTTCGCCGAGGCGGTCGAGGTCGAGCTGCTGCGGCCGCGCTGCCCGCGGGACCTGCTGCCGCACTCGGCGGCGCCCGCGGTGCTGGCGAGCCGCGCCACCGGCTGAGCGGCGGGATCCGGCCACGGCGGCGTGCGGGCGTCCGCTTACCCTTGGCGCCATGAGCACCGCCGTGACCACCTGGTCCCTCGAACTGACCGCGCAGGGAGAGCTGCGCCCCGCAGCCGTGCCCGCGGCCGATTCCGGTGTCCGGATCGTGCGGGCCGAGGTCCCCTCACCGGACTTCGGGCGCTTCCTCTACACCGCGGTGGGCGCGGACTGCTCGTGGTTCGACCGGCTGCCGTGGCCGCCGGAGCGGTGGCGCGCGCTGCTGGAGCGGCCGGGCACCGAGCTGTGGGTGGCGTACGAGCACGGCACCCCGGCCGGTTACGTGGAGCTGGCCGGGCAGGACGAGGGCGTGGTGGAGATCGGGTACTTCGGGCTGCTGCCCGACTTCCGCGGCCGGGGCATCGGCGGCCATCTGCTGTCGTACGGCACCACGCGGGCCTGGGACCTGGGCGATCGGTGGCCGGAGCGGCCGGCGACCCGGCGGGTGTGGGTGCACACCTGCTCGCTGGACGGGCCGTACGCGCTGGACAACTACCGGCGGCGCGGCTTCCGGGTGTACGACACGGTGACGGCGGTGCCCGCGGTGCGCCCGCGGCGCCCGCTGGGTGGCAGGAGTGACGCATGACACAAGGTCTCGCATTGCGAGATACTTTGGTCCACATGCTGGATAGCGGTGGACTCGCCCGAGACCTGCGTGCCACGCTTTCGTCATGTCACGCACTGGAATCGCCTTGGTAGGTCGGCCGCACGTCGACTTCTGCCGCGTGTCCAGCGCCATCTGTCCGACGGGCTGACCGCACAGCCGCACCGCTCCGCCATCCCCGTCGTCGTGGATGCACGGGAGTCCCCCGCCGTCCGCCGCGCGTGCACCGCCGCTCTGCGTTTCCCCAGGCCACAGGGTACTTCCGCGCCGTCAACGACCGTATTCGAGCCTGTCAGAAGGACGCATCGCCATGGCATCCAGCCCCGAGACCCCCCAGCAGCCGGCCGGGGGTACGCCCAGGTCCGCGCCCGCCCGTCGCAAGACGAGCCGGCACCGCGGTGAAGGCCAGTGGGCCAAGGGCCACTTCACGCCGCTCAATGCCAACGAGCAGACGAAGAAGGACGACGACGGTCTCAACGTCCGGACGCGCATTGAGACGATCTACTCCAAAGCGGGATTCGACTCCATCGACGGCGCCGACCTGCGCGGCCGGATGCGCTGGTGGGGGCTCTACACCCAGCGCCGCCCCGGCATCGACGGCGGCCGGACCGCGATCCTGGAGCCCGAGGAGCTGGACGACCGCTACTTCATGATGCGGGTCAGGATCGACGGCGGCCGCCTCACGGTGGCGCAGCTGCGGGTGATCGGCGAGATCTCGCAGGAGTTCGCCCGCGGCACCGCCGACATCACCGACCGGCAGAACGTGCAGTACCACTGGATCCGTATCGAAGACGTGCCGGAGATCTGGCGCCGCCTGGAGTCGGTGGGCCTGTCCACCACCGAGGCCTGCGGCGACACCCCGCGGACGATCCTCGGCTCCCCGGTGGCCGGTATCGCCGCGGACGAGATCATCGACGGCACCCCGGCGGTCGACGAGATCAAGAGCCGCTACATCGGCAGCAAGGAATTCTCCAACCTGCCGCGCAAGTTCAAGACCGCGGTCTCCGGCTCGCCGCTGCTCGACGTGGTGCACGAGATCAACGACATCGCCTTCGTCGGTGTGCGGCACCCCGAGCACGGCCCCGGCTTCGACCTGTGGGTCGGCGGCGCGCTGTCCACCAACCCGCGGCTGGGCGAACGGCTCGGCGCCTGGGTGCCGCTGGCCGAGGTGCCGGACGTGTGGGCCGGCGTGGTGGGGATCTTCCGCGACTACGGCTACCGGCGGCTGCGCTCGCGCGCCCGGCTGAAGTTCCTGCTGGCCGACTGGGGTGTGGAGAAGTTCCGCCAGGTGCTCCAGGACGAGTACCTCAAGCGGGAGCTGATCGACGGCCCGGCTCCCGAACTGCCGCGGCAGCAGTGGCGCGACCACGTCGGGGTGCACCTGCAGAAGGACGGCCGCTACTACGTCGGCTTCGCCCCCCGGGTCGGCCGGATCGACGGCGCCACCCTGACGAAGATCTCCGAACTGGCCGCGGACCACGGCTCCGACCGGCTGCGTACCACCACCGACCAGAAGATGCTGGTGCTGGACGTCGAGGAGTCCAGGATCGAGTCGCTGGTGGCCGGCCTGGAATCGCTCGACCTCCAGGTCCGCCCCTCGCCCTTCCGGCGCGGCACGATGGCCTGCACCGGCATCGAGTTCTGCAAGCTCGCGATCGTCGAGACCAAGGCGCGCGGCGCGTCCCTGATCGACGAACTGGAGCGCAGGCTCCCGGACTTCGACGAGCCGATCGGCATCAACGTCAACGGCTGCCCGAATTCCTGCGCCCGGATCCAGACCGCCGACATCGGCCTCAAGGGCCAGCTGGTCACCGGCCCCGACGGCGAGCAGACCGAGGGCTTCCAGGTGCACCTGGGCGGCAGCCTCGGCCTTGAGCCCGGCTTCGGCCGCAAGGTGCGCGGCCTGAAGGTCACCGCGGCCGAACTCCCCGACTACGTCGAGCGGGTGCTCACCCGCTTCCAGGCCGAGCGCACCGACGGCGAGCGGTTCGCCCAGTGGGCGGCGCGGGCCTCGGAGGAGGCGCTGTCATGACCGAGCGAGCCGCCCCGTTCTACTGCCCCTACTGCGGGGACGAGGATCTGCGTCCGTCCGAGGAAGGCCATGGCGCCTGGGAATGCCGGGCGTGCAGCCGGGCATTCCAGTTGAAGTTCCTCGGGCTGCTGGCCAGGAGGCCGGCCGCCGACTCTCCGCAGGGAGGCGCTTCGTGACCACCGCACCGTATACGACCCAGGACCTGGAACAGCTGGCGCAGGAGGCGGGCCGCGACCTGGAGGAGGCGTCCGCGCTCGACATCCTGCGCTGGGCCGCCGGCACCTTCGGGCCGCGCTGGTGCGTGACGTCCTCGATGGAGGACGCCGTCGTGGCGCACCTCGCCTCGCGCGCGCTGCCCGGGGTGGACGTGGTCTTCCTGGACACCGGCTACCACTTCCCGGAGACCATCGGCACCCGGGACGCGGTCGCGGCGGTGATGGACGTCAACGTCATCACCCTCACCCCGCGGCAGAGCGTCGCCGAGCAGGACGCGCAGTACGGGCCGAAGCTGCACGACCGCGACCCCGACCGGTGCTGCGCGCTGCGCAAGGTCGCCCCGCTCGAAGAGGGCCTGTCCGGCTACGACGCCTGGGCGACGGGACTGCGCAGGGACGAGTCGCCGACCCGCGCGAACACCCCGGTCGTCAGCTGGGACGCCAGGCGGCAGAAGGTCAAGATCGCCCCGATCGCCCGCTGGACGCAGGCGGACGTGGAGGCCTACGTCGCCGAGCACGGTGTGCTCACCAACCCGCTGCTGACGGACGGTTACGCCTCCGTCGGCTGCGCGCCCTGCACCCGCCGGGTGCTGGAGGGCGAGGACGCCCGCGCCGGCCGCTGGGCGGGGCTCGGCAAGACCGAGTGCGGTATCCACCAGTGACGGCACCCCAGGAGCAGGAGACCCCGATGACCGCCGGCGCCACCGTATGGCTCACCGGGCTGCCGAGCGCGGGCAAGACCACCATCGCCCTGGCGCTGGCGGACACGCTGCGGGCGGCGGGCCGCCGGGTCGAGGTGCTGGACGGCGACGAGATCCGCGAATTCCTGTCCGCGGGCCTGGGATTCACCCGCGAGGACCGGCACACCAATGTGCAGCGGATCGGCTTCGTCGCCGAACTGCTGGCCTCCCACGGGGTGCTGGTGCTGGTGCCGGTCATCGCGCCGTACACCGACAGCCGCGAGGCGGTGCGCAAGCGCCACCAGGCGCACGGCACCGGTTATGTGGAGGTCCACGTGGCCACCCCGGTCGACGTGTGCTCGGTGCGCGACGTGAAAGGCCTGTACGCCCGGCAGGCGGCCGGTGAACTGACCGGTCTGACCGGGGTGGACGACCCGTACGAGGTCCCGGACAGTCCCGATCTGCGGATCGAGACGCAGGGCAGCACGGTGGAACAGTCCGCCGCAGCGGTGCACGCGCTGCTGACCGAGAGGGGCCTGACGATATGACCGCGACCGTCACGCACGCCGCACAGCAGGACAGCCCGTACGCGCTGACGCACCTGGACGCGCTGGAGTCCGAGGCGGTGCACATCTTCCGCGAGGTGGCGGGCGAGTTCGAGCGGCCGGTGGTCCTCTTCTCCGGCGGCAAGGACTCGATCGTCATGCTGCACCTGGCGCTCAAGGCGTTCGCGCCGGCGGCGGTGCCGTTCTCGCTGCTGCACGTGGACACCGGGCACAACTTCCCCGAGGTGCTGGACCTGCGCGACCGTACGGTCGCCGAGCACGGCCTGCGGCTGCATGTCGCCAAGGTGCAGGACTACATCGACGACGGGCGGCTGCGCGAGCGGCCCGACGGGCTGCGCAATCCGCTCCAGACCGTGCCGCTGACCGAGGCGATCTCCGCGCACCGCTTCGACGCGGTCTTCGGCGGCGGGCGGCGCGACGAGGAGAAGGCCAGGGCCAAGGAGCGGGTCTTCTCGCTGCGCGACGAGTTCTCCCAGTGGGACCCGCGCCGGCAGCGCCCCGAGCTGTGGCAGCTCTACAACGGCCGGCACGCGCCCGGCGAGCACGTCCGGGTCTTCCCGCTGTCCAACTGGACCGAGCTGGACGTGTGGCAGTACATCGCCCGGGAGGCGATCGAGCTGCCGGAGATCTACTTCGCGCACGAGCGTGAGGTCTTCAACCGCGGCGGCATGTGGCTGACCGCGGGCGAGTGGGGCGGCCCCAAGGCCGGTGAGCCGGTGCAGACCCGGATGGTGCGCTACCGCACGGTCGGCGACATGTCCTGCACCGGCGCGGTCGATTCCGCCGCGACCACGCTGGACGCGGTCATCACCGAGATCGCCGCGTCCCGGCTGACCGAACGGGGTGCCACCCGCGCCGACGACAAGATGTCGGAGGCGGCCATGGAGGACCGCAAGCGCGAGGGGTACTTCTAACCATGACCAGCACCACGAGCCCGCTGACCGCAGAACAGCTGTCGGCGACCACCCTGCTGCGGTTCGCCACCGCCGGTTCCGTGGACGACGGCAAGTCCACCCTGGTGGGCCGGCTGCTGCACGACTCCAAGTCGGTGCTCAGCGACCAACTGGAGGCGGTCGAGCGGGTGTCGCTGGGCCGCGGCCAGGAGACGCCCGACCTCGCGCTGCTCACCGACGGCCTGCGGGCCGAGCGGGAGCAGGGCATCACCATCGATGTGGCGTACCGTTACTTCGCCACCGCGCGGCGCCGGTTCATCCTGGCCGACACGCCCGGCCATGTGCAGTACACGCGGAACATGGTGACGGGCGCCTCGACCGCGGAGCTTGCCGTGGTGCTGGTGGACGCCCGCAACGGCGTGGTCGAGCAGACCCGCAGGCATGCCGCGGTCGCGGCGCTGCTGCGGGTGCCGCACGTGGTGCTGGCGGTCAACAAGATGGACCTGGTGGAGTACGCCGAGCCGGTCTTCGCCGCCATCGCCGAGGAGTTCACCGCCTACGCGGCCTCGCTCGGCGTCCCGGAGATCACCGCGATCCCGATCTCCGCGCTGACCGGCGACAACGTGGTGGAGCCGTCGGCGAACATGGACTGGTACGGCGGCCCGACGGTGCTCGAACACCTGGAGACGGTCCCGGTCAGCCACGACCTGACCGACTGCCCCGCGCGCTTCCCCGTGCAGTACGTGATCAGGCCGCAGACCGCGGAGCACCCCGACTACCGCGGCTACGCCGGCCAGATCGCGTCCGGCCTGCTGCGGGTCGGCGAAGCGGTGACCGTACTGCCCTCGGGGCGTACCACCACCATCTCCGGCATCGACGCGCTGGGCCGCAGCGTGGACACCGCGTGGGCGCCGCAGTCGGTCACCGTGCGGCTGACCGACGACCTGGACGTCTCGCGCGGCGACCTGATCGCGCCGTCGGGTTCGCTGCCCCCGGTGACGCAGGACGTACGGGCCACGGTGTGCCATCTGCACGAGCGGCCGCTGCGGATCGGCGAGCGGGTGCTGCTCAAGCACGCCACCCGGACGGTGAAGGCGATCGTCAAGGCGCTGCCGTACCGGATCGACCTGTCGCACGGCCTGGCGCACGAGAACGACCCGGTGGCGCTGGAGGTCAACGACATCGGCGCGGTGCAGCTGCGCACCGCAGAACCGCTGCCGATCGACACCTACGCGGAGGCGCGGCTCACCGGCGCTTTTCTGCTGATCGACCCCGCGGACGGCACGACGCTGACGGCCGGCATGGCGGGCGAGGCGTTCGCGGAACCCCCGGCGGCGCCCGCCGGCGCGGCCGATGACGAGGGATGGGACTTCTGATCATGGCTCAGGAAGCCTTTTCGGGATTCGCGAAGGAGGGCGGGCGCGTCGGCAGCGGCTCGCTCGGCTCGGGTACGGGCGGGGTGGCGCGATGTGTGCGCTGACCCTGAAGCCGGCGGCCCGCGGTACGACCGCGGCCGCCGTCGTACGCCCCTGTCGCGCTCCGCGCGTCACGATGCACCGCCTTCGAAGACCTGACGAAACTCCGGCCGCGCCCTAGCGCGCGACACGCCGGGCCTTACGAGAGGACACACCCGTGTCTGCGCAACACCGTCCCGCGTACAGACTTATCGCCGTGGCTGCCACCCTGCCGCTCCTCTTCGGCGCTCTCGCCGCCTGCAGCTACGGCTCCGACAAGAAGTCGGACGACGACACCAAGGCGACCACCGCGCCCAGCGGTTCCGCGACCGCCGCGAAGCTGTCCGCCGACGAGGTGAAGATCGGCTACTTCCCCAACCTGACCCACGCCACCGCTCTGGTCGGGCTCAAGGAGGGGTTCTTCCAGCAGGAGCTGGGCGACACCAAGATCAAGGAAGCCACCTTCAACGCGGGACCCGCCGAGATCGAGGCGCTGAACGCCGGGGCGATAGACATCGGCTGGATCGGCCCCTCCCCCTCGATCAACGGCTACACCAAGTCGGGCGGCACCAGCCTGAAGATCATCTCGGGCTCCGCCTCGGGCGGCGTGAAGCTGGTGGTCAACCCGAAGAAGATCAAGACCCTGGCCGACGTCAAGGGCAAGAAGATCGCCACCCCGCAGCTCGGCAACACGCAGGACGTGGCGCTGCTGAACTGGATCAAGACGCAGGGCTGGAAGGTCGACGCGCAGAGCGGCAAGGGCGACGTGTCGGTGGTGCGCACCGACAACAAGATCACCCCCGACGCGTACAAGAACGGCTCCATCGACGGTGCGTGGGTGCCGGAGCCCACCGCCTCGAAGCTGGTCAGCGAGGGTGCCAAGGTGCTGCTCGACGAGAACACGCTGTGGCCGAACAACCAGTTCGTGATCACCAACGTGATCGTGTCGCAGAAGTTCCTGTCCGCCCACCCCGATGTCGTCGAGGCGGTGCTGCGCGGTTCTGTGAAGACCAACGCGTGGATCAAGGCCAACTCCGACAAGGCGAAGGCCGACGCGAACTCCGAGCTGGAGCGGCTGACCCAGAAGGCGCTGCCCGCCGCCGTCCTGGACCCGGCGTGGAAGTCCATCCAGGTGCTGGACGACCCGCTGGCCGCGACCGCCAAGTCCGAGGCCGAGCACGCGGTGTCCGCGGGCCTGCTCAAGGCGCCGAAGCTGGACGGCATCTACGACCTGACGCTGCTCAACAAGGTGCTGAAGGCCCAGGGGCAGCCGGCGGTCGACGCGGCGGGTCTGGGCACCCAGTAAGCGCACGGCGGCAACAGCAGCAGCCTTGACCAGCAGTCGACCCGAGTAACCCCCAGGAGGTGACATCCATGGCCGACACTCTCGCCAGTGCCGCCGCGCAGGGCGCGGAAAGCGCCGCGTACGCGGCCAGGCTCGACCATGTGTCGAAGGCGTTCGGCAGGCCCGGCGCCCAGCAGCTCGTGCTGGACGACATCACGCTCGATGTCCGGCCGGGCGAGTTCGTCTGCCTCCTGGGCGCCTCGGGCTGCGGCAAGTCGACGCTGCTGAATCTGGTCGCGGGGCTCGACAAGCCGTCCGCCGGGAGCATCGACGCTCCCGGCGGCCGGCCGGCCCTGATGTTCCAGGAGCACGCCCTCTTCCCGTGGCTGACCGCGGGCAAGAACATCGAACTGGCGCTGCGGCTGCGCGGCGTGCCGCGCGAGGAGCGCCGCCCCGAGGCCGAGAAGCTGCTGTCGCTGGTGCGGCTCGGCGGGGCGTACGGCAAGCGGGTGCACGAGCTGTCCGGCGGTATGCGGCAGCGCGTCGCGCTGGCCAGGGCGCTGGCCCAGGACAGCCAACTGCTCCTGATGGACGAGCCGTTCGCCGCGCTCGACGCGATCACCCGGGACGTCCTGCACGACGAGCTGACCCGGATCTGGTCGGAGACCGACCTGTCGGTGCTGTTCGTGACGCACAACGTGCGCGAGGCGGTGCGGCTGGCCGAGCGGGTCGTGCTGCTGTCCTCCCGGCCCGGCCGGATCAACCGCGAGTGGACCATCGACATACCGCAGCCGCGCCGGATCGAGGACGCGGCCGTGGCGGACCTGTCCGTAGAGATCACCGAAGAACTGCGTGGGGAGATCCGCCGTCATGGCCAGCACTGAGACCTCCGGTGTGCAGGACGCCGACGCGCCCGGCGGCCCCGGCGGCGCCCCGTCGCCCGGCAAGGACCGTGCGGCGGGCGCCGCCCGGGACCGGCACGACCTGTCGGGCCTCGAAGCGGGCCTCGACGCGCTGGACGCGGTGACCGTCAAGCGGGCGCCGGTGGGACAGGTCCTGGTCAAGAAGGTGCTGCCGCCGATCGTGGCGGTGCTGCTGGTGCTGGTGGTGTGGCAGCTCGCGGTGTGGGCCAAGCTCGCCGACCGCACCAAGCTGCCCAGCCCTTCGGCGGTCGGCCAGGAGCTGGTGGACCGGTGGAATGCCGGCGACCTGTTCTCCATCATCTGGACCAGCGTCTCGCACGGCCTGCTCGGCTTCCTGGCCGCGCTGGTCATCGGCACCCCGCTGGGCCTGGTGGTGGCCCGGGTGCCGCTGATCCGGGCGGCGATCGGCCCGATCCTGTCCGGCCTCCAGTCGCTGCCGTCGGTCGCCTGGGTGCCGGCCGCGGTGATCTGGCTCGGCCTGAACAACTCCACGATGTACGCGGTGATCCTGCTCGGCGCGGTGCCGTCCATCGCCAACGGCCTGGTGGCCGGCATCGACCAGGTGCCGCCGCTGTATCTGCGGGCCGGCCGCACCATCGGCGCGACCGGGCTGCGCGGCGCCTGGTTCATCCTGCTGCCCGCCGCACTGCCCGGCTATGTGGCGGGCCTGAAGCAGGGCTGGGCCTTCTCCTGGCGGTCGCTGATGGCCGCCGAGCTGATCGCGTCCTCGCCCGACCTGGGCGTGGGGCTCGGCCGCTACCTGGAGAACATGCGGGAGGGCTCCGACATGGCGGGCGTGTTCCTGGGCATCCTGCTGATCCTCTTCGTCGGTATCGCCATCGACCAGGTGATCTTCAGCCCGCTGGAGCGCTGGGTGCTGCGCTCCCGCGGACTGACCGCGCAGAGCCAGTGACCGTGCGCCCCGGCCTGCCCGCGCCGGCGCTGCTCGTCATCGCGCACGGCTCGCGCGACCCGCGGCACGCCGCGACCGTGCACGCCCTGACGCGGCGGGTCGCGGCGGCCAGGCCGGGGCTGCGGGTGGACACCGCCTTCCTGGACTTCACCGCGCCCTCGGTGCCGTACGCCGTCAGCCGGCTGGCGGCCGACGGCGTACGGGACGCGGTGGCGCTGCCGCTGCTGCTGACCCGGGCCTTCCACGCCAAGACCGACATCCCCGCGGTGCTGCGCGAGTCCACCGCGGGGCTGCCGTCGCTGCGGCTGCGCACCGCCGAGGTGCTCGGCCCCTCCCCGCTGCTGACGGCCGCGCTGGAGCGCCGGCTGTCCGAGGCCGGGCTGCGGCCCGCAGACCGCTCCTCGACCGGCGTCGTGCTCGCCTCGGCCGGCTCCTCCGACCCGGAGGCCGGCGCGGTGATCGCGGCGGTCGCGCGCGAGTGGCGGCGCAGCGGCTGGTACGCGGTGCGGCCCGCGTTCGCCTCCGCGGCCCTGCCGCGCACCGAGGACGCGGTCAGGGCGCTGCGCGCCGAGGGCGTCCGGCGGATCGCCGTGGCCCCGTACGTGATCGCGCCCGGTTTCCTGCCCGACCGGATCGCCCGGGGCGCCCGGGAGGCGGGCGCGGACCTGCTGGCGCCGGTGCTGGGAGCGGCCCCGGAAGTGGCCGAGCTGCTGCTGCGCCGCTACGACCGGGCGCTGCTGTCCGACGCCCGGCAGCTGCTGTCCGCCTGACCCGCCGAAGCCGCCCGCACCGGGTGTGGCCTGGGCCTTCGCGGTCTCGCGTGTAAGGGGCACCCACCGCGCGATGGTGGGGTTGTCCCCACCCCTGAGGGGGAGATGGCCCGCCGGGAAGTCACCAGCAGGCCGGATGGGTCGGTGGTCCCGGCGCACCTAACGTCGTCTGTGGAAGGAGCGGCCCGGCGCCGCCACCCGAGACGATCCTTACAAGGGGGACACCGTGAGTCGCGCACGCGCACACGGCAGCAGGATGGGAATCGCGGCATCGATGGGCAGCTGGAGCGCCCGGCACCGGTGGGCCGCGGTGGGCGGCTGGCTGCTCTTCGTCATCCTCGCGGTATTCGTCGGCCAGGCGGCCGGCCGGGTCGACGTCGACCAGGACAAGTCGATGTCGGGCGAGGTCAGCCAGGCCGCCACGATCAACGACGACGCGGGGCTCAAGCCGCCGGCGAGCGAGATGGTGCTCGTCCAGGCCAAGGGCGCGGGCCACGCCACCGACCCGGCTTTCCGTACCGTGGTCGGCGAGGTGATGAGCGCGGTCAAGGAGTCGGGGAAGGTCACCGCGGTCACCTCCCCGTACGACACGAAGTCGATCTCCCCCGACGGGCGTTCCGCGCTGGTGCGGTTCGACATGCTCGGTGACGAGAAGACCGCGGCCGACCGGATAGACCCGGTGATGGACAAGGTCGAGCAGGTCCAGGCGCGGCATCCCGACCTGCGGGTCGAGGAGTTCGGCGACGCCAGTTCCGAGAAGGTGCTCAACGACGCCTTCGGCAGCGACTTCCAGACCGCCGAGTTCTCCGCGGTGCCGCTGGCGCTGGGCATCCTGCTGATCGCGTTCGGCGCGCTGGTCGCGGCGCTGCTGCCGGTGGCGCTGGCGATGACGGCCTTCGTCGCGGCGGGCGGTGTGGTGGCGGTGGTCAGCCACCTGGTGCCGATGAGCGACACCGCCAACTCGGTGATGCTGCTGGTGGGCCTCGCGGTCGGCGTCGACTACTGCCTGTTCTACCTGCGCCGCGAACGCGAGGAGCGGGCCGCGGGGCACGACGCGGACACCGCGCTGCGGATCGCCGCCGCCACCTCGGGCCGGGCGATCCTGATCTCCGGCATCACCGTGATCGTGGCCATGGCGGGCATGCTCTTCACCGGCATCGGCGACTTCAAGGCCATGGGTGTGGCCACGATGATCGTGGTCGCCATCGCGATGTTCGGCTCCGTCACGGTGCTGCCCGCGCTGCTCTCGCTGCTCGGCCACCGGGTCGAGAAGGGCCGTATCCCGTTCCTGAACCGGCGCAGGCGGCAGGCCGGCGGCCGTCCCGCGGCGCCCGGCAACAGCCGCTTCTGGCGGTCCGTGCTGGGACCCGTGCTGCGCCACCCCAAGGCGGCCACCGTCATCGCCGGCGGCGCGCTGCTGGCGCTGGCCCTGCCCGCGTTCGGCATGAAGACCGCGAACCTGTCCATGCAGCAGGAGCTGGGTGACGGGCTGCCGATCATCCAGACCTACGACCACATCAACACCGCCTTCCCCGGCGGCCCCGACCCGGCCCACGTGGTGGTCAAGGCCGACGACATCAACGCGCCCGCGGTGAAGCAGGCCATCGCCGACTTCCGCGCCGAGGCGGTCTCCTCCGGCGCGAGCAAGGGCCCGGTGGCCGTCACGGTCCACAGCGCGCAGAACATCGCCAGGATCGACGTACCGCTGGCGGGCGGCAGCGACCGCGCCAAGGCCGAGGCGAACGTCACCGTGCTGCGCGACCACGTACGCCCCGACACGCTCGGCAAGGTCCCGGGGCTCCAGGCGCCGGTCACCGGTGAGACGGCGGGGTCGATGGACTTCACCCACAAGATCACCAGCAGTGTGCCGCCGGTCTTCGCCTTCGTGACCGTCTTCGCCTTCCTGCTGATGCTGCTGTCCTTCCGGTCGCTGACCATCGCGCTGACCTCGATCGTGCTGAACCTGCTGTCGGTGGGCGCCGCCTACGGCATCCTCACCGCGGTCTTCCAGCACGGCTGGGGCGCCTCGCTGGTGGGGGCGCACGGCACCGGCGCGGTGGTGGCGTGGCTGCCGCTGTTCCTGTTCGTGATCCTGTTCGGGCTGAGCATGGACTACCACGTCTTCGTGGTCTCCCGGATCCGTGAGGCCAGGATGCGCGGCCTGGCCACCAAGGGCGCCATCGAGCACGGCATCACCACCACCGCGGGCGTCGTCACCAGCGCCGCCGTGATCATGGTCGCCGTGTTCGCGATCTTCGGCACCCTGTCGATGCAGAGCATGAAGCAGATGGGAGTCGGCCTGGCCTTCGCGGTGCTGATCGACGCCACCGTGATCCGCGGGGTGCTGCTGCCCGCGGTGATGACGCTGCTGGGCGACCGGAACTGGTACCTGCCGCGCTGGATGCACCGGCTGCCCGACCTCACCCACGACGAGTCGGCCCTGCCGCCGCCCCCGGCCGCCGTGCCGCACCCGGCCGAGCAGCTGCCCGACCGCGTCTGACCTGGCCCTCTCCCCTGCGCTGTGCCCCCGTGCCGTTCGGTACGGGGGCACTGTCAGTGGCCGCGGCTACGGTGGAGGACATGACCGTACGGGAGAGCAGCGCGAGCGGGACGGCGGTGACGGGCGCCGCGGAGGTCGAGCGCGGCCTTGAGCGGCACAGGACCGAGCTGACCGGTTACTGCTACCGGATGCTCGGCTCGGCCTTCGAGGCGGAGGACGCGGTCCAGGAGACGCTGGTACGCGCCTGGCGCGCCGCCGACCGGTTCGAGGGCCGCTCCTCCCTGCGGTCCTGGCTGTACCGCATCGCCACCAACGTGTGCATGGACAGCCTCAACGCCGGCAGGCGCCGGGCCAGGCCGATGGACCTGTCGCCCGCCTCGCACGCCGACGCGGTGCTGCCGGACCCGACGTCGGAGGGGATGTGGGTGGAGCCCGCACCGGACGGCCGGGTGGTGCCCGAGGCCGGCGACCCGGCCGATGTGGTGGTCTCCCGGGAGACCGTCCGGCTGGCCTTCGTCGCCGCGCTCCAGCACCTGCCGCCGAGGCAGCGGGCGGTGCTGATCCTGCGCGAGGTACTGGCCTGGAAGGCCAGCGAGACCGCGGAGCTGCTGGAGACCACCGTGCCGTCGGTGAACAGCGCGCTGCAACGGGCCAGGGCTACGCTGGCGGAGGCCGGCGCGTCCGCCGACACGGCGGCGCGCGACACCGCGCTCGACGAGGAGCGGGAGGCGCTGCTGGCCCGCTACGTCGACGCCTTCGAGCGGTACGACCTGGAGTCGCTGACCACCCTGCTGCACGAGGACGCGGTGCTCAACATGCCGCCGTATCCGATGTGGGTGCGCGGCCACGACGACATACGCGCGTTCATGGCGACCGTCGGCGCCGGCTGCGCGGGCTCGCGGATGGTGCCGGTCGCGGCCAGCGGACTGCCGGGCTTCGCGCAGTACCGCCCGGCGCCCGGCGGCGGCTTCCGGGCGTTCGCGCTACAGGTGATCGAGACCTCGGGCGTGCGGATCAGCACGATGACGTCATTCCACGACCCGCTCCGGCTCTTCCCGCTCTTCGGGCTCCCACTCGAACTCCCGGCCGAGCCCGGCCAGTTCGACCAGCGCCCGCAGTCCGGGTGACGCACCGCACAGCCGCACCCGGTATCCGGCCCGGCGGGCGGCGAGCCGCAGCCGGGCCAGTGCGCCGAGGGCCGCGGTCGTGGCGGGCAGCCCGGCCGCGTCCACGCTGACCGCCGTCCGGCCGGCCTGACCTGCGGTGTTCTCATGACCGGGGGCAGACGCGACCACCTGACCTCCTTGTCCCGGCCCGCGGGAGAATCGGGCTTCGCAGATACCGACCTCCCCGCCGGTGCGAAGTCATCGCTCACCGGGGTACGTATTCGGAACGGGTTGGCGGCACGCCAGGCGCGAATCGGGGGCGCACCAGTGGGACACTTGCCGTTGTCCGCACGCAACGGCGATGACAGCGGCATATGCGGGCAGGCGGGACGGCAGGGCGGCGGGCTGCCGACCCCGGCCGGCGGACATCGGAGGGGTGGGGGCATGGCGGAAGCGGTGTTCACGCAGGAGCGGGCACAGGCGGTCCTGGAGGCCGCCGGTCACCCGTCGGCCGACCTGCTCTCCTTCGGGGAGAACGCGGTCTTCGCGGCCGGCCGGCTGGTGATCAAGGTCGGCCGCGGCGCCGACCTGCTGGACCGCGCCCGCCGCGAGGTGCGCACCGCCGACTGGCTCGCCAAGCACGACGTGCCCGCCGTGCGCTCCGCCGAGTCCGAGGTGCGGCTGGTCGAGGGCCACCCGATCACCTACTGGCAGCGGCTGCCCGAGTCGCTGCGGCCCGCCGAGCCCGCCGATGTCGCCCCGCTGCTGCGGCTGGTGCACGCCCTGCCGGAGCCGGACTTCGGGCTGCCGCCACGCGATCTGCTCGGCGGCGTCGAGCGCTGGCTGCGGCTGGCGGGCGACGCGATCGACCCGGCCGACGCGGCCTTCCTGCGGACCCGCAAGGACCGGCTGGCCGAGGCGGTCACCGACCTGGTGCCGCATCTGCCGCGCGGCCCGATCCACGGCGACGCGCTCCCCCGCAATGTGCACATCGGCCCGGACGGTCCGGTCCTGGTGGACCTGGAGACCTTCTCCTCCGACCTTCGCGAGCACGACCTCGTCGTCCAGACCCTCAGCCGGGACCGCTACGGGGTGCCGTCGGCCGCCTACACGGCCTTCACCGACGCCTACGGCTGGGACGTCGCCGCGTGGGAGGGCTGCGAGGTGCTGCGCGGGGCGCGGGAGACGGCGGGCTGCGCCTGGGTCGCCCAGCAGGCGGCGGCCAACCCGGCCGCCCGCAGCGAATTCCGCCGCCGGGTGGCGTCGCTGCGCTCGGGCGACACCACGGTCCGCTGGTACTCCTTCTGACCGCTCGGGGGACCGGCAGGACCCGCCTGCGCGCCCGTCACGCGGCCCGCTGGAGCGGCCAGTCCGGCCGTATCGGCGCGGCTGCCGCGTCCTGCCGGCGCAACCAGGCGGTGAAGTCCTCCGCCCACGCGGCGAACCAGCCGCCCTGCGCGGTGTGCAGGTCCCACAGGTCGGCGTCGCCGGCCTCGGGGAAGCGGGCGGCGAGCGCGCGGGCCACCCGGACCGCGGCCAGCGCGTCGGCGCCCGCGTCATGGGCCCCGTCGAGCACCACGCCGTAGACGGCGCAGGCCGCCTCCAGGGTGCGCTTGCCGCGCCGGTACTTGTCCAGCGCCCGGTCGATGACCAGCGGGTCGACCACCGGGCCCGGGCGCCCGCCGGGGGCGACCAGCGGCGGCAGCGCGTAACGGCGCAACTCGGCGTCCAGCAGGCTGAGATCGAAGGGCGCGTTGTAGACGACCACCGGCACCTGCGCCGCCCAGTAGCCGCGCACCGCGTCGGCGATCTCGGCCACCACCTCGGGCGCCGGGCGGCCCTCGGCGGCGGCGCGGGCGGTGCTGACGCCGTGGATGGCGGTGGTCTCGGCCGGTATCGGCACTCCGGGATCGGCGAGCCAGGTCCGGTGCCGTACCGGCTGACCGTCCTTCACCTCGGTGATCGCGGCGGTCACGATCCGCGCCTGCCGCGGATCCGTTCCCGTGGTCTCCAGATCGAAACCGACCAGCAGATCCTCGTGCCATGCCATGGCGAGTCCCCTTCCGACACCCCGTGTTCCCCCGTGTGCCCTGCCATCATCGCGCGCACCACTGACACTCCCGCCGCGCCCCGCGCGCGGCCGGCGCGGGTCAGGAAACCGGCCGGGCGTCGGTCCAGATGCCCTCGAACTCCTCGCGGTAGACCTCGAAGAGCCCGCCCTCGGCGGGCCGGTCGTCGGCGACGACCCGCCGCGACCCGCCGCGCAGCACCATCACCGGCACCTCCATGCCGCGGGCCCTGCGCAGATACGACTGGACGACCGCGAGCCCCTCGCCGCTGTCGCCGTCGACCAGGTAGGCGGTGAAGCGCGGCGTCTCGTCGAAGACCTGGATCTCGAAGGCGCCCGGGTCGCGCAGCCGGGCCCGCACCCGCCGCATGTGCATGATGTTCATCTCCACCGAACGGCTCATCTCGCCGCGCCCGAGCCCGAGTTCGCGCTCCCGGCGGCGGACGGCGCTGCTGGCCGGGTTGAGGAACAGCAGCCGCACCCGGCAGCCGGCCTCGGCCAGCCGGATCAGCCGCCGCCCCGAGTAGTTCTGCACCAGCAGGTTCAGCCCGATGCCGACCGCGTCCAGCCGCCTGGCCCCGGCGAAGAGGTCCTCGACGGGCAGTTGGCGCTGCAACCGCACCCGGTCGGCGTAGACGCCGATGACGTCGGAGAAGCGGTCGGCGACGAGTTCCTCGATGGCGTCGACCGGCAGCCGCTGCGCCGCGGTACGGGCGTGGCCCGCGCCGAGCATTTCGAGCAGCCGCGCACAGGCGCGTTCCGCCTGGTCCAGGACCGTGCGGGACAGCGCGCGGTTGCGGGAGACCACATGGCGGGTGACCTCCAGCTCGTCCAGGGCGAGTTCGAGGTCCCGGCGGTCGTCGAAGTACGGCTCGAAGCACGGCCAGTGCTGGACGACCAGCTCCCGCAGCTGCGGCAGCGTCAGGAAGCTCAGCACATTGTCGTCGGCGGGGTCGAGCAGGAAGCCCTTGCGGCGGCTCACCTCCCGTACGGCGACGGCCCGCTGGACCCATTCGTGGCCGGCCGGGCCCGCGGCGGCGACCACCCACTCCTCGCCGTGGACGGGTTCGTAGATCGGGCGCAGCACCGCGTTGACGACGGCACGCAGCCGCTGCTCGACGAGGTTCAGCCAGACGTAGGCGCGGCCGGCCCTGCGGGCGCGGGTGCGGACCTCGGCCCAGGCGTCGGCGTCCCAGTCCAGCTCCGTCCCGATCTCCATGGGCTGGGCGAGGGTGACCGCGCCCGGCGTCCCCTCCACAGTGGTGTCGTGCTGGTCACCCTGCTCACCGCCTCCCGGGAGCATCAGACCTCCGGACGTCACCACTTCACCGCCTCCCACCCCCGTCCACGATCAAGGAAGGGTACTGCGGTGCGGGGGCTGTCGCAGCAGTATCGACCCTACTTGACTACTACCGGACAACCCCATCACTCGTACGGTCGCAGCCGGTTGTGGCTGTGTCACCCTCGGATGGAACCGGATGGGAGGATGACCGTTCGGCAACCTTCGGCAATGGATGCGCCGGGTGCGCGGACCGGGTGACCGGCCCCCACCGCCCGGTCAGGAGTGGAAGAGTCTCGACATGCAAGTCTGGCCGGGTCAGTCCTACCCCCTCGGCGCCACCTTCGACGGCGCCGGCACCAACTTCGCCGTCTTCTCCGAGGTGGCCTCACGGATCGAACTGTGTCTGCTGCACGACGACGGTTCCGAGACGGCGATCGAACTGCGCGAGGCCGACGCCTTCGTCCGGCACGCCTACCTGCCGGGAGTGATGCCGGGACAGCGGTACGGCTTCCGGGTGCACGGCCCCTACGACCCGGCCCGCGGGCACCGCTGCAACTCGGCGAAGCTGCTGCTCGACCCCTACGCCAAGGCGATGAGCGGCGACATCGACTGGGACGAGTCGGTCTACGGCTACCGCTTCGGCCAGCCCGACTCGCGCAACGACCTGGACTCCGCCCCGCACACCATGACCTCCGTCGTGGTCAACCCGTACTTCGACTGGGCCGACGACCGGGCACCGCGCATCGACTACCACCGCACCGTCATCTACGAGGCCCACGTCAAGGGCCTGACGATGACCCACCCCGGCCTGCCCGAGGAGATCCGCGGCACCTACGCGGCCCTCGCGCACCCGTCGGTGATCAGCCATCTGGTGGAACTCGGCGTGACGACGCTGGAACTGATGCCGGTGCACCAGTTCATCCAGGACCACCGGCTGGTGGACGCCGGGCTCGCGAACTACTGGGGCTACAACACCATCGGATTCTTCGCGCCGCACCACGCGTACGCCTCGCTGGGCGACCGCGGGCAGCAGGTGCTGGAATTCAAGACGGCGGTACGCGCGCTGCACCGGGCCGGCATCGAGGTGATCCTCGACGTGGTCTACAACCACACCGCCGAGGGCAGCCACCTGGGTCCGACGCTGTCGCTGCGCGGCCTGGACAACGCCTCCTACTACCGGCTCGGCGGCGACAAGCGCTATTACACCGACACCACGGGCACCGGCAACTCGCTGCTGATGCGCAGCCCGCACGTGCTCCAGATGATCATGGACAGCCTGCGCTACTGGGTCACCGAGATGCACGTCGACGGCTTCCGCTTCGACCTCGCCGCCACCCTGGCCCGGCAGTTCCACGAGGTGGACCGGCTGTCGTCGTTCTTCGACCTGGTCCAGCAGGACCCGGTGGTCTCCCAGGTCAAGCTGATCGCCGAGCCGTGGGACGTCGGCGAGGGCGGCTACCAGGTCGGCAATTTCCCGCCGCTGTGGACCGAGTGGAACGGCAAATTCCGCGACACCGTACGCGACCTGTGGCGCGGCGAGAGCGCGACGCTGGCCGAGTTCGGCTCCCGGCTCACCGGCTCCTCCGACCTCTACCAGGACGACGGCCGCCGCCCGCTGGCCTCCATCAACTTCGTGACCTGCCACGACGGCTTCACCCTGCGCGACCTGGTGTCGTACAACGACAAGCACAACGAGGCCAACGGCGAGGGCAACAGGGACGGCGAGGGCTTCAACCGCTCCTGGAACTGCGGGGCCGAAGGCCCCACCGACGACCGGCAGGTCAAGGCGCTGCGGCAGCGGCAGATGCGGAATTTCATCGCGACGCTGATGCTCTCGCAGGGCGTCCCGATGCTCTCCCACGGCGACGAGTTCGGCCGCAGCCAGGGCGGCAACAACAACGTCTACTGCCAGGACAACGAGATCGCCTGGATCGGCTGGCCGGGCAAGCGGGGCACCGGCGAGGAGGCCGACGACGCGCACCGGATGCACGAGTTCGTACGGACGATGGTGTGGCTGCGGCGCGACCACGCGGTCTTCCGGCGCCGCCGGTTCTTCCACGGGCGGCTCGCGGAGGGCACCCACGACGAGCTGTCCGACATCGCGTGGTTCACCGCGCAGGGCGGTGAGATGACGCAGCGCGAGTGGCAGGCCGCGTCCGCCCGCTCGCTGGTGGTCTTCCTCAACGGCAACGCCATCTCCGAGCCGGGCCCGCGGGGCGAGCCGGTCACCGACGACTCCTTCCTGCTGATGTTCAACGCCGCGCCCAAGGCCCAGGAATTCCTGGTCCCGGCCAACCACGGCAAGGAGTGGCAGCTCATCGTCGACACGGAGCGTCCGGAGGGCGTGCCCCCGGGCGCGGGGGAGCGGGTCGCGGCCGGTGACCGGATCCTGCTGGCCGACCGCAGCATGGTGGTCCTGCAGCGACCGGCGGACTGACCCCCGGGCCGCGCGCCCGGGGACCCGCGAGGGGTCGCCGCTGGCGGCGGCCTTCGCGCTCGCCGCACCGTCGCGGCCGGCCGCGCCGTTCCCCGCGCCCCTTCCGGGCACCCTCTCCCGCGGAGGCAGACCATCAGGGCGCGACCAGCCCCCCACCCGGGGAAGGACCGGGAACGATCTACGGGAGCAGGTCGGGCGGATCCGGGGTAGAGAAAGTGGCATGAGCGATACGCCGGCGCCGAGCGCCACCTACCGGATCCAGGTGCAGCCCGGCTTCACGTTCGCACAAGCGGCGGCCGCGGTCCCGTACCTGGCGAGTCTTGGCGTCAGCCACCTGCACCTTTCGCCGGTGCTGGAAGCGGTGCCCGGCTCGGGCCACGGCTACGACGTGGTGGACCACTCCCGGATCCGGGCGGAGCTGGGCGGCGAGCAGGGCCTGCGGGACCTGTCCCGTACCGCCCGGGACCACGGCCTCGGGCTGATCCTGGACATCGTCCCCAACCACATGGCCGTACCGGCCCCCGAGCACCTGAACAGCGCGCTGTGGGCCGTCCTGCGGGACGGCCCGGGCTCCGCGTACGCGCAGTGGTTCGACATCGACTGGGCCGCCCTGGACGGCAAGGTGCTGCTGCCGGTGCTGGGCGAGCCGCTGCCCGACGTGCTGGACGAGCTGTCGGTGGTGCACGACAAGGCCGCCGGCGGCACGGTGCTGGCCTACTACGACCACCGCTTCCCGCTGCGCCCCGGTACCGAGGACCTGCCGCTGCCCGAGCTGCTGGAGGCCCAGTGGTACCGGCTCGCGTACTGGCGTACCGCCCGTACCGAGCTGAACTACCGCCGCTTCTTCACCATCTCCGACCTGATCGCGGTGCGGGTCGAGCGGCCCGAGGTCTTCGCGGCCACCCACGCCACCGTGCTGCGGCTGCTGCGCGACGGTGTGGCCGACGGGCTGCGGATCGATCACCCGGACGGCCTCGCGGACCCGGCGGGCTATCTGCGGCAGCTGGCCGAGGCGAGCGGCGGGCGCTGGACGGTGGTGGAGAAGATCCTCCAGCGCGACGAGCCGCTGCCCGCGGACTGGGCGTGCGCGGGCACCACCGGCTACGACGCGCTCGACCGGATCGACGGGCTGTTCACCGACCCGGCGGGCGCCGCCTCCCTCGACGCCTTCCACCGGGACTACACCGGCGCCGCCGACGACCGCGGCGGCCGGTGGGCGCCGACCGTGCGCAGGGCCTCCTACCGGGTGGTCACCCACGACCTGGCCGCCGAGGTCGCCCGGCTGCGCAGGGCCGCGGAGCGCGTACGGGCCGCCGACCCCGAAGCCCGCCCGTACGGCCCCGACGTGCTGGACGACGCGATCCGCGAGCTGCTGGTGCGGGTGCCGGTCTACCGCCCGTACGTACCGCCCGGCGGTCCCGCCGCCCCCGCGGACGAGGCGATGCTGGAGCGGGCGGCGCAGGACGCCGGCGCGGCGAACCCGGCACTCGGCGGCGCCCTGGACTTCCTGCGCGACCTGGCGCTGGCCCGCCCCGCGGCGGGCACCGGCGCGGACGCCGGCGACTTCACGGCGCGCTTCGCGCAGGTCGCCTCGGCCCTGCACGCCAAGTCCGTCGAGGACGCCGCCTTCTACCGCTACACCCCGCTGCTCTCGCTGTGCGAGGTCGGCCGCGACCCGGGGCGGCCGGCCACCGCGCCGGCGGAATTCCACGCCTACTGCGCCGGGATCCAGCGCGACCGGCCCACCACGGGCACGGTGCTGTCCACCCACGACACCAAGCGCAGCGCCGACCTGCGGCTGCGGCTCGCGGTGCTGTCGGAGCTGCCCGAGGAGTGGCAGGACTGGATGGAGCGGCGCGAGGCTCGCGAGGCCCAGGTCGGCTGCCCGCCCGCACCGGACCGGCAGGCGCAGTACACCGCTTATCAGACCGGCGTCGGCCTGGGCTTCTGCCACCCGGACCGGCTGGTGCCCGCGGTGCTCAAGGCGGTACGGGAGGCCGGGCTGCGCACCACCTGGACCGAGCAGGACGAGGCGTACGAGAAGGCGGTCACCGACTTCGTCGACGGCGGCCCGTGCGGGGTACAGGTCTACGACGTCAGCGAATTCGCCGGGCGCCTGGAGCCGTACGCCACCGCCAACGCGCTGGGCGCGGCCCTGCTGCACCTGACGATGCCGGGGGTGCCCGACGTCTACCAGGGCACCGAGTTCCCGGTGCACACGCTGGTCGACCCGGACAACCGGGCCCCGATGACCGGCCCGGTCGGCGGCACCCAGCGCTTCGGGGTCGACGGCACGCTCGACGGCCTGCTGTCCGGCGGGCTCCCGCGCGACGCCGACGAGGCCAAGCTGCGGCTGACCGCGGTGGCGCTGCGGCTGCGCAGGGACCACCCGCAGTGGTACGGCCCGGCGGGCGCGTACGACCCGCTGGCGGCCGACGGCCCGGCCGCGGACCATTGTGTCGCCTTCGTACGCGGCGGCGGCGCGCTGACCGCGGTGACCCGGCTGTCCCGGCGCCTTGAGCAGGCGGGCGGCTGGCGGGAGACCGTACTGCCGCTGCCGCCGGGGCAGTGGCGCAACCGGCTCGGCGGCGGCACGTACAGCGGCAAGGTGCCGCTGGCCGAGCTGTTCGCGGACTCCCCGGTGGCGCTGCTCACCCGCTGAGCACTGCCCACAACCGCGGCCGGGGCGCCGACCCGCCGAGTGCGGCCCTCACGCCCCCGGCAGGATCGCCTGATCGGCCTCGGGGAGCCAGTGGCGGGCCGGGTCGTAGTCGAGCCAGGACTCCTCGGCCGCCGCGGCGCCGAAGGCGGCCAGCAGCCGGGGCAGGACGGCGTGCTGCTCGCCGGTGCGCCAGATGGCGTGCCAGGCGTAGAGCGGGGTAGGTCCGGTGACCGGGATCTCGCGCAGGCCGCTGCCGTCGGGCACCTCGACGTCCGCGCACAGCAGCGAGAAGAGGCCGGGGTGGGCGGCGAGGTGGGCGAGGAAGGGGTCGAGGCCCAGGTTGATGCCGCCGAACTCGCCCGGCACCCCGAAGCGTTCGGTGAAGGCCCGGAGGAACTCCACCTTCGCGCGCGGCGCCGGGAACCACAGCCGGCCCTCCCGCAGCTGCCCGGGGCTGAGGGCGGGGGCGCCGGCCAGCGCACCGGCCCGGCTCATCACGGCCTTGACCGGCTCCAGCCTGACCAGCCGCCGGGTGACGGCGGCCGGCCACGGCTCGTCCAGCGCGTGGGTGCGGCCGAGCGCGAAGTCGATCTCGCCGTCCCGCAGTCCGGCGAGCGCCGCCGGGAAGTCGGGCCGCAGGCTCAGCTCGATGTCGAGGCCGGGGTCGCGGGCGACGACCTCGCGGACTGTGCGCAGCGGTACGAACATATGGCCCCACACGCTGACCCGCAGCGCCCGCTCCTCGTGCCGCGCGGCGGCCACCGCGGCCTCCGCCGCCCGTACCAGCTCGCGCGCCGGGTCGAGGAAGCGGCGCCCGGCGGCGGTGAGTTCGACCCCGTGGCCGGTACGGTCGAAGAGCTTGCGGCCGAGCGCGTCCTCCAGCCGGGCGACCCGCTTGGACAGCGCCTGCTGGGTCAGGTACAGCTCGGCGGCGGCCTGCCCGAAGTGCAGCCGGTCGGCGGTGGCCACGAAGGCCCGCACCTGCGCCAGGTCCAGATCCACCGCCGAGCCCCCGTTCATTGCGCCTGCCCGTTCCTCACGCCTGCCCGGTCGGCAGGACGATCACCTGCCGCAGGTTAACGTGCGCGGGACGGCTGGTGACGTACGCGATCAGGTCAGCGATGTCGTCGGACGTCAGCGCCTCGGGAAAGGCCTGGAACATCCCGTCGAGCTGCGCCGACAGCTCCGCGTTGTCGATGTGGCCGCCCAACTCGGTGTCGGTCAAGCCCGGCTCGATGTTGGTGACCCGGACCCTGCGCGGCCCGAACTCGGCCCGCAGCGAGGCCGACAGGTGGGTCAGCGCGGCCTTGGTGGCGCTGTAGACGGCGTATCCGGGGAAGGTCAGGTGGGCGCCGATGGAGGAGACGTTGACCAGGTCGGCCGGCCGCCCCTCGGCCCCGGCGGCGAGCAGGTCGTCGCGGAAGGCGTCGATGATCCGCAGGGCGCCGGTGAGGTTGGTGTCCACCATCCGCGCCCACTCGTCGCTGCGGCCCGCGTCGATCGGGTTGGGCAGCATCACACCGGCGGCGTTGACCACCAGGTCGGCGGGACCGTACGCGTCCCTGACCTGGCCGGCCGCGGCCCTGACCGACGCCTCGTCGGTCACGTCGACCGTGACGGCCAGCGCCCGGCCGCCGTCCGCGGCGATCTTCCCGGCGAGCGCGTCCAGCCGCTCGGTGCGGCGGGCCAGCAGCGCGACCTTCGCGCCCCGCGCGGCCAGCAGGCGGGCGGTGGCCTCGCCCATACCGCTCGCCGCGCCGGTGACGACGGCGGTACGGCCGGCGAGGTTGCCGTAAGCAGTGGTGCTCATGATGCGTAACTCCCTGGGGTGGCCCGCGTGACGGGTGCTGCCGTGGTGGACGGCTCCACTGTGCGGCGGCCCGCGCGCGACACCCAGGGTTGCGCTCTACCTGGGTCCGGCAGTACCAGGCTCGGCGCCCGGCGCTCGCTTAGGCTCGTACGCATGGACAACACGGTCGGCGATTTCCTGCAGTCCAGGCGGGCGAGAATCCAGCCGGAGGACGTCGGCCTGCCCCCGTACGGCAGGCGGCGGGTGCCGGGGCTGCGCCGGGAGGAGGTCGCCCAGCTCGCCGGGGTCAGCGTCGACTACTACATCCGGCTCGAACAGGGCCGCGGCAAGAACGTCTCCGACGCCATTCTCGACGCCGTCGCAAGGGTGCTGCGGCTCGACCCGACCGAGCACGCGCACCTGCGGGACCTGGCCAGGCCCGGGCGGGCGGCTCCGGCGGCGCCCTCCGGAGGGGTACGCCCCGGGGTGCGGCTGCTGCTCGACAACATGGCCGACTGCCCCGCCATGGTCATCGACCACCGCATGGACGTGCTGGCCTGGAACGCCCTCGGCGACGCCGTGCACGGCTTCGCCGGCGACGCCTCCCGTCGCAATATGCCGCGCCGGGTCTTCCTCGACCCGGAGGCCGCCGACCTCTACCCGGAGTGGGCGGCCGTCGCCGCCGAGACCGTCGCCTACCTCCGCTTCGGCGCCGGGCGCCACCCCGACGACCAGCGGCTCACCGCGCTGATCGGCGAACTGTCCATGAAGAGTGAGCACTTCCGCCGGCTGTGGGCCGACCACCTGGTCAGGGAGAAGACGTACGGCGTCAAGCGGATCAGCCACCCCGTCGTGGGCGAGCTGAACCTCGGCTACGAGACGCTGGCGCTGCCGGGCGACGCCGACCGTACCGTCGTCGTCTACACCGC
The DNA here is from genome assembly GCF_036227245.1 of Streptomyces sp. NBC_01477. Classification (GTDB taxonomy): domain Bacteria; phylum Actinomycetota; class Actinomycetes; order Streptomycetales; family Streptomycetaceae; genus Actinacidiphila. The sequence goes on from NZ_CP109445.1 coordinate 2,095,006, forward strand.
GCCGCCCGGCTCGGGCGCCGCGGAACGCCTCGCCGTGCTGGCCAGTTGGAGCGCGGGCGAGCGGTCCGCGTCGGCGGACGCGTCTGCCCCGGACGCCCCCTCCCCCGGCGCCTTCCGCCAGCGCTGACAACCGGCGGTTGTCGAACCGTACGGAAGGCTGTTGGACGCCCCGCCTGACCTGCGGTTCTCCTTGATCCAGCGGCGGTTTCGAAGCGAACCGCCGCACCGGATCGAGGAGCTGGCGATGAAGGCACTGCTGCCCACGGGGGACCCGGCGAGGCTGGTCGCGCACGGCGAGACGGAAGAGCCGCGGCCAGGCCCTGCCCAGGCGCTGGTCAAGGTCGAGGCCTTCTCCGTCAACCGCGGCGAGGTCTTCCGGCTGCACGGCGCCCTGCCCGGCGTCGGCCTGCGGCCGGGCAAGGACATCGCGGGCCTGGTCGTCCAGGCCGCGGCCGACGGCAGCGGGCCGCGCGCGGGCCAGCGCGTCGTCGGCCACCCGCCGGGCGGCGGCTGGGCCGAATACGCCGCCGTCGACACCGACCGGCTGGCGGTACTGCCCGACACCGTCCCGGCGGTCAGCGCGGCGGCCCTCCCGCTGGCCGGCCTCACCGCCCTGCGGCTGCTGCGGACCGCGGGCGGCCTGGCCGGCCGCTCGCTGCTCATCACCGGCGCGTCGGGCGGGGTCGGGCACTACGTGGCCGAACTCGCGGTCGGCGCGGGCGCGGAGGTGACCGCGGTCAGCGCGACGCCCGAACGCGGACGGCGGCTCGCCGAGTTCGGGGCCACCGTCGTCCACGAGGTGGCCGCGGCGGGCGGCCCCTTCGACACGGTGATGGAGTCCGTCGGCGGCGCCACGATGTCGCTGGCGCTCGGCCTTGTGCGGGCGCACGGTGACCTCATCTGGTTCGGGCAGGCCTCCCGTGAGCCCGCCACCCTCGATTTCTTCTCCTTCTTCGACGGGCCGTCGTCGGCGGCCGTGCGCCACTTCCACTACGAGGACTTCCCCGAGCCCTACGCCGCCGACCTCGCCGCTCTCGTGCGGCTCGTCGCGGAGGGGCGGCTCCACCCGGAGATCGGGCGGCTCGCCGACTGGGCCGACACGGCGACCGTCCTGGCGGACCTGCATGAGCGGCGCGTATCCGGCAACGCCGTCCTGACGACGGGGCCGTGAACGGTCTCCCCGGCGGGGGGCTCACGGGCTCCACAGTTGCGCTGTGCGGGGGCCTGTCGCGCAGTTCCCCGCGCCCCTGGGTGATTGCCACTTGCGGTGGCCGCTTGGCCTCGCCGCCGCCGTGGCTGAGTGCGCAGTTCCCCGCGCCCCTGGCGGGGTGCCACTTGCCGTAGGGAGTTGGCCTTCGCCGCGTCGTGGCTGCCGCCGCCGTCCCCCGGCCTCGCGCACGCCTCGTTCGCGGAGGGGCTGCTGGTCGCCGAGGTGCTGGCCGGCCGGACCCCGCGGCCGATCGACTACCCGGCCGTCCCGCGGGTGACGTATTCGAACCCGCAGACCGCGTCGGTCGGCCTGACCGAGGCGCAGGCCCGCGCGCGCGGCCTGGACGTGGTGGTGAACTCGATGCCGCTGACCGCGGTGGCCAAGGGCATGGTGCACGGGCAGGGCGGCAGCGTGAAGGCGGTCGCGGTACGCGGCGGGCAGGTGCTCGGCGTCCACCTGGTGGGGCCGCACGTCTCGGAGATGATCGCGGAGAGCCAGCTGATCGTCGGCTGGGAGGCGGAGCCCGCCGATGTGGCCTGGCACATCCACCCGCATCCGACGCTGTCCGAGGCGGTCGGCGAGGTGTTCCTGACCCTGGCGGGCCGCGGCCTGCACCAGTCGGCGTGACCGAGCGCACACCCGCCGGCGGCAAGCGCGATGAGTGAATTTCGTCTGAGGTGCCCGGTACGCGGGCATGAATCTGCCCGGGACCGAACTGTCGGGGACCGGACGGGAGACGTGCGTGCTGTTCGAGGTGTGGGCGCCCGATGCCCAGCGGGTGGAGATCCTGATCGACGAGCGTGCCCACCGGCTCGGCCCTGACCCGGCCAATGCGGGCTGGTGGCGCGCCGAGCTGCCCGCGCCGGCGGGCACCCGCTACGCGTACGTGCTGGACGGCGGCCCGCCGCTGCCGGACCCGCGGTCGCGGCGGCAGCCGGAGGGACCCGACGGGCCGAGCGCGGTCGTCGACCACGACGCCTTCGCCTGGTCGGCGCCCTGGCCGGGCCGCGGGCTGCCGGGCGCGGTCCTGTACGAGCTGCATGTCGGCACCTTCACCCCGGGGGGCACTTTCGACGCGGCCATCGAACGGCTGCCGCACCTGGCCAGGCTCGGCATCACCCACATCGAGCTGATGCCGGTCTGCCCCTTCCCCGGCACCAACGGCTGGGGCTACGAGGGGGTGTCGCTGTGGGCGGTGCACGAGCCCTACGGCGGCCCCGAGGCGATGAAGCGCTTTGTCGACGCGGCACATCAGCACGGCCTCGGCGTGGTCCTCGACGTGGTGCACAACCACCTCGGCCCGTCGGGCAACCATCTGCCGCCGTTCGGCCCGTACTTCACGGACCGCCACCACACGCCCTGGGGCGACGCGGTGAATCTCGACGCGCCCGGCTCCGACGAGGTCCGCGCCTTCCTGACCGGCAGCGCGCTGGCCTGGCTGCGGGACTACCGCCTCGACGGGCTGCGGCTCGACGCGGTCCACGCGCTGGTCGACACCCGCGCGCTGCACTTCCTCGAAGAGCTGTCCACGGCGGTCGACGGCCTGTCGGCGGCGCTCGGCCGCCCGCTGTTCCTGATCGCCGAGTCCGACCTCAACGACCCGCGCACCACCGCCCCGCGCGAGGCGGGCGGCCTGGGCCTGCACGCCCAGTGGAACGACGACTTCCACCACGCCCTGCACACCGCCGTCACCGGCGAGGCCCAGGGCTACTACGCCGACTTCGCCGCGGCGGGACCCGCCGCGGTCGCCAAGACCCTCGGGCGCGGCTTCTTCCACGACGGCAGCTACTCCTCCTTCCGCGGCCGCCACCACGGCCGCCCGCTCGACCCCGCCACCGCCCCCGGCCACCGGCTGCTCGGCTACAGCCAGACCCACGACCAGATCGGCAACCGGGCCACCGGCGACCGGCTCACCCCCCAGCAGCTGGCCGCCGCGGCGGCCCTGGTGCTGACCTCGCCCTTCACCCCGATGCTGTTCATGGGCGAGGAGTGGGGCGCCGCCACCCCCTGGCAGTTCTTCACCGACCACCACGACCCGGAGCTGGGCGCGGCCATCACCCGCGGCCGGCGGCGCGAATTCGCCTCCCACGGCTGGGCCGAGCAGGACGTGCCCGACCCGCAGGACCCCGCCACCAGGGACCGTTCCTGCCTGGACTGGGCCGAGCAGAACAAGCCCGAGCACCACGAACTGCTGGAGTGGTACCGCGCCCTGATCGCCCTGCGCCGCTCCGAGCCGGCCCTGACCGACCCGCAGCTCGACGCGGTCACCGCCACCGCGGGAGGCCGTACGCTGCGGGTGGCCCGCGGCCCGTTCCGTATCGTGGTCAACTTCTCCGACGCCCCCGCCCGGGTGCCGCTCAACACGCCGTGCGAGATGGTGCTGGCGCGCCCCGGCTGCAAACTCCTGCCGGGTCCCGCCGTCCAGCTCCCCGCCCGCGGGGCGGCCGTCCTGCGGACCACGGGCGCTACGGTGGACGGGTGACGCAGACACCCCACTCCCCCGACAGCGCGCCGGTCGCGGACTGCGTGCTGTGCGGCGAGCCGACCGAACACCCGGCGAGCACCCGCGGCGCCACGTACTGCCCGGTGTGCGAATGGCAGGAGGCCCAGCGCAACGCCTGCTCCGGCTAGGTCCCGAGCAGGGCGGCCCGGCTGGCGGCGACGTCGAAGCCGGCCTTCGGGTATTCGGGGCCGATCAGCTCAAGGTGTTCGAGCAGCAGCTTGGCGACCGCCCAGTTGCGGTACCACTTGCGGTCGGCGGGCACCAGGTACCAGGGCGCGCTGTCGGTCGAGCAGCGGTCGAGGGCGGCCTCGTACGCCTCCTGGTACGCGGGCCACCGGGCGCGCTCGGCGATGTCGCCGTCGTTGAACTTCCAGTGCTTGGCCGGGTTGTCGAGCCGGGCCACCAGGCGCTCCTTCTGCTCCTGGTAGCCGATGTGCAGAAAGATCTTCACTACGGTGACACCGTCGTCGGCGAGCGACTGCTCGAAGCGGTTGATCACCCCGTACCGCCGGCTCCAGGTGGCCCGCGGCACCAGGTCGTGCACCCGGGTGATCAGCACGTCCTCGTAGTGCGAACGGTCGAAGACACCGATCTCCCCCGGTGCGGGCAGCGCCTTGCGGATCCGCCACAGGAACGGGTGCGACAGCTCCTCGTCGGTCGGCGTCTTGAACGCCTTCACCCGCACGCCCGTCGGGTTCAGCCCGCTCGCCACGTGCTTGACGGTGCCGCCCTTGCCCGAGGTGTCCATGCCCTGGAGCACCAGCAGCAGGCAGCGCGGATCACCCGACGTACTCTGCGCGAACAGCCGCTCCTGCAACTCGGCCAGCTGCTGCCGCACCTGCGCGGTCTCGGCCTTCGCCATCGCCTTGCCGCCCGGATCGCCGGGGGTCGCCCGGGTGTCGAAATCCGCCAGGCTCACCCCGCCCTGCGGCACCCGCAGCAGCGAGCGCAGCCCGCCGTCCGCCTTCTCCTGCTTGTCCTTGGCCATGCACAGATCCTGCGCCGGTTCAGGGCGCTCCGCCAGCGTCGTGCGGCCGCCCGGCCTCCCGGGCCAGCGCGGTCAGCCGGGACACCGCACGGAAATACTTCTTCCGGTACCCCCCGGCCAGCAACTCGGGGCCGAACAGCTTGTCGAACGGTACGCCCGAGGCCGTCACCGGTATCTCCCGGTCGTACAGACGGTCGGCGAGCACCACGATCCGCAGCGCCGTCGCCTGGTCGGTGACCTCGCTCACCCCGCGCAGGAACACCGCCGCCACCCCGTCGCACAGCGCCCCGTACCTGCTCGGGTGCACGGTGGCCAGATGCGCGGCCAGCGCCCCGAAGTCGTCGAGCGCCGACCCGGGCGTACGCAGCGCCGCCCGCGTCACCTGCTCGTCGGCGTACGGCTCCGGCGCCCGCGGCAGTCCGCGGTGCCGGAAGTCCTCACCGTCGATCCGGATACTGGTGAACCGCGCGGACAGGCCCTGGATCTCCCGCATGAAGTCCGCGGCGGCGAACCGCCCCTCCCCCAGCTTGCCCGGCAGCGTGTTCGACGTCGCCGCCAGCCGTACTCCGGCGTCGGCGAGCTTGCCGAGCAGCGTCGACACCAGCACGGTGTCGCCCGGGTCGTCCAGCTCGAACTCGTCGATGCACAGCAGGCGGTGGTCCTTGAGCGCCTGCACCGCCGGCTGGAAGCCGAGCGCCCCGACCAGATTCGTCAGCTCCACGAACGTGCCGAAGGCCTTGCGCTCACGGGGGGCGGGGGTGGCGTGCCACAGGGAGGCCAGCAGATGCGTCTTGCCGACGCCGTAGCCGCCGTCCAGATACACCCCGCCGGCCGGCGGCGCGGGCGGCTCGCTCCTGAACCAGCGCCGGCGCGCCCGCGGCGCCTGGTGCCCCGCGAAGTCCCGCAGCCGCGCGACCGCCGCGGCCTGGCTCGGCTGGGCCGGGTCCGCCTCGTACGTCTCGAACCGCACACCGTCGAACCGCGGCGGCGGCACCATCTCCTGAACCAGCCGCCCGACCTCGACGTGCGGGCTGCGCCCACTGAGGGCAACCGGCTTGATCAGAGCGGAGGAGGACACGGCTCCTTAGCGTAGTGCGTACCCCCACACCTGGCGGCCCGGGGTCGTCCGCCCCACAGCCACCCACCACCGACAGATGGCCGCCGACCGGCCGAGAGGGGACCCCCCGGGGTCCCGCCCACCACAGCCACCCACCACCGACAGATGGCCGCGGGCCGGCCGGGAGGGAACGCCCCGGGGTCCCGCCCACCACACCCACCCACCAACGACAGATGGCCGCCGACCGGCCGGGAGGGGACGATCCGGGGGTGTCCCCGCAGGACTGCGCACAACTCCCGCAGGAACGTTTGCACAGAGCCAGGGTGCGCAGTCCGAGGAGATACCCCCGGAGCGGCACCGACCCCACCCCACCCACGCCAAGCGCACCCCACCCCCGGCCCACGCGGAAAACCCGGCCACCCAGCCACCCAGCCATCCGAGGCCACCGCCGCCCGGCCACCCGAGGGCACCCCCGGCCGCCCCCGCGCGCCCCGGCAAGACCTCCGTGGAAGACTGCACGTCATGCGCCGCCTGCACCCTTCCGCCGGGACGGCGGACGACGCCGACCTCGCCACCCCCCTCGGCCTGGCCGCCGCCTACGCGTATCCGGCCCCCCGCGAGAAGGACCGCCCGTACCTACGGGCGAACATGGTCGCGTCGCTCGACGGCGCCGCCCACGCCGACGGCAAGTCCGCCCCCCTCTCCTCCCCCGCCGACATGCGCATCTTCGGCACGCTGCGCGCCCTCGCGGACGTGATCGTGGTCGGCGCGGAGACGGTCCGCCAGGAGGGCTACCGCCCGGCCAAGGCCCGTAAGGACTTCGCCGAACAGCGCGCCGGGGAAGGCCGGCCGCCGGCCGCGGCGATCGCGGTGGTGAGCCGCCGGCTCGACCTGGACTTCGACGCGCCGCTCTTCCGGGAGCCGCTCACGCCGACCATCGTGCTGACCGGCGCCGCGGCGCCCGAGCAGCGCCTTGCCGCGGCGAGGGCGGCCGGCGCCCACGTCATCGTGGCCCCCGCAGGCGAAGGCGCAGGCACAGGCGGAGGCACCCCGGCCGACGCCACCGCCGTGGACCCGGCCCGCGCGGTCGCGGAATTGGCGGCGCTGGGCCACACCCGCCTGCTGCACGAGGGCGGCCCCCGCCTCCTCGCGGGCTTCGCGGCGGCCGGCGTGGTGGACGAACTGTGCCTGACGGTGGCGCCGCTGCTGCTCGGCGGGGACGCCCCGCGCATCGCGAACGGCCCGGCCGTGCCCGACGGCCCGACCCGCTTCGTACCGCTGTCCGTCCTGGAGGAGGACGGCTACCTGTTCACCCGCTACGTCCGCGCGTAGCCGCGGATGCGCAGGCGCGAACGGCTACGCGCAGGCCCGGCCCCCGTGTCCGCGCGTAGCCGCAGACACGGGGGGGCACACGAAGGTCAGCCCCTCCCGGGGCAAGGATGAGCCGCAAAAAACCGGATTCATCCGTTCCGCTTGGCTCCGCTCGGGAAGACTTACAGCGGTGCTCTGTGAAGATCGGGGGCAGGATGGATTCCGTAGCGGCCGAGTGGCCCGTGAGAAAGAAGGACGCGTCCGTGTTCACGACCGTACTCATGATCGAGAAGCCGCTCGCTCCGGCGGACGTGGAGCTGGTCACGACCCTGCACGGCGAGGAGCAGGTCTCCTTCGTGGTGCTGATGCAGCCCCGCGGCGACCAGGACCGGCTGCTGCGGGCGGTGGACGACGTGGCGCTCGGCCATCTGGAGAACGCGGCCCGCGAGAACGAGGTGCCGGAGGGCAGCGACGCCTTCAAGCCGGCCGAACTCGCGCTCGCGCACTCCGTCGAGTCGCTGCACCGGGCCGGCGCCGAGGCGGTCGGCGAGATCGTCCAGCGGCACCCGCTGGACGTGCTGCGGACGGTGGTGGAGCGGACCGGCGCAGACGAGGTCATCGTGCTGACGGCGCCGCATTTCGTGGAGGAGTTCTTCCACCGCGACTGGACCTCCCGGGCCCGGCACAAGGTGGGGGTGCCGGTGCTCAAGCTGTTCGCGCAGCAGGACGACGCGGAGTAGCCGGGCGGGAGCGGACGCCCGGCGGTCGAGGCGGCGATGACTCCGGGCGCCCGCGGGCAGTGCGAGAATTCGGCTGACCCGTCAAACGGCCCACCCTTGGGAGATCCGCGTATGAGCCCGTCCGTTCCGCCCACCATGGACCGACCGCACTTCATCGGTATCGGCGGCGCCGGGATGTCGGGGATCGCGAAGATCCTCGCGCAGCGCGGGGCGCGGGTGGCGGGCAGTGACTCACGTGAGTCGGAGACGGCCGCGGCGCTGCGCGCGCTGGGCGCGACCGTGCACATCGGGCACGACGCCGCGCACCTGGCGCAGGACGCCACCGCCGTGGTCGTCTCCAGCGCGATCCGCCCGGAGAATCCGGAGCTGGCCGCGGCCCGCGAGCGCGGGGTGCCGGTGGTGCACCGCAGTGACGCGCTGGCCGCGCTGATGGAGGGCACCCGGCCGATCGCGGTGGCGGGCACGCACGGCAAGACGACCACCACCTCGATGCTGGCGGTCGCGCTGACCGCGCTCGGCCTCGACCCGTCGTACGCGATCGGCGGCGACCTGGACGCGCCCGGGTCCAACGCCCTCCACGGCGGCGGCGAGGTCTTCGTCGCCGAGGCCGACGAGAGCGACCGCAGCTTCCACACGTACGCGCCCGAGGTGGCGATCGTGCTGAACGTGGAGCTGGACCACCACGCCAACTACGCCTCGCTGGAAGAGATCTACGAGTCCTTCGAGACCTTCGTCGGCAAGGTGCGGCCCGGCGGCACTCTGGTGATCTCGGCCGACCAGGCGGGCGCGGTGGAGCTGACCTCCCGGGTACGGGACATCGGCGGGCTGCGGATCGTGACGGTGGGCGAGTCGCAGGACGCCGACGTCCGGGTGGTGAAGATCAATCCGCGCGGCCTGGCCAGCGAGGTCACCGTGCTGCTCGACGGCAGGATGCTGACCTTCACCGTGTCGGTGCCCGGCCGGCACTACGCGCTCAACGCGGTCGCCGCGCTGGCCGCGGGCATCGCGATCGGCGCCCCGGCCCGGAATCTGGCGTCGGCGCTGGCGAAGTACACCGGCGTCAAGCGGCGGCTCCAGCTCAAGGGCGAGGCGGCCGGCGTGCAGGTGATCGACTCCTACGCGCACCATCCGACCGAGATGGCCGCCGACCTGGAGGCGATCCGCGGCGCCGCGGAGGGCGGCCGGGTGCTGGTGGTCTTCCAGCCGCACCTGTTCAGCCGCACCCGGGAGCTGGGCGTGGAAATGGGCCGCGCCCTGGCGCTCGCCGACGCGTCGGTGGTGCTGGACATCTATCCGGCCCGCGAGGACCCGATCCCGGGGGTGACCAGCGCGGTCATCATCGACGCTGCGAAGGCGGCGGGCGCCGACGTGACCGCCGAGTCCGACCGGGACGCGGTGGCCGGGGTGGTGGCAGGAATGGCGAAGCCCGGTGATCTCGTTCTCACCATGGGGGCTGGCGACGTGACCGACCTCGGACCACGGATTCTCGCCCGTCTCGGCAGCTGAGAGGAGCTCCATGTCGTACGAAGTGAACAAGACCGACGAGCAGTGGCGCGAGGAGCTGTCGCCGCAGGAGTACGCGGTCCTGCGCAAGGCCGGCACCGAGCGTCCGTTCGTCGGTGAGTACACCGACGTCAAGACCGAGGGCGTGTACGGGTGCCGGGCGTGCGGCGCCGAGCTCTTCCGCTCCGACACCAAGTTCGAGTCGCACTGCGGCTGGCCGTCGTTCTACGACCCGGCCGACAGCGACGCGGTCGAGCTGATCGAGGACCGCACGATGGGCATGGTGCGGGTGGAGGTGCGCTGCGCGCGCTGCGGCTCCCACCTCGGCCATGTCTTCGAGGGCGAGGGCTACGGCACCCCGACCGACCAGCGCTACTGCATCAACTCGATCTCACTGCGGCTCAGCCCGAAGGAGTAGCGGCCGGGCAGGCCCCCGTAGGTCCGTACGGGGGCCTTTTCGTACCGTCAGCCGGCCGCCGGTGCCCGGTCGAGGGTGAAGTCCGGGCCGACCGCGCCGGCGAGCGCCGGGAGCTGGCCGGTGGCCACGGCGAGGGCGACGTGGTCGTGGAAGTCGCGGGAGGCCACGATGAGGCCGTCACGGACCCGCAGCACCTGGATGTTGCGCACGGTGAAGGCGAGCCCCGTGGTGAGCGACCGGCCGCGGTAGTCGTACTCGGCGATGACGACCTCGGGGTCGTCGGTCCCGTGCACATGGATGTTCTCCGCCCGCATCTCCAGGCTGCCCGAGGCCAGCGCGACGAAGCGGGCGTGCAGCGTCGCCCGCCCGGTGATCCGGTCGGGCACGGGCAGGGCGAAGGGGATCTCGGCGACGGCGTCCTCGGCGTACAGCTCGGCGATCTCGGACCACCGTCCCGCCGCGATACGGGCGGCGAGCGTGCCGAAGACCTCGTGGGGCGTGGGCATGGTGGGGCTCCTCAGGACGTGCGGCTACAATCGGAGTCATGACTCCGCTACAGCTCCGACGATACGGACTGGGGACTCCGTTTGTCCACCGGTCGCAGGGCGGCGCCGCGTGACCGGGCAGCGGTCGCCACGGCCGCTGCGGGCCGACGCGCGGCGCAACCGGGAGCGGCTGCTCGATGCCGCGGAAGCCGTCTTCGCGGCGAGCGGCACCGGCGCGTCCACCGAGGAGATCGCCCAGCGGGCGGGGGTCGGGATCGGCACGGTCTTCCGGCACTTCCCGACGAAGGAGGCGCTGCTCGCCGCCGTCCACGAGCGGCTGCTGCGGCGGCTCGGCGAGGCCGCGGAGCGGCTCACCGCCGCGGATGATCCGGGGGCGGCCTTCCGCGAGTTCATCACGCTGGTCGCCGGGGAGTCGCCCGCGAAGAACGCCTACGCGGACGCGCTGGCCGAGGCCGGCGTCGATGTCGCCGGCCTCGGGGGCGAGGGGCGGTCCCTCGTGGCTCCCCACCTGGAGACGCTTCTGCTGCGCGCCCGGGGCGCGGGCGCCGTCCGCGCGGACGTGGGCTTCCCCGAACTGCGGGCGCTGCTCATCGGCGTGGCCCGAGCGGTCGAGACCACCCCGCCCGGCTCCGTCGCGCGCTCGACGGTCATCACCGTCTTCCTCGACGGCCTCCTCCCCCCACGATGACGCGGCGCTTGCGCCCTGGGGCGACTGCCCCTTGCGGTGGCGTGCTTGTCGGCTGCGCCGTCGTAGCTGGTCGCGCAGTTCCCCGCGCCCCCGGGTGAGTGCCACTCGCGGTGCACGCTAGCCTGCGGCGCCATGGGGGCTTGTCGCGCAGTCCCCCGCGCCCCTGGGTGGGTGCCCCTTGCGGTGGCGTTGCTTCTTTCCCACCGTCGTGGCTGAGCGCGCAGTTCCCCGCGCCCCTGGAAAAGCGCGCTTGCCCTCTGCGGCAGGGGACGAGCCCCGTAGGGGCGCGAGGAACCGCGCGGCCAGCCACCGCGCACCGCAGGTGTGAAGCCCACAGGAAGTGGCACCCACCTGGGGGCGCGGGGAACCGCGCGACAAGCCACCGCGGCGCTGCACGCGAAAAGCCACCGCAAGAGGCGCCCTCTCACGCGGCGAGGAGGCAAAGCCTCACGCCATGTGGGAAGCCGCACGGGTCGAGAGGAGCGCGGCGGCAGCCGCAAGCAGCGCCGAGACGGCGAGCCCCAGCAGGGGGTAGTGGACCGAGCCGGTCCGCGAGCCGGTGACCAGGAACGACCACCCCCCGCTCCGCAGCAGCGGCGGATTCGTGACCGCCCCGACCGCCGCGCCGAGCAGCACGGAGACCGCGGCGGCGGCCAGCCCCGCAACGATCGCCGCCCCCCTCGGCACCCCCGTGCTCATGTCGTCGGAATGCGCACTGCTGATCGCCGCGACGACCCCCGTACCGGCCGCCCCGAGCAGTGACGACGCGAGCAGTCCGGTCAGCAGCGCGGCGGCGTGCGCGCGCCCGGCGCCCACCGCGGAGGCCACGCACGCCCGCGCGGCCGACGCCCCGCAGCGCCCACGGCCCGCGCAGCCCGTAACGCCGTCCGACACCGTCGAGTCGCAGTCCCGTATCGCGCACGGCCCTCATCCTGGACCACCCTGCCGCGCGGGCCAAGCGGCGGTGGCAGACTTGGGCCGTGACCAGCCCCTTCCAGCACAGTGCCACCGAGCGGGACGCGGCCCCGCAGTTCGTCCTGCCGCTCGTGGTGCGCATCGAGCGGGACGCCCCGCCGCCGCGCACCGACGCGCTGGAGACCTCGGCCCGTGCCGTACTGACCCTGCTGTCCGACGAGCGCGCCACCGACGAGGACGGCGAGTGGGCGCAGGCGGTACGGGACTGGCAGGACGCAAGGATCAGGAAGGTCGTACGGCGCGCGCGGGGCGGGGAGTGGCGGCGGGCGGAGACGCTGCCCGGCATCACCGTCACCGGGCAGAGCGCCGAGGTCCGGGTCTTCCCGCCGGTGCCGCTGGACGGCTGGCCCAAGGATCTGGCCAAGCTCCAGGTGTCGGGGACCGAACTCGACGATCCCGAGACGCCGTTGCCGCCGGATCCGGCGGAGCCGGTGCTCTGGACCAACCCGGACCTCTCGATGTCCGCGGGCAAGGCGATGGCCCAGACCGGGCACGGGGCGCAGCTCGTGTGGTGGGAGCTGGACGCGGACGAGCGCGTGGCGTGGCGGGCGGCGGGTTTCCCCCTCGCGGTCCGCGAGCCGTCCTCCCGTGCGTGGGCCCGGCTCTCCACCACGACGGGCCTGCCCGTGGTCCGCGATGCCGGCTTCACGGAGATCCCCCCGGGCTCCCCCACGATCATCGCGGACCACCCCGCCCTCCGCGCGTAGCGCTGCCGCTGGGCCTGAGCGACTGCCCCTCTTGCGGTGCGCATGTCCCCGCGGTGCCGCGGGGGTTGGCCGCGCAGTTCCCCGTCCCTGGGGGGTGGTGCGGTCCGTCTCCACACGACGGTTCGTCGTGGCTTGTCGCGCAGTTCCCCGCGCCCCTGAGGGCCTGCCCTCTGCGGCAGAGGACGCCCCAAAGGGGCGCGGGGAACTGCGCGGCCCGCCACAGCGCACCGCAGGTGTGAAGCCAACAGGAAGTGGCACCTGCCCAGGGGGGCGGGGAACCGCGCGACAAGCCACCGCGGCGCAGCACGCGAGAAGCCACCGCAAGAGGCACCCCGCCCAGGGGCACGCGGGGAACTGCGCGGCCCGACGGAGCACCCGGGAGCGCGTCCCGGGCGGGCGGGGGCTAAGGGAGGAGGACGAGGCGGCCCCGGAGACCCGCTTCCGCCGCCCGGGAATGAGCCGCCGAAGCCCGCGCCAGCGCATACGTACCGGCGACGCGCAGCGTAAGCCGGCCCGCGTCGGCGAGTCCCGCCAGCTCGGAGAGCCCCGCCCCGTCGGCGTGGACCCAGACGTTCGCGACCCGCGTCCCCCGCCGCGGAACGGGGTCCTCGCCGAGGCCGACGGCGACGAAGCCGCCCCCCGTGCGCAGCGCTTCGAGCGCGGCCGTCTTGAGCCGGGCGGCGTCGAGGACCCCGTCGACGCCGCCGGGCACGACCGCGCGGACCGCGTCGGCGACCCGCCCGCCGCGCGGCACGAAGTGCTCCGCCCCGAAGCCGCGGACCAGCTTCTCGTCGGCGGGTGCGGCGACGGCGACGACCCGCAGGCCGCGCGCCGCGGCGAGTTCGACCGCGAAGCCGCCGACGCCGCCGGCCGCGCCGGTGACCAGCAGGGTGTCCCCGGGGGCGAGGCCGAGCAGGTCGAGCCCCTGTGCGGCGGTGAGGCCGCACAGCGGCAGGGTGGCCGCCTCGGCGGGGGACGCGTTCCGCGGGGCGCGTCCCACGGCCGCCGCGTCGAGTACGACGTACTCCGCGTACGCCCCGGTGGGCAGGTCGAGCCGGTCGACCAGCCCGATCACGGCGTCGCCGACGGCGAAGCCGGCGCCCGCCCCGACGGCGTCGACCGTGCCGGCGACGTCCCAGCCGAGCCCGAACTGCGGCTGCGGCTCCGCGAAGCCGATCGCGAGCATGGCCCCGGCGCGTACCGCGAGGTCCACCGGGTTCACGGCGGCGGCCTGCACCGCGACCCGGACCTGCCCCGGGCCGGGCTCGGGCAGCGGGTGCTCGACGGTTTCCAGCGCGTCGGGACCGCCGAAGTCCCGTACGACGACTGCAAGCATGGCTGTTCTCCTGGTCTCCCGGGTTCACTGACGGGTTGCCGCGCAGGACCGCTGCGCGTACCTCAGAACCTAGGTGGGGCTACTCTCTTCCGGTAAGCAGGCACCTGGAAGTGCGTAACCCACGCGGGAGTCGTCATGCCCACCCGGACCGCGGCCCAGCGCCGCGCGGAAGCCAGAACCGCCTACGACGCCTTCATGGCGGTGTGCCCGTCGCGGCAGTTGCTCGACCGGATCAGCGACAAGTGGGCGACGCTCATCGTCACGGCCCTGGCGGACGGCCCGCTGCGTTACGCCGAGCTGGCCCGGGTGATCGCCGGGGTGAGCCAGAAGATGCTCACCCAGACCCTGCGCGCGCTGGAGCGCGACGGGCTGGTGACGCGTACGGTCACCGCGGCCGTGCCGGTCAGGGTGGACTACGAGCTGACCGGCATCGGCCGTGACCTGCTGGTGGTGCTGGCCGCCGTCAAGGCCTGGTCGGAGCGGCACATCGAGGAGGTGCTCGACGCCCGCGAGGCCTATGACGCGGCGCAAGCCGAGGCGTGAGCCCCGGGGCGGCGGCGCGGCTCAGGCCAGCCCGGCGACCAGGTCGGCGACGGCGCGCCGCCGGCCGGTGTAGAACGGCACTTCCTCGCGGACGTGCATCCGCGCCTCGGAGGCCCGCAGCAGCCGCATGAGGTCGACGATGCGGTACAGCTCGTCGGCCTCGAAGGCGAGGATCCACTCGTAGTCGCCGAGCGAGAAGGAGGCGACGGTGTTGGCGCGGACGTCGGGGTAGCCGCGGGCCAGCTTCCCGTGGTCGGCGAGCATCCGGCGGCGGTCCTCGTCGGGCAGCAGGTACCAGTCGTACGAGCGCACGAAGGGGTAGACGCTGACGTAGTCGCGGGGCGTCTCGTCGGCCAGGAAGGCCGGGATGTGCGACTTGTTGAACTCGGCCGGGCGGTGCAGCGCCATGTTCGACCAGACCGGCTCAAGAGCGCGGCCCAGCCGGGTGCGGCGGAAGAGGTTGTACGCCTCCTGGAGCGCTTCCGCCGTCTCGGCGTGCCACCAGATCATCAGGTCGGCGTCGGCCCGCAGCCCGGAGACGTCGTAGGTGCCGCGGATCGTGACGTCCTTGGCGGCGAGCCCGGCGAACAGCTCCTCGACCTCGTCCGCGTAGCCGGCGCGGTCCTCGGGCAGCGGGGCGCGCAGCCGGAAGACCGACCAGAGCGTGTAGCGGATGACCTCGTTGAGGTCCTTGGCCTTCTTGCCCGCGTTGGCGGCCTTGGCGTGCGCGGTGGCTTCCGCGGCGGCGGAGTCGAGGGCGTGGGCGGCAGTCGAGTCGGTCATGCGGCTATTCTCCCGCGCCGCCCGCACCGCCCGGCACCAGGGTGCCCAGCACCTCGGACGCCGCCCGGTGCCCGCTGCCGACGCAGGCCGGAATGCCCACCCCGTCGTAGACGGCGCCGCAGACCGCCAGGCCGGGCAGCTTGCCGACCTGTTCGCGGATACGGGCGACGCGGTCCAGGTGGCCGACCGGATACTGCGGCAGCCCGGCGTCCCAGCGGGTGACCCGGGCGGCGACCGGTGCGGCCCGCAGGCCGACCGCCTCGGCCAGGTCCTCCCGGGACAGCCGCACCAGGTCGGTGTCGTCCCAGGCCAGGTCCGCCTCGTCGCCGTGGCGGCCGACCGAGGTGCGCAGCACCGCCGTGTCGCCGCCCGCCGCGTCCAGCCAGCCCCACTTGCGGCTGGAGAAGGTCGAGGCCTTGATCGTCCGGCCGTCGACCGGCGGGACGAGGAAGCCGCTGGATTCGGGCAGCCGGTGCAGGTCGCTGCGGCGGTAGGCCATGGTGACCAGCGCCATGCGCGCGTACTCGACGCTGTCCAGTTCGGCCGCGGCGGCCGGCGACTCGGCGCCGAGCAGGTGGGCGGCGGCGGGCGCGGGGACGGCGAGGACCACGGCGTCGGCGTCGAGGGTGCGGTCGCCCAGGCGGATCCGCCAGCCGTGCGGCCCGGTCCTGTGCAGCTCGCGCACCCGGGCGCCGGTCTCGATGACGACACCGGCGGCCCGGCAGGCGTCGGCGACCGCGAGCGGCAGCCGGCCGACCCCGCCGCGGATGCCGTTGAAGACCGGCCCGCTGCCGGCCGAGGCGGCGGCGCGGCGCTGGACGCCGCGGGCGGCCTCGATCAGCGAACGCCCGCCGCGGGCCGCGGCATAGAGCTGGGGCACGGCGGCACGCAGCGAGATCTCGTACGCGTTGCCCGCGTAGACCCCGCCGAGCAGCGGTTCGACCAGCCGGTCGACGACCTCGCGGCCGAGCCGGGCGGCGACGAAGGCGCCGACGCCCACGTCGCCGTCGATCCGGGTACGCGGCAGGACGTGGTCGAGCGGCAGCCGGGCCAGGCCCGCGGCGGAGAGCACGCCGGAGGCGGCGAGCGGGCCGAGGTCGCCGGGGACGCCCATCACGTGGCCCTTGGGCATGGGGCGCAGCCGGCCGCGGGTCCACAGGGTGGCGCCGAGCACGGCGGGCGGCTCCAGGTCGTCGCCGAGGCCGACCTCGCGGGCGAGGTCCACCGCTTCGGGGCGGCGGGCGAGGATCGATTCGGCGCCGAGGTCGACCGGCACCCCGGCGATCTCGTCCGCGTGCAGCTTGCCGCCGAGCCGGGGCGAGGCTTCGAGCAGGGTCACCCGGGCGCCGGCGCCGGCCAGCCGGTGGGCGGCGGCGAGTCCCGAGATGCCGCCGCCGACGACCACCACATGTCCCCCGGCGGGTCCCGCCGCCCGGTCGTGGGCTGCTGCCGGACCGCTGCCGCTGTGCGTGTGGCTCATGCCTCCACTGTCTCAGACTCCGGATCGAGTTCCGACCGTGACGTCTTCGGTACCGCGGAACGGCAACGGGACCGCGGCGGCGCCCGTCAAACCGGCGCTATCGCACAACGGCCCTGTCCTTGGGGGGAATTGAGATGAGACTCAGTACGAGACAGCACGCGCCGCGGGCCCGTCGCCGGCCGCGTGCCGCCGTCTTCGCGAGCCTGCTGCTGGCCGCCGTGCTCGGCGTCGCCGGATGCGGCGCGTCGTCCGACAGCAGCACGGCCGACAAGGCGGCGGCGCCGGCAGCGGCGGCGAAGGGCGCCCAGGAAGGCGCGCCGGACGCCGACAGCGGCAACAGCAGCGGCGGCGGCTCGGACAGCGGGGCCGCGACGGAGAGCGCCGGGGGAAGCGGGGGCACCGGGAGCAGCGCCCCGGCCGCCGCCGCGCCCTCCGCGGGCGCGAAGAAGGCCCCGGCGCTGGCCCCGACGTATCTGGTGCGCACCGCCGACCTGAGCATCCGCACCCCTCATGTCGCGGACGCGTTGGAGCACGCCAGGGCGCTGGCCGACGGCGCGGGCGGCTGGGCGGGCGACGAGAACACGGCGGTGGACACGGCCGGCCACACCACCTCCACCATCGAGCTGCGGGTGCCGCCGGCGGCGTACGACAAGCTGCTCGACGACCTCAGCGGGCTCGGCAAGCTGCTGGGGCGCAAGGTGAGTGTTCAGGACGTCACCGGCCAGGTGGTGGACGTGCAGAGCCGGGTGAAGTCGCAGCAGGCCAGCGTCGACCGGGTGCGGAAGCTGATGGACCAGGCGTCAGGGCTCAGTGACGTGGTCTCGCTGGAAAGCGAACTGAGCACCCGTGAGGCCGCGTTGGAGGCGCTGGAGGCCCAGCAGGCGTCCTTGCGGGCACAGGCGGACCTGGCCACGGTGACGCTGCGGCTGAGCGAGCCGCCGGTCAAGGCCGCGCCGCACGTGGCCCCGAAGCCGGAGAAGGACGGCTTCTGGACGACGGTCGGCCACGCGCTGCGCGGCGGCTGGCACGCCTTCTCGGTGACGGTGCGGACGGTGCTCGTCGTGCTGTCCGTGCTGCTGCCCTTCCTCGCCCTCGGGGCGCTGGTCTGGGCGGCGTACCGGCAGGTGCGCCGGTGGTGGCCGCGGGCCGAGCCGACCGCGCCGGACCGGTCGCGGACGGCAGGCGGGCTGCCGGAGTATCCGCGGGAGCGGGCCGCCGGCCGGCAGGCCGAGGAGGAGGCGGAGCCGCAGGAGGAGCACGGCCCGCCGGTCGGCTGACCGGGGGCCGGGGCTCACCGCCCGGGACCGGCGCTCAGGCCGCCGCGGTGCTGCGGTGGACGAAGTCCACGAGGCGGCTGAGGGCGTCCGGGTCGGTACTGGGCAGGACGCCGTGGCCGAGGTTGAAGATGTGGCCGGTGCCGGCCGCGGCCGCGGCGTCCAGTACCTCGCGGGTCTTCGCCTCGACGGCCGCGGTCGGGGCGAAGAGCACCGCCGGGTCGAGGTTGCCCTGCAGCGCCTTGCCGTGGCCGACCCGGCGGGCGGCCTCGTCCAGCGGCACCCGCCAGTCGACGCCCACGACGTCGGCGCCCGCCTCGCCCATGAGGCCGAGGAGTTCGCCGGTGCCGACGCCGAAGTGGATGCGGGGCACCCCGTAGCCGGCGACGGCGTCGAAGACCTTCACCGAGGAGGGCATCACATGGCGCCGGTAGTCGGCGGGCGACAGCGCGCCGACCCAGGAGTCGAAGACCTGGACCGCGCTGGCGCCGGCCTCGATCTGCACCTTCAGGAAGGCGGCGGTGATGCCGGCGAGTCGGTCGAGCAGGTCGCGCCACAGCTCGGGGTCGCCGTACATCATGGCCTTGGTGCGCTCGAGGTTGCGGGACGGCCCGCCCTCCACGAGGTAGCTGGCCAGGGTGAAGGGGGCGCCGGCGAAGCCGATCAGCGGGGTCTCGCCGAGTTCGGCGGTGAGCAGGCCGACGGCCTCGGTCACATAGCCGACGTCGGTGGGCTCCAGGTCGCGCAGCCGGGCCAGGTCCTGCCGGGTGCGGATCGGGTCGGCGACCACCGGGCCGACGCCCGGCTTGATGTCCAGGTCGAGGCCGATCGCCTTGAGCGGCACCACGATGTCGCTGTAGTAGACCGCCGCGTCCACCCCGTGCCGCCTGACCGGCTGGAGGGTGATCTCGGCGACCATCTCGGGCCGCGTGCACGACTCCAGCATCGGGACGCCCTCGCGCAGTTTCAGGTACTCGGGCAGCGACCGCCCCGCCTGCCGCATGAACCATACGGGGGTGTGCGGCACCGGTTCGTTCCGGCAGGCACGGATGAAAGGGGAAGCAGCGGTCTGCTGGGGCGTACTCACATCCGGCATCCTCCCACGGCGGCGGTGGGCACCAGTTCCGGGGCCTCGGGTGTTGTTGCACACGCGAGGGGCGTCGGCGGCCTAGTCTTCCGGGCATGGCAGCGGTGCATGGGCAGCTCGGCGAGGACGACGGGATCCCTTTTCCTTTTCGGCATGCGGTGGACGCGCTGCGAGCGGCGCGAGTGCGGTCCGAGGTGCGGATCGAGGAAGTGACGGCGCCACGCCGGCTGGCCTCGTACGCGTACGCGCTGGAGGCCACGGTGGTGGCCGACGGCGAGGAGCTGGCCGACGGGCGGGTGGTGCTGCTGCACGAGCCGGCCGGGCACGACGCCTGGCGCGGCACTTTCCGGCTGGTGACGCTGGCCCGGGCGGACCTGGAGCCGGAGATGGCCGGCGATCCGCTGCTGCCCGAGGTGAGCTGGTCCTGGCTGACCGGGGCGCTCGCCGCCCGCGGCGCCGACCACGACGAGCCGAGCGGTACGGTCTCGCGCGCGTCCTCGCACTTCTTCGGCGGGCTCGCGGACCGTCCCGACGAGACCAGGATCGAGCTGCGCGCCTCGTGGTCGCCGCGGGAGCGCGCCGGCGGGGTGATCGACGGTTCGGCGCATCTGGCGGCCTGGTGCGACCTGCTGTGCACCTGCGCGGGCCTGCCGCCCGCCGAGGGTCCCGACGCGCCGGTACGGGGTACGGCCGGCGTGGTGCCGCTGCCGAAGCGGCGCACCTGACGCGCGGGCCGCGCGCGTCCGCACCCCTTCTCCTCCTGCATGTCCGTGCCCGCACCCGTCCCTGCCCCGGGCGCCGCTCACCGGCGTCCGGGGCACACCTGTGCCCCGGGTGCTCTGGCGTTCGATCGGCCGTCCGATTTGCCAGGATTCATGCTCAATAAAACGTGATCTTTCCCTAAAGCCCGGAGCGATTACTGCCGAAGGAGACTGTGACCGTTTCAGTCCCCTTTGCACAGGAGGCCCGGTGTCCGTTCTTCTCGAGCAGCCCACGAGCCTGGTCGCCTACCGTCCCAGCAAGCCGACGGCCATGGTTGTCGTAGCCGACCCCCGCGTCCGCTCCACTGTCACCCGACACCTGTGGGCACTCGGGGTACGCGATGTCATCGAGGCCTCGTCGATCGCCGAGGCACGGCCCCGGGTCGGTAATCCCCGCGACATCTGCGTCGCCGACGTCCATCTCCCCGACGGTTCGGGGCTGACCCTGCTCGCCGAGACCCGCGCGGCGGGCTGGCCCAACGGCCTGGCGCTGTCCGCCGCCGACGACATCGGCGCGGTGCGCAACGCACTGGCCGGCGGCGTCAAGGGCTACGTCGTCACCGGCACCCGCAACAGCCCCGGGTCGATGGCCGGCCGCCCGGGCCTCGCCCCGCTGGGTGCCACCGCCGCCCGTATGCAGCGCCGCCCGCCGGGCGCCTCGGGCCATCCCGGCAGCGGCTACCGCGAGCTGTCGGGGCGCGAGGTCGAGGTACTGCGGCTGGTCGCGGAAGGCCAGTCCAACAAGGCGATCGGCGTATCGATGGGTTTGTCGGCGCTGACCGTGAAAAGTCATCTGGCCAGGATCGCCCGCAAGCTCGGTACGGGGGACCGGGCCGGGATGGTGGCGGTCGCGCTGCGCACGGGCATCATTCACTGAGCGCCTCGGGCGGCGGGAGGGGGCGGAACGTTCCGCCCCCTGCGTCGCCCGCTCTCGGGGCCGGCCCCGAGTGCCCCTGGGCGGGGTGCCACGGGCGGTGGCCTTTCGCCTCCACCACGGCTGTGGTCGCGCAGTTCCCCGCGCCCCCGGGGTGATTGCCACCTCCTGTTGCCTTCGCACGTGCGGTGCGCGGTGGCTGGCCGCGCGGTTCCCGCGCCCCTGGGTGATTGCCACTTGCCGCGGCATCGCCTTCCTTCCCACCGCCGTGGCTGAGCGCGCGGTTCCCCGCGCCCCCGAGGGGCACCCTCTCCCGCGGAGGGCAGCCGCCAGGGGCCCGGGGAAGGGAGCGGGAGCGGGGGTGGGGGGACCCACGAGGGGCCTGGCGAACCCCCGGAGGGCGTGGCACGGCTACCCTTGACAGGTGACCGACGCCAGAGAGACCGCAGCCCCGGAAGACGCGGCGCCGGTTCCGCTGCTGGACCCGCGCGAGGGCATCCCGCCGGTGACCGCGGACCCGGAGGCGCTCGCGGAAGTCGTCGCGGCCTTCGCCGCGGGTTCCGGCCCGGTCGCCGTCGACGCCGAGCGCGCCTCCGGCTACCGCTACGGGCAGCGGGCCTACCTGGTCCAGCTGCGCCGCGCCGGAGCGGGGACCGCGCTGATCGACCCCGTCGGGTGTCCCGACCTGTCCACCCTGGACGCCGCGCTGCGCGGCACCGAGTGGGTACTGCACGCCGCCACCCAGGACCTGCCCTGCCTCGCGGAGCTGGGCATGCACCCGACCTCGCTCTTCGACACCGAGCTGGCCGGGCGGCTGGCCGGCTTCCCGCGGGTCGGGCTCGGCGCGATGGTCGAGCAGGTGCTGGGCTTCGCCCTGGAGAAGGGCCACTCCGCGGTCGACTGGTCCACCCGCCCGCTGCCCGAGCCCTGGCTGCGGTACGCGGCGCTCGACGTCGAGCTGCTGGTCGACCTGCGCGACGCGCTGGAGGAGGAGCTGCGCACCCAGGGCAAGCTGGAGTGGGCGCTCCAGGAGTTCGCGGCCATCGCCGCCGCCCCGCCGCCGGCCCCCCGGGTGGACCCGTGGCGCCGTACGTCGGGCATGCACAAGGTGCGCAGGCGGCGGCAGATCGGCGTGGTGCGCGAACTGTGGCTGGCCCGCGACCGTACCGCCCGGGAGCGGGACGTCTCCCCCGGGCGGGTGCTGAGCGACGCGGCGATCGTGGCCGCGGCGCTGGAGAACCCGCCGAATGTGCACGCGCTGGCCGCGCTGCCCGGTTTCGGGCACCGGATGGGCCGCCGCCAGCTCGACCAGTGGCAGGCCGCCGTCGACAAGGCCCGCGGGCTGCCGGAGCGCGAGCTGCCGCAGCCGACGGCCGCGTACACGGGACCGCCGCCGCCGCGCGCCTGGGCCGACAAGGACCCGGCCGCCGCGGCCCGCCTGTCGGCGGCCCGCGCCGCGGTCACCGGCCTGGCGGAGGAGCTGAATCTGCCGCAGGAGAATCTGCTCACCCCGGACACCGTCCGCCGGGTGTGCTGGTCGCCGCCCGGCGACCGCTCCCCCGACGCGGTCGCGGCGGCGCTGGCCGCGCTGGGCGCCCGCCCGTGGCAGATCGAGCTGACCACCCCGCTGCTCGCCAAGTCCCTCACCGCGCGCCCGGCGCCGGAGCCCGCGCCGGAGCCGGAGGAATAGCCCCTTTTCCGGTGTGACCTACGCCGCTTCCCCGGGTTGTACTGTCCCGACCTGTTACTGGCGAGTAGCATGATGGTGGGCGCCGTTGCTCGTTCTGCGAGGTGCGGTGCCCCGCACGTCCACCATCCCCCCGGTCACCCCGGTGAGCGCGCCCAAGGCCGCGCCGGTGTCCGTCGACACCGGATCGCGGCGGCCGGCGGCGAGCGAACACAGAAAGAGGGAACCTCGTGCCCCGTACTGCGAGGGACGTCGTCTTCGTCGACGGCGTCCGCACCCCGTTCGGCAAAGCGGGCCCGAAGGGCATCTATCACGAGACCCGCGCCGACGACCTGGTGATCAAGTGCGTCCGGGAGCTGCTGCGGCGCAACCCCGACCTCGACCCGGCCCGTATCGACGAGGTCGCCGTCGCCGCGACGACGCAGATCGGCGACCAGGGGCTCACCCTGGGCCGCACCGCGGGGATCCTGGCCGGGCTGCCGACGACCGTGCCCGGGTTCTCGATCGACCGGATGTGCGCCGGCGCGATGACCGCGGTGACGACGACGGCCGGCGGCATCGCCTTCGGCGCGTACGACGTGGTGGTCGCGGGCGGTGTCGAGCACATGGGGCGGCACCCGATGGGCGAGGGCGTGGACCCGAACCCGCGGTTCGTCTCGGAGAAGCTGGTCGACGAGTCCGCGATGTCCATGGGCATGACCGCGGAGAACCTGCACGACCGCTTCCCGCAGCTGACCAAGGCGCGGGCCGACGAATTCGCGGTCCGCAGCCAGGAGAAGGCGGCGAAGGCGTACGCCAACGGCCGGATCCAGCAGGACCTGGTGCCGATCGCGATCCGCCGCACCAATGCCGAGGCCGGCGAGACCGGCTGGGGTCTGGCGACCGCCGACGAGCCGATGCGCCCGGGCACCACCCTGGAGCAGCTGGCCGCGCTCAAGACGCCCTTCCGGGCGCACGGCCGGGTCACCGCGGGCAACGCGGCGGGCCTCAACGACGGCGCGACCGCCTCGCTGCTGGCCGCCGAGGACGTCGCGGCCGAGTTGGGCCTGCCGGTGCGGATGCGCCTGGTGTCGTACGCCTTCGCGGGCGTTCCGCCCGAGGTGATGGGCATCGGCCCGATCCCGGCCACCGAGAAGGCGCTCGCCAAGGCGGGCCTGGGCATCGACGACATCGGGCTCTTCGAGGTCAACGAGGCCTTCGCCGTCCAGGTGCTGTCGCTGCTCGACCACTACGGCATCGCCGACGACGACCCGCGGGTCAACCAGTACGGCGGCGCGATCGCCTTCGGGCACCCGCTGGCCTCCTCCGGGGTGCGGCTGATGACCCAGCTGGCCCGGCAGTTCGAGGAGCAGCCGCACGTGCGGTACGGCATCACCACGATGTGCGTCGGCTTCGGCATGGGCGGCACGGTCGTCTGGGAGAACCCCCACTTCGACGGGAGCGGCAAGTGACAAGCACCACCGAACTTCTGGCGCACGCGGCCGAGCTGTTCCCCGGCGAGGTCGTCACCGACGCGCAGGTGCGGCATCTGGACCTGCCGGGCGCGGGCCGCTTCGCGCTGATCACGCTGGACAACGGCTTCGACCACACCAAGCCGACCACCTTCGGCCCGCAGTCGCTCGCCAAGCTGGACGCGGCGATCGACCAGGTCGAGCAGGAGGCCGCGGACGGCACGATCAGCGGTGTCGGCATCACCGGCAAGCCGTTCATCTTCGCCGTCGGCGCCGACCTCAAGGGCATGGAGCTGGTCAAGCACCACCAGGACGCGCTCTCGGTCGGCAAGGGCGGCCACGACGTCTTCAAGCGGCTGTCCTCGCTGGCGGTGCCGACCTTCGCCTATTACAACGGCGCGGCAATGGGCGGCGGCGTCGAGGTCGGCCTGCACTGCACGTACCGCACGGTGTCGGCCTCGGTGCCGGCCTTCTCGATGCCCGAGGTCTTCCTCGGCCTGGTGCCCGGCTGGGGCGGCTGCGTGCTGCTGCCGAACCTGATCGGCGCGGACCGGGCGGTCACCGTGATCGTCGAGAACTCGCTCAACCAGAACCGCCAGCTCAAGGGCACCCAGGTCTTCGAACTGGGCATCGCCGACGCGCTCTTCGAGGCCGCGGACTTCCTTGAGCAGTCGCTGGCCTGGACCGCGGCCGTACTCAAGGGCGAGATCGAGGTCGTACGCCCCGAGCTGGACCGCGGCCAGGCGTGGGACCAGGCGGTGGAGCGCGGGCGCTTCATCGCCGACGGCAAGGTGCACGGGGCGGCCCCGGCCGCCTACCGCGCGCTGGACATCATCGCGGCGGTCAAGGACGGCGACCTCCAGCGGGGCTTCGACGCCGAGGACGTCGCGCTGGCCGACCTGACCATGAGCGGCGAACTGCGCAGCGGCATCTACGCCTTCGACCTGGTGCAGCGGCGCGGCAAGCGCCCGGTCGGCGCGCCCGACAAGGCGCTGGCCCGCCCGGTGACGAAGGTCGGCGTGGTCGGCGCGGGCCTGATGGCGTCGCAACTGGCGCTGCTGTTCGTGCGCCGCCTCGAAGTGCCGGTGGTGCTCACCGACATCGACCAGGCGCGGATCGACAAGGGCGTGGGCTACGTCCACGGCGAGATCGACAAGCTGCTCGCCAAGCACCGGATCGGCCAGGACCAGGCGAACCGGCTCAAGGCGCTGGTGAGCGGACACCTCGACAAGGCCGCGGCTTTCGGTGACGCGGACTTCGTCATCGAGGCGGTCTTCGAGGAGATGGGCGTCAAGCAGCAGGTCTTCGCCGAGCTGGAGGCGGTGGTACGCCCGGACGCGATCCTGGCCACCAACACCTCCTCGCTGTCGGTGACCGAGATGGCCGCGAAGCTCGACCACCCCGAGCGGGTGGTGGGCTTCCACTTCTTCAACCCGGTCGCGATCCTGCCGCTGCTGGAGATCGTCCGCGGCGAGGGCACCGACGACGCCTCACTCGCGACGGCTTTCGCGGTGGCCAAGAAGCTGCGCAAGACCGCGGTTCTGGTCAAGGACGCGCCGGCCTTCGTCGTCAACCGGATCCTGACCCGCTTCATGGGCGAGATCCAGAACGTCATCGACGAGGGCACCCCGGTGGCGGTCGCCGAGAAGGCCATCGAGCCGCTGGGCCTGCCGATGTCCCCGCTGGTGCTGCTGGAGCTGGTCGGCCCGGCCATCGGCCTGCACGTCTCGGAGACCCTGCACGGGGCCTTCCCCGACCGCTTCACGGTGTCGGAGAACCTGGCGGCGGTCGTCAAGGCGGGCAAGCGCGGCTTCTACGTGTACGACTCGGGCCGCCCCGAGCTGGACCCGGAGGTCGCCGCGCTGCTCCAGCAGGGCGACAGCGTGCTGACCGAGCAGCAGGTGCGCGACCGGGTGCTGGACGCGGTGGCCCAGGAGATCGGGCTGATGCTGGACGAGGGTGTGGTCGCCGAGGCGCAGGACGTCGACCTGTGCCTGATCACGGGCGCCGGCTGGCCCTTCCACCTGGGCGGTGTCACCCCGTACCTGGACCGTGAGGGCGTCTCGCAGCGGGTGAACGGCAAGCCCTTCCTCGCCCCGGGCGTGGCGAGCGTCCCGGCCTGACCGGGCATCACGAGGGGGGCGGGGGCCGTTGACGGCCCCCGCCCCCCTTTTCGTGTGCCTCAGGCCGCGGGCAAGCGGGCGTCAGCCGGCCAGCGCGGGGGTCTCGGTCGGGGTGGCCTGGAGCGCCACGACCCGCTTGGCCTCCTTGATGATCTTGTCATGCAGCTTCGCCGGGGTCAGCGTGGTGCTCACGCCCTTGACGCTGACGCCATTGATCTGGATGACGGGGACCGCGCCCAGGTCGGCGGCGGCGAAGAGCTGCTGCGACTTGTCCGCCCAGCCCTCGTGGTCGCGCTGCTCGATGCACGGGTCGAAGCTGGAGGCCTTGATCTTGCCGGCCTTGCGGGCCAGCTTCTTCATCAGGCTCTCGCTGGCCAGCGCGTCGCTCCTGGGGTCGGCGGGCTGGGCCTTCCACACCTCGGCCACGAAGGCCGCGAAGCGGCTCTGGTCCTGCGCGCAGGCCGCGGCGTTCGCCGCCACCAGCGCGCCGGTCCCGCCGTACTGCTTGTCGGTCGCCGTCACCAGGCGGTACTGGAACTGCACCTGGCCGGTGGTCAGCAGCTGCTGGAAGACCGCCCCGTACTCCTCCTGGAAGGCCTTGGAGTCCGGGCTGCGCAGGTCCTCGTAGACCGTGACGGTGACCGGGATCGTCGGGCGCACCGGGATGGCGAGCTTGGGTCCCGCCGGGGGGGTCGGGCTGGGCGACGCGGTGCCCGCCGGGGGGGCCGTCGGCACCGGCGCCGCGGCCACCGCGCCGCTGGGCTCGGAGACCTTGGTGTCCTTGTTGCTGCGGACATGGGCGCCGATCACCGCGGAACCGCCGAAGACCACGGCCATCGCCACCACGCCGATCGCGTACGGGCGCATCCGGTCCAACAGGCTCTTGCGCTTCTTCTTCGGGGCCGCCGAACCGCCCGGGGTGCTGGGTCCCTTGGACTCCGCCATTTGCTACGCCACCTCGATCATCCGCACTGCTCTCGCGCATTTCTACCATCGGTCCCGGGAGCCCCGTTAATGGGGCTCCCGGGCCGTGATTGAAGTGTGCGTGACAGCCGCCGCCCGGCGTGCGCGGGGGCGCGGGACCGGTCCCGGGTGCCGGATCAGTCCTGGGCGCGCCCGGCGCCCGCGCCGCCGCCGGCCACCGCGTCGGCCGCCTCGTCGGCGAAGCGGCCGTCGATGGTGGCGACCACTCCGGTGACCTGGCGGGCGATGTCCGGCGCCGTCAGGCCGATCGCGGCCATGACGTCCTTGCGGGAGCCGTGCGCGAGGAAGCGCGGCGGGATGCCGAAGTCGCGCAGCGGCACGTCCACCTCCGCGTCGCGCAGCGCCTGGGCCACGGCCGAGCCGACACCGCCGACCCTGCCGTTGTCCTCGACGGTAACCACCAGCCGGTGCCGGGCGGCGAGGCCGGGCAGCTCGGCGTCCACCGGCTTGACCCAGCGCGGGTCGACCACGGTGCTGGTGATGCCCTGGGCGTCCAGCAGCGCGGCGATCTCCAGGCACATCGGGGCGAGCGCGCCGACCGACACCAGCAGCACATCGGGCTGCCCGTCGCCGGCCGGCTCGCGCAGCACGTCCATGCCGCCGACCCGGCCCACCGCGGCGACCGCGGGGCCGACCGCGCCCTTGGAGTAGCGGACCACGGTGGGCGCGTCCTCGACCTCGACGGCCTCCCGCAGCTGGGCCCTGACCTGGTCGGCGTCGCGCGGCGCGGCGATCCGCAGTCCGGGTACGACCTGGAGGATCGACATGTCCCACATGCCGTTGTGCGAGGCGCCGTCGCTGCCGGTCACGCCGGCCCGGTCCAGGACGAAGGTGACACCGCACTTGTGCAGCGCGACATCCATCAGCACCTGGTCGAAGGCGCGGTTGAGGAAGGTGGCGTAGACCGCGAAGACCGGGTGCAGGCCGCCGGTGGCCAGCCCCGCGGCCGAGACGGCGCCGTGCTGCTCGGCGATGCCGACGTCGTAGACCCGGTCGGGGAAGGCGGCGGCGAATTTGGTCAGGCCCACCGGGTGCAGCATCGCGGCGGTGATGGCCACGATGTCGGACCGCTCCTTGCCCAGCTCCAGCATCTCGTCGCCGAAGACCGAGGTCCAGTCGGCGCCGGCCGCCGCGATGGGCAGCCCGGTGTCGGGGTGGATCGGGCCGATGCCGTGGAAGCGGTCGGTCTCGTCGTTCTCGGCCGGGGTGTAGCCGCGGCCCTTCTCGGTGATGCAGTGCACGATCACCGGGCCGCCGAAGCGCCGGGCGCGCTGCAGCGCGGACTCCACGGCCTCGATGTCGTGGCCGTCGATCGGGCCGACGTACTTCAGGCCCAGGTCCTCGAACATGCCCTGCGGGGTGATGAAGTCCTTGAGGCCCTTCTTGGCGCCGTGCAGCGTCTCGTAGAGCGGCCGGCCGATCAGCGGGGTGCGCTCCAGGACGTCCTTGGTGCGGGCCAGGAACTGCTCGTAGCCGTCGGTGGTGCGCAGGGTGGCCAGGTGGTTGGCGAGGCCGCCGATGGTCGGCGAGTACGACCACTCGTTGTCGTTGACGACGATCACCAGCGGGCGGTCCTTCGCGGCGGCGATGTTGTTCAGCGCCTCCCAGGCCATACCGCCGGTCAGCGCGCCGTCGCCGATGACCGCGACCACGTGGTCGTCGCGGTCCAGCAGCTCGTTGGCCTTGGCCAGGCCGTCGGCCCAGCCGAGCACGGTCGAGGCGTGGCTGTTCTCGATCACGTCGTGCTCGGACTCGGCGCGCGAGGGGTAACCGGACAGGCCCCCGGTGCTCTTGAGCTTGGCGAAGTCCTGGCGGCCGGTCAGCAGCTTGTGGACGTAGGCCTGGTGGCCGGTGTCGAACAGGATGCGGTCCTGCGGGGAGTGGAAGACCCGGTGCAGCGCGATGGTCAGCTCCACCACACCCAGGTTGGGGCCGAGATGACCGCCGGTCTTCGCGACCGCTTCGACCAGGAAGGAGCGGATCTCGGCAGCCAGCTGCACGAGCTGCTGCTGGCCGAGCCGGTCGAGGTCGCGGGGTCCGTTGATACGGGTCAGCACTGCCACCCGTTCCTCCTCTGCCTGTCGCTCCCGGCCGATCTGGCCTTCGACGAGTCTAATGTTCCGGTTACCGGCGCGTCGGGCGCCCCGTGCGATGTACGTCACGGCGTTCCCTGCCCCCTTCCCGTGCGCCCGCACACGCCAAACCGCCGGGCGGTCCTGGGAGCCAGGTCCGTCCGGCGGCGCGGGACGTGCGTGCGCGGCGGGGTGCCGCTCGACCGGCGGGGTGTTACGCCCGGCCGGAGGAGCGCTGGGTGCGGCGGGACACCGAGTCGATGACCACGGCGGCGAGCAGAACGGCGCCGGTGATCATGTACTGGATCGACTGGTCCATGTTCAGCAGGTCGAGACCGGTCTGGATGGACTGGATGACCAGCATGCCGAGCAGGGCGGACCAGACGTTGCCGCGTCCGCCGAACAGGCTCGTGCCGCCGATGACGGCGGCGGCGATGGCGAGCATCAGCAGGTTGCCGGTACCGGCCTGGAGCGTCGCGGTGTAGGTCTGGCCGGCCAGGAAGAGGCCGCCGATGGCCGCGAAGCCGCCGGAGATCGCGAAGACCACGATACGGATCAGGGCCACGTTGATACCGGCACGGCGGGCGGCCTCGATGCTGCCGCCGACCGCGAAGACCTTGCGGCCGAAGGTGGTGCGGCGCAGTACGAAGTCGCAGATCACCAGGGTGGCCAGGAAGATCACCAGCGCGCTGGGCACACCGGCGGACTTGTTGAGCACGTAGGCGGCGACGTAGGACACCACGGCGAGCGCGGCGGTGCGCACCACGATCTCGCTGGTGGGCCGGAACGGCACACCGGCCTTCCGGCGGCGGGCCTGCTCGACGAGCGAGCCGATCAGCAGGGACGCGACGCCCAGGGTGGCCAGGATGTAGGCGCCGGCGATGCTCTGGTCCATGAAGTAGGAGCGCTGGCCCAGGATGTGCAGCAGGCCCTTGTCCTGGATCGTGAGGCTGCCGGTGCCGCGCAGCAGCCACTGCATCAGACCGGTCCAGCCCAGGAAGCCCGCCAGGGTGACGACGAACGCCGGTACACCGATCTTGGCGAAGAAGAAGCCGTGGACCGCGCCGATGGCGATACCGGTGAGGATGGTCAGCACGACCGCGAGCCACGGGTTCATCCCGTGGCTGACGCTGAGGCTGGCGAAGACCGCGGCGGCCAGACCGCTGACGGAGGCGACCGACAGGTCGATCTCGCCGAGCAGCAGCACGAACACCAGGCCGACGGCGAGCATGCCGGTGCCGGCCAGGTAGTAGCCGATGTTGACCATGTTGCCGGAGCTCAGGAACAGGCTGTTCTTGAGCTGGAAGATGGTCCAGATGATGATCAGCGCGACGATGACCGGGATCGAGCCCAGCTCGCCGCCCTTGAGCTTGCGCTTGAACTCGGTGAGGTAGCCCTTGAAGCCCTCCTCACGTACCAGCAGCCGGGGGTCGACGGTCGCGACGGCCGGCGCCGGCATCTCGTCGATCGTGGTCTTGTCGCTCACTGGGTCGCCTCCGCGTTGCGCGCCAGCCGGCGGGTCACGGCGTTGTCCGTGGCTCCGGTGATCGCGGCGATGATCTGTTCGTTGGTGGTGCCCTTGACCGGGAAGGCACCGTTGTTCCTGCCGAGGCGCAGCACGTGGACGGTGTCCGCGACGGCCGTGACGTCGGCCATGTTGTGGCTGATCAGGATCACGCCGAGACGGCGCTCGCGCAGCCGCTCGACCAGGTCGAGCACCTGGGCGGTCTGCTCGACGCCGAGGGCGGCGGTGGGCTCGTCCAGGATGACGACCTTGGGCTCGCCGATCAGAGCGCGGGCGATGGCCACCACCTGGCGCTGGCCACCGGAGAGACTGGCGATCGGGATTCTGACACTGGGAATGCGGATCGACAGCGTGTTCAGCAGTTCGCGGGAGCGCTTTTCCATCGTGACCTCGTCGAGGCTGCCGAGGCGCAGCAGCTCGCGACCGAGGTAGAGATTACCGACCACATCGAGGTTGTCGCAGAGCGCGAGGTCCTGGTAGACGGTGGCGATACCGAGGCCCTGGGCGTCCTGCGGCCGGTTGATGTGCACCGGCCGGCCTTCCCACTCGATGACGCCCTCATCGACGGGGTGAACACCCGCGATGGTCTTGACCAGGGTCGACTTACCGGCTCCGTTGTCACCCACCAGGGCGACGACTTCTCCGGCGTGGACCTCCAGCTCGACATCGGTGAGTGCTTGAACCGCACCGAATCGCTTGGAGACTCCGCGCAACGCCAGCACGGGCGTAGCGGACACGTGAACCATCTCCTTCGCCGCCTGACCGGCGGGGATGCCGCGCGCTGAACAGAACAGCCGCGGAGGGAGTGCACAAAGCACAGGATTACAAAGTGAACGGGGAAGGGGTAGACCCCTGCCCCGACGGTGCTCCCGAAAGCGTTTCCGTCCGGCACCCCGCCCCGGTAGCGGGGTGTTTGTGTGGGGCGGGGCGCCGGACAGGCTCACGGGTGCGGTTCAGGCCGTGGAGCCGGCCCGGGCCGCGGGTGCCGGACTAGGAGATCCCGGCGGCGGTGCAGGCGGCGGCGAAGTCCGCGGTGCAGATCTGGTCCTTGGAGTACAGACCGTCCTTGACGACCGTGTCCTTGATCGTCGCCTTGGTCACCGAGAAGGCCGGCAGCAGCTTCGACGGGATCTCGGCACCGCCGACCTGCTTGGCGGTGGCGTCAGCGGTGCCCTTGATGTCCTTGCCGTTGAGCAGGTCCACCGCGATCTGCGCGGTGGCGTCCGCCTCGGGCTTGTAGGGCTTGTAGATCGTGCTGGTCTGGGTACCGGCCAGCAGCCGCTGGACACCCGCGAGCTCGGCGTCCTGACCGGTCAGCGGCGGGTTGATGCCCTGGCCCTTGAGCGCGGTGGCGATACCACCGGCCATGCCGTCGTTGGCGGAGTAGACGCCGGCGATGTTGTTCTTGCCGAGCTGGGTGATCGCGGCGGACATCTTCTGCGCGGCGACGGTGTCCTTCCACAGACCCGACTGCTCGTAGGCGATCTTCACCTTGCCGTCGAGGATCTTGTGGGCGCCGGCCTTGAACATCGCGGCGTTCGGGTCGGCCGGGTCACCGTTGATCATGACAACGTTGGCGGACGGCGTGGCCTTGGGACCCATGGCGTCGAGCAGCGCCTGGCCCTGCAGCTCACCGATCTTCTCGTTGTCGTACGACACGTAGGCGGAGATCGGACCCTCGGCGAGGCGGTCGTAGGCGACGACCTTGATGCCCGCGTCCACAGCGGCCTGGACGGAGGACTTGATACCGGTCGAGTCCTGGGCGTCCAGGATGAGGACCTTCACGCCCTTGGCGATCATGCTGCTGACCTGCTGTGCCTGCTTGGCCGGGTCACCGGCGGCGTTGGCGTACTGGACGTTGCAGTCCGCGCACAGCTCCTTGATCTTGCCCTCGATCAGCGGCTTGTCGAACTTCTCGTACCGGGTGGTCGCGTTCTCCGGCAGCAGCAGGCCGATGGACTTGTCCTTGCTGTCGCTGGAGCCCTTGTCGTCACCCGCCTTACCACAGGCGGCCATGGTGAGCGCGATCGAAACGGCTGCCGTTCCGACGACGATCCGACGCGTCATTGCGTTCATGTGAGGTTGCCTCCCTGACAGGGCCGCAACACCGCGGCCGAGGTGGTCGTGAGTCAACTCCGGCTGACGCCCTGTCGTCAAGAAGTAAACACTTAACGAGATGGCAACGGCGCGTTTCGTTAGCTGTGTGAACGCTCAGTTATGCCGAAAAGACCGGTGTGTCAACCGTCTGATTACCGTCAAGAAGGGTCGAATCGCCCATTTCACTCAAGACCAGGGCGAGTGCCCCCAGAACCTCCGCGCGTGCTCCGAGCGCCCCGGGCACCACGGACAGCCGCTGGGCGGCACTGGGAATCGCATAACGGGACACCGATTCCCTTATCGGGCCGAGCACCAGCTCCCCCGCCTCCGCCAGGTCGCCGCCCAGGACGATGCGGCTGGGGTTGAGCAGGTTGCACAGGCTGGCCACGCCCATCCCGATGTGCCGCCCGACGTCACCGGTCACCCGGCGGCAGCCCGGGTCGCCCTCACGCGCCAGCTGCACCATCCGCGGCACGGTCAGTCCCTCGCCGTGGCTGCCGCGCAGCAGTTCCAGCACGTAGCGGGCCGCGGTGAACGTCTCCAGGCAGCCGCGGTTGCCGCAGCGGCAGACCGGGCCCGACTCGTCGAGCGTGATGTGGCCGATCTCACCGGCCGTGCCGCCGGGACCGCGGTAGATCCGGCCGTCGATCACCAGGCCGGCGCCGACACCGCTGGCCACCTTGATGTAGGCCAGGTCCTTGACCCCGCGCCCGCCGCCCCAGACCAGCTCGCCCAGCGCGCCGAGGTTGGCGTCGTTGTCCACCTGGACCGGGACGCCGAGCCGGTCGGACATCTCCTGGCGCGGGTTGATGCCGCTCCAGCCCGGCAGGATCGCGGTCGAGCCGAGCGCCCCGGACTCCACGTCGATCGGCCCCGGCACGCCGAGGCCGACGCCGAGCACCTTCTGGGGGCTGATGCCGGTGGATTCCACGAGCCTGGCCACCAGCTGTTCCGCCCGGTCGAAGCCCTGCGAGGCCGAGGCGTCCACGTCGATCGGCTCGGACTGCTCGGCCAGCACCTGGTGGGCCAGGTTGCCGACCGCGACCCGCAGGTGGGAGTGGCCGAAGTCGACGCCCACCACGATGCCGGCGTCGCCGGACAGCGCCACGCTGCGCGCCCGCCGACCTCCCGAGGAGGTCGGCGTGACCTGCACCGTTCCGTTGTCCCGCAGCTCGCGCACGATATTGGACACCGTGGCGGCCGACAGACCCGTACTGCGGGCGATCTCCGCCTGGGTGAGCGATCCGGCCAGTCGTACGGCCCGCACCACGCGTTCCAGATTCGCCCGGTGCAGCGACGACTGCGATCCCGGAGTCTCCACGACATCCACTCCTGCCCGGCAGGCGGCCCGTGTCCGCTTGCCCGCACGGGACGGGGCCGGCTCTGATGGCAAATGCAGCACACCAGTGAGACCCCGTCGTCTACAACATGTGAACTCTAAGTTGAGTGTTTGGGGTGATGTCCCGTCAAGGGGGAGAACCACACCGTTATCCGAATCGGCTCCGGTCACGCCGAGCAGCGGCTCCGCGGAGAGCGGAGCCGCTGGACGCGGACGGACCGTGCGCGCCGGTGCCGGCGTGGCCCGGCCGGGATCTGCGGGGTCTACTTGAGCGCCCCCGCGGTGAGTCCGGCCTGCACCTGGCGCTGGAAGACGATGTAGACGGCCAGCACCGGGAGCATGGCGATCGACAGCCCGGCGAAGAGCCCGCCCCAGTCGCCCTGGTAGCCCTGCTGGACGGCGAGGTCGGCCAGGCCCTGGGTGAGCACCCATTTGTTGGTGTCGCCCTGGTTCAGCACCAGCGGCAGCAGGTACTGGTTCCACTGCCCGAGCACGTTGAAGATCCCGATGCTGATGATGCCCGGCTTGGCCATCGGCACCATGATCTGGAAGAACGTCCTGGTGTGGGACGCGCCGTCCACCAGCGCCGCTTCCGCCACCGAGGTCGGCAGGGTCCGGAAGAAGGACGTCATGAAGAAGACGGTGAAGGGCAGCGAGTAGGCGATGTAGACCAGGATCAGCCCCGGCAGGGTGTTGATGATGCCGAGGTTGGTGGTGACGAAGAACAGCGGCACCAGCACCATGACCACCGGGAAGGCCATGCCCGCCACGAAGATGAAGTAGATCAGCCGGTTGCCGGGGAATTCGAACCTGGCCAGCACGTAGGCCGCCATCGAGCCGAACAGCATGGTGCCGACGGTCGAGAAGCCGACCACGATGATGGTGTTGATGAAGTACTGGCCCATGTTCGCCTTCGTCCAGGCGTGGGACCAGTTCTCGAAGTGGAGGTGGGTGGGCAGCGACAGCGGGTGGCTGAGGATGTCCCCGGAACTCTTGAAGGAACTCCACAGCGCCCACAGCAGCGGCAGGCCCACCATCAGCGCCCACACGGCCAGGAAGACATGGCTGAACGCGTTCAGCACGCCGCCCTCGCTGCGCCGCCACTTCCAGCGGGCCGCGTCCGAGGCGGGTGTGCCGGACTTGCGGGGCGAGGAGCCGGGGGCCCCGTCGAACGTCTCGGTAGTCATCGCGGCACCCCTAGAACTCGATACGCTCGCGGCGCGACAGCCGCAGCGTCAGTACGGCGAACACCAGCGTCACTATCAGCATGGCGACACCCATGGCCGCCGCCAGGCCGTACTGGCTGTTGTCCCGGAAGGCCGTCTTGAACAGCAGCAGCGGCACCACGTCGGTCTTCTCGTTGGGACCGCCGTTGTTGACCGACATCAGCTGCACATAGGCGAAGGCGTCCATGGCGATGATGCCCATGTAGACCCAGCCGGTGGCCACGGTGTCGGACAGCAGCGGCAGCGTGACCCGGAAGAAGGTGGTCGTCCGCTTGGCGCCGTCCAGCAGCGCGGCCTCGTAGATCTCGGTCGGGATGGACGACATGCCGGCCGAGAACAGCACCACGTAGAAGCCGACGTTCGCCCACACCATCACCGCCATGATGCAGGCCAGCGCCAGGTTCGGGTCGCCCAGCCAGGACTGGGTCTGCGAGCCGAGCCCGATGCTGTTGAGGACGACGTTGAGCACGCCCTCCTCGGGGTCGGGGTTGTAGATCTGCTGCCACAGGATGGCGATCACCGCGACCGACAGCACCTGGGGGAAGAAGAAGACGATCTTGTAGACGCCCGACCCCCTGACGCCGGCGACCGACGCGCTGCCTTTGCGCCGGCCGCCGACGTTGAGCATGAAAGCGAAGAACAGACCGAGTGCCAGCGTCACGACCGGCACGATCAGCAGCAGCAGAACGTTGTGCCACAGCGACTGCCAGAAGAGGTGGTTGTGAATGATCTTCCGGTAGTTGTCGAACCCGATGTAGTGCTTGTCGGGGGTGAGTCCGGTCCAGTCCGTCATCGAGATCTGGAAGTCCTGCACGAAGGGCGAGATCACTAGGACCCCGTACAGCGCCAGGGGAATCGCCAGAAAGCCGATGATGAACCGGTACTTGCCGTGTCGCATGTCGCCGGTCGCTCTCGTCTCAGCCGTTAGGGGGAATGCGGATCAGACGTGCTTGAACTTCGGCACGGACGAGTCCTTCTTGGTGGCGTCGGAGGCCTTCTGGGCGCCCTCGATCCACTTGTCCGCGTTGATCTGCCCGGTGAGCAGCTGGGCGGTCAGGTTGCCGATCGTCTCCTGGTTGAGCTTGACGTACCAGTCCTGGATACGCGCGTTGAGCACGTTCGCGCCGGCCGTCTTGAGCGCCGCGCTCGCCGAGGCCAGACCCGGGGTGAGGGTCAGGCCCTCGGCGGAGCCGGACACGCAGGTGAGCGACTTGATGGTGTTGGTGAAGTTGTCGGTCTGCTTCTTGGCGAGCATGATCCGCAGCAGTTCCATACCGCCAGTCGGGTTCTTGCCGTTGGCGGCCACGATGAAGGGCTCGCCCGCCGCCGCGTAGAGGGTGCCGAACGGCAGCTTGTCGCTGTCGCCGCCACCGACCAGCGGGCCGACCGCCAGGTCGAAGTCCTTGGGCATGGTCGGGGCGGCCTCGTTCTCCACCCACGAACCGTCCGCCACCAGGGCGGCCTTGCCCTTGGTCCAGTCGGTCTGCATCTGGATGTGCGTCTTGCCCTCGGAGCCGGCCAGGAAGTACTTCTTGGCGGCCAGTTCCTCGTAGTAGCCCACGACCTGCTTGACCGCGTCGACCTTGAAGGCGCCGTCCTCCAGGTCGTCGATGGCGTTGAGCACCTCCTTGCCGCCCACCTTGCCGATCTGGGCGAAAAGGTCGAAGTGCACGTAATACGGGTACTTGCCGGGGTAGGTGAACAGCGCGACACCGGCGGCCTTGGTCTTGGCGCCGAGCGCGATCATCTCGTCGAAGGTCTTGGGGTACGTCCAGCCCTTGGCCTGGAAGAGCTTGTTGGAGTACCAGCTGCCGTAGACGGTGAAGGCGTAGTTCAGCGCGTACATCGCCTGCGAGCCGTACTGGCCCTGCTCGACGGTGCCGGCGATCAGGACGTCGCGGACCTTCTTGGACGGGTCGTCGATGGTCGCGGCGTCCAGCAGCGGCGTCAGGTCCAGGAGCTTGCCCTCCTTGGCCAGGGCCGCGGTGTCGAGGTTGTCGGCGCCGGAGTTGTCCATGAAGTCCGGCGGCGTGTTGTTGGCGAAGCGCGGCTGCAGCTTCGGGCCGATCGCCTGCGTACCGGTGTGCTTGACGGTCACGCCGTAGGTCTTGTTGTACTCGGCCTCGGCGGCCTTGATGTAGTCGTCGCCGAATCCGCCCTTGAAGACGAATGCCTCCAGCGGCGCGCCGTTCTTGACAGCGAGCGGGTTCGCAGCCGACTTGGTGCCGGTCGCGACCGGCTTGTTCTTGTCGCCACCACTGGACGTGGCACACGCCGACAGCAGCGAGGCCGACGGAATCGCCACCACGCCGATCGCCATTGCCCGCTTGATTGCATCGCGCCGGTTGAACTCGGATCCCATGCTCAAGTCCTCGCCTTCTCCAGGACTCATGCGGTGCAGCGGAATCCGCCGACGCCCGCGAACAGTTGAAGCTTGAGTGATGCCGTGCATCCAGTGAGACAGGGAACGTTCATCGACGACCGGCAGCGAACCGCCGCCGATTGACCCGCCTGACCCCGCGCTCCAGCAGGTTCCCTGGACGCCGACAGGTATAGTCCACTTCTCTCCAGCAGGGCAAGATCAAGAGGCCGTTTGGACGGCAAGCTTTCCCGAGTTGAGACCTGTCCGAAATGCGGGACGACAAAACCGCAGGTCAGAGCGATCCCTGTGAGCCGATGGCGGACGATCGACGGATTGGCCTGCGCAAAACGCGCGGACCGCGCCACCCCTGCCGGGTGACGCGGTCCGTGCTACTCGTGAGTTACTGTCGGCCGGACTACTGCCGGATGAGGGAGCGGAGCACGTACTGCATGATGCCGCCGTTGCGGTAATAGTCCGCTTCGCCGGGAGTGTCGATCCGGACCACGGCGTCGAACTCCACACCGGTGTCGGTGCTGACCTTCACCGTGCCCGGAGTGCTGCCGTCGTTGAGCACGGTCACCCCGGTGAAGGAGTACGTCTCCTCGCCGGTGAGGCCCAGCGTGGCCGCCGTGGCGCCCTCGGGGTACTGCAGCGGCAGCACGCCCATGCCGATCAGGTTGGAGCGGTGGATGCGCTCGTAGGACTCCGCGATGACCGCCTTGACGCCGAGCAGCGCGGTGCCCTTGGCCGCCCAGTCGCGCGACGAGCCGGAGCCGTACTCCTTGCCCGCCAGGACGACCAGCGGGGTGCCCTGCTCGATGTAGTGGCGCGAGGCGTCGTAGATGAAGGCGACGGGTGCCTCGGGCAGGGTGAAGTCGCGCGTGAAGCCGCCCTCGGTGCCGGGGGCGATCTGGTTGCGCAGCCGGATGTTGGCGAAGGTGCCGCGGATCATGACCTCGTGATTGCCGCGGCGCGAGCCGTAGCTGTTGAAGTCGGGGCGCTGCACGCCGTGCTCGGTCAGGTACTGCCCGGCCGGGGTGTCGGCCTTGATCGCGCCGGCCGGCGAGATGTGGTCGGTGGTGACCGAGTCGCCGAGCTTGGCCAGCACCCGGGCGCCGCTGATGTCGGAGACCGGCTCGGGGTCCATGCCCATGCCCTCGAAGTACGGGGGCTTGCGGACGTAGGTGGACTGCGGGTCCCACTCGAAGGTGTTGCCGGTCGGGATCGGCAGCGCCTGCCACTGGGCGTCGCCAGCGAAGACGTCGCTGTAGGAGCTGCGGAACATGTCCTCGCCGATCGCGGACGCGACCACGTCGTTGACCTCGGCCTCGGTCGGCCAGATGTCGTCGAGGTGAACCGGCTTGCCGTCCTGGTCGATGCCGAGCGCGTCCCGGGTGATGTCCACCTTCATCGAGCCCGCGATGGCGTAGGCGACGACCAGCGGCGGCGAGGCCAGGTAGTTCATCTTGACGTCCGGGTTGATCCGGCCCTCGAAGTTGCGGTTGCCCGACAGCACCGCGGCGACCGCGAGATCGGCCTCGTTGACCGCCTTGGAGACCTCCTCGGGCAGCGGTCCCGAGTTGCCGATGCAGGTGGTGCAGCCGTAGCCGACCAGGTTGAAGCCGAGCTTGTCCAGGTACGGGGTCAGGCCGGCCTTGT
This sequence comes from Streptomyces sp. NBC_01477, assembly GCF_036227245.1. Classification (GTDB taxonomy): domain Bacteria; phylum Actinomycetota; class Actinomycetes; order Streptomycetales; family Streptomycetaceae; genus Actinacidiphila. Next base: position 2,134,275 of record NZ_CP109445.1, read on the forward strand.
CGAAGTAGTCGGTGACGACCTTCGAGCCGGGGGCCAGGGTGGTCTTGACCCAGGGCTTGCGGGTCAGGCCCTTCTCGACCGCCTTTTTGGCCACCAGCGCGGCGGCCACCATGACGTACGGGTTCGAGGTGTTCGTGCAAGAGGTGATGGCGGCGACCGTGACGGCGCCGTGGTCGATCTCGTACGTGCTGCCGTCCTCGGCGGTGACCAGGGTCGGCTTGGTGGGCACGCCGTTGTGGGTGGCCGGGGAGTCGGAGGCCGGGAAGGACTCCTTGCCCGACTCCTCGTCGTCGGTGACGTAGTTGCGCACGTCGGTGGCGAACTGCTCGGCGGCCCTGGCCAGCACGATCCGGTCCTGCGGGCGCTTGGGTCCGGCGATGGACGGCACGACCGTGGACAGGTCGAGCTCCAGCTTCTCGGAGTAGTCCGGCTCGGCGGCCGGGTCCAGCCACAGACCCTGCTCCTTGGCGTACGCCTCGACGAGCGCGACCTGCTGCTCGGAGCGGCCGGTCAGCTTCAGGTAGTTGATGGTCTCGGCGTCGATCGGGAAGATCGCCGCGGTGGAGCCGAACTCCGGCGACATGTTGCCGATGGTGGCCCGGTTGGCGAGCGAGGTGGCGCTGACGCCCTCGCCGTAGAATTCCACGAACTTGCCGACCACACCGTGCTTGCGGAGCATCTCGGTGATGGTGAGCACCAGGTCGGTGGCGGTGGTGCCGGTGGGCAGCTCGCCGGTCAGCTTGAAGCCGACCACCCGCGGGATGAGCATCGACACCGGCTGGCCGAGCATCGCGGCCTCCGCCTCGATGCCGCCGACGCCCCAGCCGAGCACACCGAGGCCGTTGACCATGGTGGTGTGGGAGTCGGTGCCGACCAGGGTGTCGGGGTAGGCCTGGCCGTTCCTGACCATGACGGTACGGGCCAGGTGCTCGATGTTCACCTGGTGAACGATTCCGGTGCCGGGCGGGACGACCTTGAACTCGTCGAAGGCGGTCTGGCCCCAGCGCAGGAACTGGTAGCGCTCCTTGTTGCGGCCGTACTCCAGCTCGACGTTCTGCGCGAAGGAGTCGGGGGTGCCGAAGCGGTCGGCGATGACCGAGTGGTCGATGACCAGTTCGGCGGGCGCCAGCGGATTGATACGGGCCGGGTCGCCGCCCAGCTCCTTCACCGCCTCGCGCATGGTGGCCAGGTCCACCACGCACGGCACACCGGTGAAGTCCTGCATGATCACCCGGGCCGGCGTGAACTGGATCTCCTGGCTCGGCTGCGCCTGGGAGTCCCAGCCGCCGACCGCACGGATGTGCCCGGCGGTGATGTTCGCGCCGTCCTCCGTGCGGAGCAGATTCTCCAGCAGCACCTTCAGGCTGTACGGCAGCCGGGCGGAGCCCTCCACCTTGTCCAGCCGGAAGATCTCGTACGACTCGTCGCCCACCTGCAGTGTGCTGCGGGCGTCGAAGCTGTTCGCCGACACGGCAGTCTCCTTCATGCGTCGTCCTGCGTCCTTGCGCGCGTGTCCCCACGGCCCGCTGCCAGCGCGGTCGCGGTACGCCTCGGCAGATATCTCGATGTCGAGATAACTCTAGTACATGACAGCCGGAGGTTCATGTGCGGCGGCCGGTGTTGTTCTGTCGCAGCGAAGGTTGAGCGTTCTCACCGAAGGCTGGTCGGTGGGCCTCTTTCTCATCGAAGGTTGAGCCGACCAGTCAGAGCAGGGGTGACGCGCTGCTCACGGTGGCGTCCTGTGCGGGTGCGAGGCACAGGAGGACGGTCAGAAGCTCCAGCTGTAGAGGCCGCCACCGGTGTGCACAGCAGATGCCGCGAGCCGGGCGACTTGCTGGAGGACCGCCAGGAGATCGTCGTCCGTCATCTCGTCTCCATCCTCGGACCAGAGCCGCGCGGTCCAGCGACTCGCAAGGTCGTCCAGTTCGGCGAGGCTCGCGTTGGCCAGCGCACGGGTCAGCCGCTTCGGCAGAGCGAGTACCTCAACGCCATCGTTCAATGGCGGAACGACCCACTCAGGCCACGGCCGCCACGCATACAGCCGCTCAGATGACGGGGCCTCGGCCGAGGGCTCCTCGAAGTACATGTCCCACTCGGCAATGGCCGTGTCGGGATCGATGAAGTGGCAGGTCACCGAATCGGAGGCCGCACCGGGTCCCCGCAGCCGCGAAGCCGCCGCAGCCTCGTCGTCGGCGGCGAGGAAGAACAGGACGTCATGGGCCATCCCAGCATGATCGCAGCCCGACGAATCGGCGTGGTCAGTGACAACTATCTCGACCAGCCCCACCTCGCGCGATCGGCGCTCAACCTTCGACGAGAAGAGCTCAACCTTCACTGCGAAAGGTCAGGTGTTCCTGACCGCCGCCCTCCCCCGCAGCGTCCGGGGCGGCGGGCCCGCTCGGTCCGGCTGTGGCCAGTGTGGCGGGAGTTGCGTCCTGGTGAGCAGTGGGTACGGTGAGTTTCGCCGCCGGACGTGTACCCGGGGCCGTTCGGGGCAGTCGCGACACGCACCACGAACGGCGGTACCCACGTTGCCGCATCTCATATATGAGATAGAGTCACCCGTATGACCGACGACTACCTCGCACGTATCGGCAGGCTCATCAGGGACGCCCGACAGCACCGGGGCTGGACACAGACCCATCTCGCGGAAGCGCTCGGCACCAGCCAGAGCGCGGTGAACCGGATCGAGCGGGGCAACCAGAACATCAGCCTTGAGATGATCGCCAGGATCGGCGAGGCCCTGGACAGCGAGATCGTCTCGCTCGGCTACTCAGGCCCCATGCATCTGCGGGTCGTCGGCGGCCGTCGGCTGTCCGGCGCCATAGACGTCAAGACCAGCAAGAACGCCTGCGTGGCCCTGCTGTGCGCGACCCTGCTCAACGCCGGCCGCACCACCCTGCGCCGGGTCGCCAGGATCGAGGAGGTCTACCGCATCCTCGAAGTGCTCAACAGCATCGGTGTCCGCACCCGGTGGATCAACGACGGCAACGACCTGGAGATCGTGCCGCCCGCCACGCTCGACCTGGCAGCGATGGACACCGAGGCCGCCCGCCGCACCCGCAGCGTGATCATGTTCCTCGGCCCGCTGCTGCACCGTACCGACCGCTTCAGGATCCCGTACGCCGGCGGCTGCGACCTCGGCACCCGTACGGTCCAGCCGCACATGAACGCGCTGCGGCACTTCGGCCTGGACGTCACCGCCACCGACGGCTCCTACCACGCCGAGGTGACCGGCGGCATCGCCCCGCACCGCCCGATCGTGCTGACCGAGCGCGGCGACACCGTGACCGAGAACGCGCTGCTGGCCGCCGCCCGCTACGAGGGCGTCACCGTCATCCGCAACGCCAGCTCCAACTACATGGTCCAGGACCTGTGCTTCTACCTGGAGGAGCTGGGCGTCAAGGTCGAGGGCATCGGCACCACGACGCTGACCGTGCACGGCGTGGCGCACATCGACCGCGACGTCGACTACGCGCCCTCCGAGGACCCGGTCGAGGCGATGAGCCTGCTGGCCGCGGCCGTGGTCACCGAGTCCGAACTGACCATCCGCCGGGCGCCGGTCGAGTTCCTGGAGATCGAACTGGCGGTGCTGGAGGAGATGGGGCTCGACTTCGAGCTGTCCCCGGAATACCGCGCGGACAACGGCCGTACCCGGCTGGTGGACCTCACCGTCCGCCCGTCCAAGCTGCGGTCGCCGATCGACAAGATCCACCCGATGCCCTTCCCCGGCCTGAACATCGACAATGTGCCCTTCTTCGCGGCCATCGCCGCCACCGCGCAGGGCTCGACCCTCATCCACGACTGGGTCTACGACAACCGGGCGATCTACCTCACCGAGCTGACCCGGCTCGGCGCGGCCGTCAAGCTCCTCGACCCGCACCGCATCATGGTCGAGGGCCCGACCCGCTGGCGCGCCGCGGAGATGATGTGCCCGCCCGCGCTGCGCCCCGCGGTGGTCGTCCTGCTGGCCATGATGGCGGCCGAGGGCACGTCGGTGCTGCGCAACGTCTATGTGATCAACCGCGGTTACGAGGACCTGGCGGAGCGGCTGAACACGATCGGGGCACAGATCGAGATCTTCCGCGACATCTGACACGCGGATGCCGCCGCGCCCCGTCCGACCTGCGACGCAGCGGGTCAGGGAGGGGCGCGGCGGCATGTCGGGGACTTCTCGGGGACTTTGCGCCACAGCGGGCGACGCTGACCGATCGCGGTCACGGCTCGCCACGAGGTCGTGAATGTGAACTGGCAGACGGTGATCACGACAGGAGCCGGATACGGGGACAGCGCGGTCTGCGTGCCGAAGAGTCCCGGTAGAGCCGGTGGAGCCCGCGGTCGCGGCACCGCCCTCGTCAAGTCTTCCGGTGGCAGTCCGGCGGTGACGGCCAGATCATGAATGTGACTCGTCATGGTTGGGAGCCTCATGGACTACAAGATCAGTGTCCTGTTCCGCGCCATACCTGTGCTCATGGGTGCGGTTTCAGCCGCGCTGGGTGGATACGTTCTCGCCCATGCGTCCGGACCGAGCGCTCGAGTCGCAGGCCTGGTGCTCATCTTCCTGGCGGCCATCTGTCTCTGTCTGTTCGCCACCGCGGCGACGATCATCAGGCAGCTCACCGGGCGCTACACCGTGCTGGACCGGTGGCTCTACCCGGTCTTCGGTTTCGCGGTCAGCGGTGTCACCACGGGCTTCGGGCTTTCCCTGCTCACCGAGAGCCCCCGGTCACCGCCCGATTTCATCGCCGGACACGTGATCTTCGGCGTCGGCATGATCTGTGTGTGCGTCTCGTGTGTGGCCACCAGTTCCACCTGCTTCCTTCGAATCGCCGAGAACTCGGCGCTTCCCTGGGGGGCGCCTCCACGCTCGCCCGCGCCGTTCGGGGTGTGGGCCGTGCGTGTCCTGTCGACGCTGCCCGTCATCGCGGCTCTGGTCACCTGGGCGTTCGCCATCACCCTGCTGGCAGGCGGAGGCGGGGGAAACGCGGACGGGCGTTTCACCTCAGGACACGTGATGATCGGTTTGGCACTCGTCTGCACCTGCCTGATCGGACTGGTGGACAGTATTCTGCGGCAGATCCAGAACACCTACACGCCACGGGAACGCGCGCTCTGGCCCGGAGCGGCCGCGGGCCTGGGGACCGTCGGCATCGTGTGGGGCCTGGTCCTCATCGCCGTGCACAGCCGGCCATCCCAGTTGTCCGCCGGATTCGTGCTGATCGGGCTGGGGCTCATCTGCTGGAGCATCCTCAGCAAGGTACTGCTGCTCGCGCTTGTCTGGCGCCGGACAGCCACCCTGGCGAACCGGGTTCCTCTGATTCCGGTCGGCACGGCACTGCTCTGCCTCTTCCTCGCGGCCTTCCTCTTCGAATCGGACGACACCGCGGTACTCGTGGCGGCCCGCGTTCTGATCGGGCTTGGTGCCATCTGTTTCTCGCTGTATTCCATCGTCTCCATCCTGGAGAGCGGAACCAGTGGCGACGGAGACTGAACCGTCCCGGGTCCGGGAGAGATTCCGCACCCCGGCCGCTGTGGAGGCCCCCGGCGCCGGGTCGTCGAACGCACCCTCGGCTGGCTCATGCGGCACCGCCGCCCCGCCCGCGGCTACGAAGCGGCATCGATGTTTCCGATGAATTCGACAATGGCCTTCGCCAGCTCCTCGGGGGCCTCCATTGCGGCGTAGTGGCCTGCGCCGTTGATTGATACCGAGCTCACTTCGGTTGCCGCAGCCTGGGACATGGTGCCGGCCGTGAAGGGGCCTCCTCCGGCGCCGACCGCGAGTACGGGCACATTCAGGCCGTGCGTGTCGGCGAGGGCCGTGATCTCGGGGCCCTCGCGCAGCATCGACCGGTAGAGGCCGGCCGCTCCGCGCCAGCCGTCGGGGCGCGCGTAGGTGCGGGTGAACTCCTCGATGTCGGCGTCGGTGATCGCTCCGGGGGTCGCGCTCATGGCTGGGAACGTGAACTGTCCCAGGAATTCGCGCTCGCGGCCGGCCAGGAGCATCTCGGGGATGCCGGGGGCGGCGAGGACGCCGATGTGCCAGGTGCCGCCATGGGTGATGTCGGCCAGCGTTTCGAGGCCGAACCCCGGCAGGCCCATCTCGATCGCGGTGAGGCTGAGTACGTCCCGCGGGTGGGTGGCCGCCAGGCGGAAGACGGTCGCGCCGCTGATGTCCTGGCCGGTGAGGTGGACCGGGCCGACGCCGAGAAGTTCGATGAGCAGGTGCAGGTCCTCGGCCGAGGTCGTGCTGTCGTACTCGCCGGGCCCGTTGTCGGAGTCGCCGAAGCCGCGCAGGTCGACGGCGAAGACTCGGTGGGTCTGCGCGAGGATCGGGATGATCTTGTGAAAGGTCCACCAGGTCTCGGGGAACCCGTGGACCAGGAGGACCGGAGATCCGCTGGTTCCCGCCGCCACGTAGTGCAACCGGGTTCCGTTGACCTCTGCGCGGTGGTGCGTGACTCCCGGAATCGTGGAGCCCTGAGGCGTGACGTCCATTGTTCCCCTATTTCGACAACCTTGTTGTCCATGACAGTAGACAACAAGGTTGTCGTTGTCCAGCGCGCAGCCGTATCCTTCTTCCATGCCACGATCCGGCGCTCACCTCGCACTGCTCCTGCTCGGAGGCTTCCGCTCACTCGCGGACGCCGCGACCGCCGAACTGGCCCGCCGCGGCTACAAGGACGTGCGTCCCGTCCACGACTTCGCCATGCGGGCCATCACCGCCGGCGCGGACAACGCCTCAGAACTGGGCCGACGCATGTCGGTCTCCAAGCAGGCGGCGGCGAAAACCATAACGGCGCTGCAGGAGCGCGGATACGTCGCACGCGACACGGACCCCCTCGACGCTCGCCGCAAACGCCTCCAGGTCACCCCACTCGGCTTCGAAGTGCTGCGACAAGGCGAATCGATCTTCGACGAGCTGCGCAGCCAGTGGGAGCGGCAGATCGGTCCCGTCGAACTCGCGAGCCTTGAGACGCACCTGACCACGCTGCTCGGAGACCTGCCCGTACGCCTGGACACACCGGGCTGGATTGCCCACGACCTCGGCGGGCCGGCCTGGAGCCGGTCTGACAGGTGATCACTGCCCGCAGTGGTTCGTCCGCCACGGGGCGAGTCGCGCTTCCGGGGCTTCCCCGGGACTTTCGGCCACATCAACTGGCAAGACCGTGAGACAGCCGAAAGACGAAGGACACAGGCGGCCGGACTCAGTCGGGCCGGACGCCGAAGGCTTCCAGGATCCGCTCGGCGGCGAGCGCGGCCGTCAGCTCGCCGTCGCGGACCTGCTGCTCAAGCACCGGGGCCAGCGAGCGGACCGCCGGATCGGCGCGCAGCCGGACCAGGAGTTCCTCGCGGACCATGGCCCACGTCCACTCGACCTGCTGGTCGCGGTGGCGGGCGGCCAGCCGGCCGGTCGTCCGCAGCCGTTCACGGTGCTCCTCCAGCCGCTCCCAGACGGCGTCCAGGCCGGTCGACTCGCGCGCGCTGCAGGTGAGCACCGGCGGCGTCCAGAAGGCGTCCCTGCCGTGCATGAGCCGCAGCGCACCGGACAACTCGCGGGCGGCGGAGCGGGCTTCGCGCTCGTGCGGCCCGTCGGCCTTGTTGACGGCGATGACGTCGGCCAGTTCCAGGACGCCCTTCTTGATGCCCTGCAACTGGTCCCCGGTGCGGGCGAGCGCCAGGAGCAGGAAGGAGTCGACCATGTTCGACACCGTCGTCTCGGACTGGCCGACGCCGACCGTTTCCACCAGGACGACGTCGTAGCCCGCGGCCTCCATCACCACGATCGACTCGCGGGTGGCCTTCGCGACGCCGCCGAGGGTGCCGGCGCTCGGGGAGGGCCGGATGAAGGCCCGCGGATCGACGGCCAGCCGCTCCATCCTGGTCTTGTCGCCGAGGATCGAGCCTCGGGTCCGGGTGGACGACGGATCGACGGCGAGTACGGCGACCCGGTGGCCGAGCCCGGTCAGCATCGTTCCGAAGGCGTCGATGAACGTCGATTTGCCGACGCCGGGCACTCCGCTGATACCGATCCTGCGGGCCTTGCCGCTGCGCGGCAGCAGTTCGGTCAGCAACTGCTGGGCGAGCGCCCGGTGCTGGGGCCGGGTGGACTCCACCAGGGTGATCGCCCGGGCGATCACGGCCCGCCTGCCGTCGAGGACACCCCTGACGTACTCGTCGAGATCAATGGCCACCGGGGTGCGACCTCACAGCTCTCCGTGTCCGAGTTCGGCGGCCAACCGTGCGACCAGCTCGCGGGCGGCGTCCGGGATCACGGTGCCGGGCGGGAAGACGGCCGCCGCGCCCATGTCGAGCAGCGTCGGTACGTCCTGGGGCGGGATCACCCCGCCGACCACGATCATGATGTCCTCCCGGCCCTCCTCGGCGAGCTGCTCGCGCAGTGCCGGGACGAGGGTCAGGTGTCCGGCGGCCAGGGATGAGACCCCGACGATGTGCACGTCCGCCTCGACGGCCTGGCGGGCGACCTCGGCCGGTGTCTGGAAGAGGGGGCCGACGTCGACGTCGAAGCCGAGGTCGGCGAAGGCGGTGGCGATCACCTTCTGGCCGCGGTCGTGGCCGTCCTGGCCCATCTTGGCGACCAGGATCCGCGGGCGGCGGCCCTCGGCCTCGGCGAAGGCGTCCACCGTGGCGCGGGTGCGTTCGACGGAAGGGGACTGCCCTGCCTCGGTGCGGTACACACCGGAGATCGTACGGACCTGTCCCGCGTGCCGCCCGTACACCTTCTCCAGGGCGTCGGAGATCTCACCCACGGTCGCCTTCGCCCGGGCCGCGCGCACGGCGAGGTCGAGGAGGTTGTCCCGCCGGCCGCCGGCGGCCCGGGTCAGGGCGTCCAGCGCGTCCTGGCAAGCGGTCTCGTCGCGTTCCGCGCGCAGCCGGCGCAGTTTGGCGATCTGCTGGGCGCGGACGGAGGAGTTGTCGACCGATCGGACATCGATCCGCTCGTCGGTCTCCACCCGGTACTTGTTCACCCCGATCACCGGTTGCCGCCCGGAGTCGATCCGCGCCTGGGTACGGGCCGCGGCCTCCTCGATGCGCAGCTTGGGGATGCCCGCGTCGATCGCCCGGGCCATCCCGCCGGCCGCCTCGACCTCCTCGATGTGCTGCCACGCCCGCCGCGCCAGGTCGTACGTCAGCCGCTCCACATAGGCGCTGCCGCCCCACGGGTCGATCACCCGGCCCGTGCCCGACTCCTGCTGGATCAGCAGCTGGGTGTTGCGGGCGATCCGCGCGGAGAAGTCCGTGGGCAGCGCGAGCGCCTCGTCCAGGGCGTTGGTGTGCAGCGACTGGGTGTGGCCCTGGGTGGCCGCCATCGCCTCCACACACGTCCGGGTCACGTTGTTGAACACGTCCTGCGCCGTCAGCGACCAGCCGGAGGTCTGCGAATGGGTCCGCAGGGAGAGCGACTTGGGGTTCTTCGGGTCGAACTGCCGCACGAGCTTGGCCCACAGCAGGCGGGCCGCGCGCAGTTTGGCGATCTCCATGAAGAAGTTCATCCCGATCGCCCAGAAGAACGACAGCCGCGGCGCGAACGCGTCCACGTCCAGCCCCACCTCCCGCCCGGCCCTGATGTACTCCACCCCGTCCGCGAGCGTGTACGCCAGTTCCAGATCGGCCGTCGCACCCGCTTCCTGGATGTGATAGCCCGAAATGGAGATGGAGTTGTAGCGCGGCATCCGCCGCGAGGTGAAGGCGAAGATGTCGGAGATGATCCGCATCGACGGCTTCGGCGGATAAATGTAGGTGTTGCGGACCATGAACTCCTTGAGGATGTCGTTCTGAATGGTCCCCGCCAGCTTCTCCGGCGGCACACCCTGCTCCTCCGCGGCCACGATGTACAGCGCGAGGACCGGCAGCACGGCGCCGTTCATCGTCATCGACACCGTCATCCGGTCCAGCGGAATCCCGTCGAACAACTGCCGCATGTCATAGATCGAATCGATCGCCACCCCCGCCATGCCGACGTCACCGGTCACCCGCGGATGATCACTGTCATACCCCCGGTGGGTCGGCAGGTCGAACGCGACCGACAGACCCTTCTGACCGGCCGCCAGATTCCGCCGGTAGAACGCGTTCGACTCCTCAGCGGTCGAGAAGCCCGCGTACTGCCGGACCGTCCACGGCTGGTTCACATACATCGTGGGATACGGACCACGCAGGAACGGCGCGACACCCGGGAAGGTGCCCAGGAAGTCCAGTCCCTCCAGATCCTTCCCCGTGTACAACGGCTTGACCGCGATGCCCTCCGGGGTCTCCCACCGCAGGTCGTCGTCGCCGTGGGCCTCCTTGACGGCGCGGCCCCACTCGTCCGGACCGGCACCGGGCGTCCCGGTGCCGAGCTCGACCGCGGAGAAGTCGGGGATGGACATCAGGACACTCCCATACGGTCAAGGGCGGCGGTGAGCACGGACACCGCGTCGCAGCCGGTGAAGACGTAGGTGTCGACACCGGCGTGAGCAGCCGGACGTCCGGCGAGGAACACGTGTTCCGCGCCTGCCGCGCGCAACCGGGCCGCGACGTCCTCGGCCTGCTCCCCGTACAGGGCGTCGCTGGAACACAGGCACGCGTCTCGTGCGCCGCTGTCCTCGAAGGCTCCCCCGGTGACGGTCTCGATCCCGCCCGCCTGGAAGAGGTTGGCCGCGAAGGCGGCCCGGGCGGACGACGCGCCCGCCGGACCGAACTCGGCCAGATGGATCCGCGGCCTGGCCCCGGTCGCGGCGAGATGGGCGTCGGAGCGGGCCCGCAGCGCCTCGAACGCCTCATCGCGGCGGACCCGCGGCAGGCCCCCCGGGGGCGGCGCGGGCGCCGGGGGACGGACCACCGGCGTCTCGGCCAGATTCGGGAACTCGCTGACCCCGGTGACCGGTTCAGTGCGCTTCGCCAGCCTGGTGCTGCGTGCCGACCAGGTCGCGGCCAGCCGGTCGCGCACCAGCCCGGAGCGCAGGGACGCCGCCTGGCCGCCGGCCCGTTCGATGTCCTGGAAGAACTCCCATGCCGCGTGCGCGAGTTCCTCGGTCAGCCGCTCCACGTACCAGGAGCCGCCGGCCGGGTCGATCACCCGGGACAGGTGCGCCTCCTCGACCAGGACGGTCGAGGTGTTGCGCGCTATGCGCCGCGCGAAGGCGTCCGGCAGGCCCAGCGCGTGGTCGAAGGGCAGGACCGTCACCGCGTCGGCACCTCCCACTCCCGCGGCCAGCGTCGCGACCGTCGTGCGCAGCATGTTCACCCACGGGTCGCGGCGCGTCATCATCACCGGCGAGGTCACCGCGTGCTGGAGCTGCCCGCCCGCACGCGGCACCCCGCACACCTCGGCGACCCGGGCCCACAGCCGGCGCGCCGCGCGCAGCTTGGCGACGGTCAGGAACTGGTCGGCGGTCGCCGCGTACCGGAACTCCCGGACCTGCTCATATGCCTGCCCGACGCTGAGCCCGGCGTCCGTCAGCGCCCGCAGGTACGCGACACCCGTGGCCAGGGAGCAGCCCAGTTCCTGCGCGGCCGAGCCGCCGGCCTCGTGGTACGGCAGCGCGTCCACGGTGAAGGCCCGCAGGCCCGGGTGGCGTGTGCCGCACAGCCGGGCCAGTTCGACCAGGGGCCCGATGTCGTACGGCCGTCCGGTGGCGGCCTCGTGGCCGAGGGGGTCCGCGCCCAGGCTGCCGCGTACGGCGTCGGCGGTGACACCGCGCTCCTCGTGGATCCGCACCAGGCGCCGCGCCGCCGGCACGGTCTCCTCGCCCGCGTCCAGGACCACGGGCGCCAGGTCGAGGTGGACACCGTCGAGCGTGCCCGCCAGTGCGTCGACCGGGATGCCGGCGGTCTCGCCCACCACCAGCCACAGCGAGGTGGCGCCGGTCTCCAGGTCGGCCAGCACCGCCTCGGCGCCGGCGGCCGTGTGCCGCTGGCGGACGTCCCAGCCGCCGACCGTGTTGCCCTCGGGCCGGCTGCCGCGCACGAAGGGGGCGAAGCCGGGAAGGCCGGGCGCGGCGGCGGTGTCGCGCGAGGTGTACAGGGGGCGGACGCGGAGCCCGTCGTCGACGACGGTGGACAGGGCGTCCTCCGCCTCCTGACCGGTGATCTCCTTACCGGACTTGCGCAGAACGCCGGCCGCCAGTTCCCGCCACTGATCATGCGTCGCGGAAGGGAACTCGGCCGCAAGAGGCAACTCGTCGTCAGACAACACCGTCATGCCTGGATGTTAGAGCAGCCGGTCCGCCGACCGCACGAATTGCCGGGTGCGGACCGGGTGTGAGGTTGTTCTCACCGCTGCGCCTGTTCCGCCGCCGCCAGGAGGAAACGGCCTTCTTCACCATGGGAATAAGGAAACGGGAAAGTCCCCGTACTTCACCGGTGAATTTCCCATTCGGCGCTGCTCGCAGACGGGCCGTGAACAATGGGCGCACGGCCGGGGAAAGGGCCGCCATGACCTGCCGGACCTGAGCGGCGCCCGGTCCGGTCGGTGATCCGGTGTGCTGCGTAGCCGTCCGGGCCCGGACGGCTACGCGCGGCGGCGGCCCTTCGCCCGGCGCGGGTAGGGGAACAGCCGGGGGCGGCGTTTGGCCGCGACGTCCTCCACCCAGCCGAAGAGCAGCAGCGCCAGCGCGATCAGCGGGACGGCGAGCAGCAGCGGGAGCCACTGGCTCGACAGCAGCCAGCGCAGGTGGGTGTAGCAGAACTCGTTGTTCCACAGCGGGTCGATCAGCGGCTCGGTCAGCACCAGGGCCACGCAGTGCCACAGATAGACGGTCACCGCACGGGAGTTGAGCAGGCTGACCACGCCGTTGAATTTCTCCAGCGGCCGAGGCCACTGCTCCCACGAGGGGCTCAGATGGAGCAGCAGCAGGACGCACCCGAAGGACCAGACGGCCTGCGCCAGCGGCACCCCCTCCAGGTCGGGGCCGATCCGGGGGTCGTCGACCGGTGCCTGCTGGAGCCACCAGAAGCCGGCCGCCAGCACCAGCGGCGCGATCGACGGCACGACGTACTGCGGTATCCGGCGCAGCAGGCCCTCCTGGTGCGCGATGCCGAGCAGCCAGCAGGAGCCGAAGGTGGTGAAGTCGGTCGCGGTCTCCATGATCCGGCCCGACTGGTCGAGCAGCCCGGAGTTGAGGACCGCCGACAGCACCAGCGGGACCGCGAGTGTGACCCAGGGCAGCCGGCGTACGGCCTTGAGCATGAGCGGCGAGAGCAGCACGTACCAGAGGTAGGCGCGCAGGTACCACAGCGGGACGACGACCTGCTCGGCCCAGCTGGTCGGCAGGTGGCCGCCGAAGCCGTGCACGGTCTCGGCGAAGGGCGGGGTGCTCAGCGGCAGCACCCAGAAGGCGAGCTTGCCCCACCACCAGTGCGGGTGGCCCTCGGAGTGCGGGCCCCAGCCGTCGAGGATCATCGCGGTCAGCACGACCGCGCCGAACATCCACATCGGCGGCAGCAGCCGGCGCATCCGCCCGCGGATGACGCTCCACGCGGGGCGGCTCAGCGACCGGGCCATGAGCGAGCCGGCCAGCGCGAACATCACGCCCATCGACGGGAAGAGCAGCGGCAGCCAGGTCCAGCCGAAGTTGTGGTAGATCACCACCCGGACCAGCGCCAGGGCGCGCAGCAGGTCGAGGTAGCGGTCGCGTACGCCCCGGGGGCGGGCGGGCGCCGCCGCGGGCTCGGGACCGGCCGGGACCTCGTCGTCCGGGGCGCTCTCGGCGAACACCGGGGGGACGGTGATGGTCCGCAGCCGGATGGTCGCGGTGGTGTCGTTCACGGCGGCGGCCGCCCTGTACGCGTCCGGTTCTGTCGTCGTCATGACTGCGTCGCCCCCGAGGTGACGTCCAGGCCGACCTCGCCGGTGCGCCGCAGCTTCTGCCAGCGCAACCGGCCTCCGGTCAGGGCAGTGATCCAGGACTGGAGCAGCACCATGTACATCAGCACCCGGTAGACGACCTGCTGCACCGGCAGCGTGATGAGATACCAGGGCTTCTCGCGGTCCAGGCGGAAGGACCACCAGGCGCAGAAGCCCTGCAGCGCCAGCACCGCGAACCAGGCGCCGAGGCTCTTGTACGGGTCGACGAAGAAGACGCCGTAGACCATGGCGATGTCGATGGCCGGCGCGAGCAGCGGCGTGAACACCATGAACAGCGCCACGAACGGCAGCCCGATCCGCCCGAAGCGCCCGGCGGGGCCGCGCTCCAGCACCGCGTGGCGGTGCTTCCACATCGCCTGCATGGTGCCGTAGCTCCACCGGTAGCGCTGGGACCACAGCTGGCTCATGCTGCCGGGCGCCTCGGTCCACGCGCGGGCGTTCTCGGCGTACACGATCTTCCAGCCGCCCCGGTGCAGGGCCATGGTCACGTCGGTGTCCTCGGCGAGGGTGTCGTCGCTCATGCCGCCGACCTGGCGCAGCGCTTCCCTGCGGAAGGCGCCGACGGCGCCGGGTATCGTCGGCATGCAGTCCAGGACGTCGTACATGCGCCGGTCGAGGTTGAAGCCCATCACGTACTCGATGTGCTGCCAGGCGCCGATCAGGGTGTCGCGGTTGCCGACCTTGGCGTTGCCGGCCACGGCCCCGATCCGGGCGTCGGCGAACGGCTGCACCAGCTCGCGGACCGTGGCGGGCTCGAAGACGGTGTCGCCGTCCATCATGACGATCAGGTCGTACGAGGCCGCCGCCACGCCGGTGTTGAGCGCGGCCGGCTTGCCGCTGTTCGGCTGGCGGATCAGCCGGACCATCGGCAGGTCCATCGACTGCACCAGTGCGACGGTGTCGTCGGTGGAGCCGTCGTCCACCACGATCACCTCGATCGGGTGATCGCTGGTGGCCAGCGAGAGCAGGGTGTTGGCGATGCACTCCTGCTCGTTGTACGCCGGGACGATCACGCTGACCGGCTCGGTGACCGGTGCCCCCCAGGAGAATCCGGCCTTCCGGGTGCGCCGCACATGCACCAGCGACAGCACCAGCATCAGTGCGAACCGGGTGAAGACCAGGACGCCGACCACCGCGAGCAGCACCACCAGCCACGGCATCAGCCCGACGGAGAAGGTGGTGGCCCAGACGAAGGCCTTGCCCGCCCACAGCGTGGAGCCGCTGACCTCGGTGTTCGCCGGGCCGGCGCCGAGCGCCTCACCGATGGTCTTGAAGGTGTAGCCCTGGGCCTTGAGCTTCTCGATGATGATCGGCAGCGCCGTGAGCGTCTGCGCCCGGTTCCCGCCGGCGTCGTGCAGCAGGATCATCTCGCCCTGGCCGGGCAGCGCCGGCATCGCCGCCTGGACGATGGCGTTGACGCCGGGGCGCTTCCAGTCGTCGGTGTCCTTGTCGATGAAGGCCACCAGGTAGCCGTTCGCGCCCACCTTCTTGGTGACCGGCCAGGACCAGTCGTCCAGGGCGTCGGCGGTGGACGAGTACGGCGGCCGGAACAGGCTGCTGTGGATGCCCGCCACGCCGGCCAGCGCCAACTGCGTCTCGCCCAGTTCCCAGTTGAGCCGGATGTTGTCGTGCAGGGCCAGGTCGGGGTGGGTGTAGGTGTGCAGGCCGATCTCGTGACCCTCGGCGACGATCCTGCGGATCAGCGCCGGGCTGCGGGTGGTCATCGAGCCGGTGACGAAGAAGTCGGCCTTGATGTGCTGCTTCGCGAGCACGTCGAGGATCTTGGGCGTCCACTCGCTCGACGGGCCGTCGTCGAAGGTCAGCACCACGGTCTTGTCGGGGACGGTGTAGCTGACCGGGTGGTCCTGCCGGGAGCCGCGGGAGTCCACGACGGGACCGCCCTCCAGCACGCTCTTGGGCACGGTGCCCTTGTCGACCGACACCGCGACCTTCTCGTCGTGGAAGACCTCGTTGTTGGCCATGCCGCGCAGCACCATCAGCGCCAGCAGGGTGACGAGCACGGTCACCGGGAGGAAGACCCGCAGCGGCGGCGCCGCGAGTCTGCGCGGGCGCAGCAGTGACTGCCGTCTGCGTTGATGACGGGACATGGGTGGTGGGTTCCTGAGTCCTTGCGCGGCTACGGGGCGGGGTTCGGCGCAGCGGGGGGATCGGCGGTGCCCTGCGTCGGGGGGATCGTCGCGCTCGGAGTGGGGGTGGAGTGCGTCGGCGGTGCTTTGGTACTGGAAGCCGGGGATTTGCTGGGCTTTGTGGTCGGGTCGCTGCCCGAGGGGTCGTCGCCGGCGGGGGTGCGTCCGGTGGTGGTGCGTCCGGTGGTGGTCCCGTCCGCGTCGGCCGTGTCGGTGGCGGTCGAGGTGGCCGTCCCGGTGGCGGTGGCCGTCGCGCTGTCGGTCGGGGTCGCCGCCGACGAGTGCGGGGCGCCCTTGCTGTGGTTCGCCTTCCCCGGGGGCGCGGGCAGCGGCGCGTTGACGTACTGACCGGGGGGAAGGGTGTTGGCGCTGCCCGGCACCGGGAAGGAGGGGGCGTCGGACTGGGTGCCCAGCAGTCCGGAGACCATCGACAGGGTGACGCCGACGAATGCGACGCCGAAGACCCAGCCGAGGCCGCGCAAGCGGCGCCCGCGCCGTCCGGTCCTGTCGACGAAGACAGGTGAGGGCTCGGCCTCCGTCAGTGTGCTGGTCACCGAAGACCTCGGGCTTTCTCGATTCGTGCCGCGGCTGCTCCGGGTGTCGAAAATAGCGCCGCTAAGCCGCACATGTCCGGGTGGTTGCCCTACTTATGACGATCTATCCTACCTACGTGACCATATTGAGATGAAAATATGCCGGGCGGGCTCCCGACGCATAGGATCCTGGTCGCGAACGTCTCCACCCGCCCGATCGGAACCCCTCCATGGCCACCATCCGCCGCTCCGGCCGCCCGGCTGCCGTCGTGCTCACCGTGGTCGCGCTGTTCGCGGCCTACGCCTGCGGCGGCCCGGGCTCCGGCCATGGGTCGTCCGACACGGCGGGGACCACGGCCCGCGGCGGCGGCAGCACATCGGGCGCCCCGTTCGACGTCGCGTCAATGCTGCGTCCGGCAGGGCGGATGCTCGGCGTGGTGGACGACAAGACGCCGTGGCAGTACGACATCGTCAAGACCTTCGGTACGCAGGCGGGCCGGGCGCCGGACATCCGTGAATATTACAGCTCGTGGGGCGACGACTTCGATCCGGAGGGCAACGCCTTCCTGTGGAAGCACGGGCAGTTGCCGATGCTCGCACTGGTCCCCTCCGACACCTCGCTCGCCGACATCGGCGGCGGCCACGACGACGCGTACGTGCGCAAGCTGGCGCAGCAGATCGCGAGCTACCGCGGCCCGCTGGTGCTGTCCTTCGCCGGTGAGATGAACGGTCCCTGGAATTCATGGGGCCCGGGCCACGCCGGTGCCGACGACTTCGTCGCGGCCTGGAAGCACGTCCACGACGTCTTCCGCGGCCTCGGTGTCACCAACGTCATCTGGGCGTGGAGCCCGCATGTGGTCGACACCGGCGCCACCGCGAAGCTGCGGCCCTACTACCCGGGCGACTCCTACGTCGACTGGACCGGCCTGATCGGCTACTACGGCCCGATCGACGGCGCCTCCTTCTCGGAGCTGTTCACCCCGACACTGCGCGAGATCGCCCGCTTCTCCGACAAGCCGGTGCTGATCACCGAGACCGCGGTGGCGGAGAGCGCCCGGAAGGAGGCACAGGTGCGCGACCTGTTCGCGGGCGCCGCGGAGGCCGGGGTGATCGGGCTGGTCTGGTACGACCAGCGCAAGACCTGGCCTGGCGGTTCCCAGGTGATGGACTGGCGGATCGACACCTCGGTGGGCTCCCGGGCGGCTTTCCGGGCCGAGTCTGCGCGCCACCGGTTCGGGCACGCCTTCGGGAGCGGCTGAGGACAGGCGGCCGAGCACAGGGGGCGGGAGGCGGGGGGCCTTCCGGCGGTACGTACGACCGGCGACCGGCCGGGCAGCACAGGGCAGAAGCGACCAGGCAGCAAGCAGAGCGGAAGTGCGGGGATGACGACGGTGACGTCGCCAAGGCAGGACGCCGGGGGGGCCTTTCCAGGCCGCAGGACTGTCGACAACGGGGTCGCCCCCCCACTGCCGGAGGGCGGGGGCCGGCGACGGCCCGGGCGGATCCTGCTCGTTCTGGTCGTGCTGGCGGTGGCCGCGGGAGGCGCGGCCTTCGCCATGCACCGGGAGGAGGCGGCGCCGTCGGCGTCGAAGCATCTGGCCCCGGCGTGGAAGGTGCGCGCGCCCGCCGCGGACGACGAGCTGATCGGCAGCTGGCTGACGGGCAGACTGCTGATACGCGCGAGCACCCGGGGCGGTGTCACGGCCTACGACCTGGCCGACGGCGACACCGTGTGGACCGCCGCACTGCCGGGCAGCGCGGCAGCTAAGGGCACCAGCCCCTGCGCGATGTCGCCCACGCTGACCGCCAAGGGCCTCGGCACGGTCGCCTTCGGCGCGGACGGCACGTCCTGCACCACGCTCGCCGGGATAGACACCGCCACGGGAACGGTGCTGTGGACCGTACCGCTGGTCGACACCAAGCACCCCACCCCGGTGGGCGCGACGACCTATCTGCAGGGCGACATCGCCACGATCGTCAGCGAGAACTTCCTCGGCGGGCTCAATGTCCGCACCGGCCACCGCGTGTGGGGCTTCACGGCACGCGGCTACTACTGCAACGCCTACGACTGGGGCAGCGCCGGGATCGTGGTCGTCGACGACTACTGCGCCGACAGCAGGAAGCCGTTCAGCCTCACCGCCTACGACGGCAGGACCGGGAAGGTGCTCTGGAGCCGGGTCCAGAACGCCCACACCGATCTGGCGCACGTCTTCTCCGGGTCACCGCTGATCGCCTCGGTGCACATCGCCGGCGAGGACAGCGTGCGGGTCTTCACCGCCTCGGGGAGCAGCCGCAAGCTCGCGGTGGGCGACACCGAGCTGGCGCCGGGCAACGACAGCGACGCCGACCACTCCGCCCGGCTCCTCGGGAACATCCTGGTCACACCGGCCCTGACGGCCGACGTCCCCGAGATCGACGCCTACGACACCACCACCGGGGCACGGCTGTGGTCCTACCCCGCCACCGCGCTGGCCACGGCCGCCCCGGGCGACGACCGGGTCTTCGCGCTCGCCGGCCCGGTCTCCGCCCCGCAGCTGGTCCAGCTCGACCCGCGCACCGGCCGCGCCACCCCGGTCGCGGCCCTGCCCGCCGCCACCACCGCCCATGAGCGCTTCACCGCGGGCACGGTCTATGTGACGCCCGACGGCGGCGTGCTCGAACTCGACGCGCAGGGCACGAGCGACGCGGTCCGCTTCTCGCGGTAGCGCCGTTCATCATTTCGCGGTCCCTCCATCGGCTGAAACAGCGGCGTGGCTGCCGCAAGGGCGGGGTGCGGTGCCGAGAGTCTGCTTCCGTGCTGAAAACCTTTGCAACCGGGCGGAGCAGAACGTGACGACGAGCGACACCGCGGATCCCGCCGACCTCGACGACACGTATCAGGACGAAGTACCGGCCAAGCGCAAGCGGCCCGGCACCGTGATCGTGAACTGGGCGGGCAGTACCGATCACAAGACGATCGGGACGATGTACCTGATCACCTCGTTCGGCTTCTTCATCGTCGCCGGGGTCATGGCACTGCTGATGCGGGCCGAACTGGCGAGGCCGGGGACCCAGTTCCTGTCCAACGAGCAGTACAACCAGGCGTTCACGATGCACGGCACGGCGATGCTGCTGATGTTCGCGACACCGCTGTTCGCCGGCTTCACCAACTGGATCATGCCGCTGCAGATCGGCGCGCCGGATGTGGCGTTCCCGCGGCTGAACATGTTCGCCTACTGGCTGTACCTGTTCGGCTCGCTGATCGCGATGAGCGGCTTCATCACCCCGCAGGGCGCCGCCGACTTCGGCTGGTTCGCGTACTCGCCGCTGTCCAGCGAGGTGCACTCGCCCGGCATCGGCGCCGACCTGTGGACCATGGGCCTGGCCTTCTCCGGCTTCGGCACCATCCTCGGCGCGGTCAACTTCACCACCACGATCATCTGCATGCGCGCACCGGGCATGACGATGTTCCGCATGCCGATCTTCGTGTGGAACGTGCTGCTCACCTCGGTGCTGGTGCTGCTGGCGTTCCCCGTGCTGGCCGGGGCGCTGCTGGCACTGGAGGCCGACCGCAAATTCGGCGCGCACATCTTCGACGCGGCAAACGGCGGAGCGCTGCTGTGGCAGCACCTCTTCTGGTTCTTCGGCCACCCGGAGGTGTACATCATCGCCTTGCCGTTCTTCGGCATCGTCTCCGAGATCCTCCCCGTCTTCGCCCGAAAACCGATGTTCGGCTATATCGGCCTGGTCGCGGCGACGATCTCCATCGCGGGCCTGTCGGTGACGGTGTGGGCGCACCACATGTACGTGACCGGCGGTGTGCTGCTGCCGTTCTTCTCGTTCATGACGTTCCTGATCGCGGTGCCGACGGGCGTGAAGTTCTTCAACTGGATCGGCACCATGTGGAAGGGGTCGCTGAGTTTCGAGACCCCGATGCTCTGGTCGGTGGGCTTCCTGATCACCTTCCTGTTCGGTGGTCTGACCGGTGTGATCCTGGCGGCGCCGCCGCTGGACTTCCACGTCTCCGACTCCTATTTCGTGGTGGCGCACTTCCACTACGTGGTCTTCGGCACCGTCGTCTTCGCGATGTTCGCCGGATTCCACTTCTGGTGGCCCAAGATGACCGGCAAGATGCTCGACGAACGGCTCGGGAAGATGACCTTCTGGACGCTTTTCCTCGGCTTCCACGGCACCTTCCTCGTCCAGCACTGGCTGGGCGCCGAGGGCATGCCGCGCCGCTACGCCGACTACCTCGCCACCGACGGCTTCACCACGCTGAACACGGTGTCCACGATCAGTTCCTTCCTGCTCGGCCTGTCGATGCTGCCGTTCTTCTACAACGTGTGGAGGACCGCGAAGTACGGCAAGAAGGTCGAGGTGGACGACCCGTGGGGCTACGGCCGCTCGCTGGAGTGGGCGACGTCCTGCCCGCCGCCGCGGCACAACTTCACCTCGCTGCCGCGGATCCGCTCCGAATCCCCGGCCTTCGACCTGCACCACCCCGAGATCACCGTCCTCGACGAGGCGACGAACCGCCCCGACAGGTCGGTCACCGTCGCCCCTGGCGACAAGCAGAAATAAGTGTCCGGCCGAGCTGAGGGACGAGCGGTGAGAGCGGAGAGCCACGACGAGCACGGGCTCGACCAGATGGCCGGCTACCTGCTGTGGAACGCGGAGGTCGAGGACGCCCGCCGGCGGGCGACGGCTTTCGCCGCGCACCTGCCGTGGCTGACGTCCGCGCAGCGCGAGGACATCATGCACGTCTATGTGGCGGACCGGGTGGCCGCCTCACGCGCCATGCTCCAGCGCAACTGCGACCGGGCGGTCGAGCTGCGCGGCGAGTACAGCGAGCGGTACGCGCTCATGAAGCGGCGCTGTGTCGCGACGGCCGCCGGGTGCGTCGCCCTTGCCGTCGGCCTGGCCGCGGCCTGCGTCATCGTCGCCCGGTGATACGGACCCGGGCCGCCGGGCGCCCGCTCCGAGCCGCACCGCCGCGGTCCGGAGCGGGCGCCGGTCACTCCTCGTCGGCGGGTATCGGCGACCGGAAGCCGATCACGCCGTGCTGTTCGGCGAGCCGGGCGACCAGCGCGGCGATGTCGCCCGTGCCCTCGATCGACAGCCGGACCCGGGCCGTGCCCGGTGTGTGCTGATCGCCGGGCCCCACCGTCCAGGGCGCCTGGTCCACATTCACCGTGACCACCCGGAATCCCGCGCTCGTGCAGCTCTCCAGGACCCGCGCGAGGACGCCGCCGCCCACCTCGTAGGAGAGCTGGAGGTCGGTCTCCTCGAAGGCTGACATGGCGGGGAAGCGGCTGGTGATCATCGGGAAGACGTGCACGACGAGGAAGTGCACACCGGTCACCGCCACGGCCAGCAGGATCAGTCCGCCGCCGCAGGCCATGCCGATCGCGGCCGTCAGCCAGATGGTGGCCGCCGTGGTCAGGCCGCGCACCGCGTCCCGCCGTACGAAGATCAGGCCGCCGCCGATGAATCCGATGCCGCTGACGACCTGTGCGGCGACCCGCGAGGGGTCCAGGCCGACGCCGTACGTCCCCAGCACGTCGTTGAAGCCGTGCTGGGAGACCTCCATGAACAGCGCGGTGCCGACACCCACCAGCGTGTGGGTGCGCAGGCCGGCGCTTTTCTGCCGTACTGCTCTTTCCAGTCCGATCAGCGTCGACAGCACCAAGGCCAGCCCCAGCTCAGCGAGCTGACGCAGGCCCTGGCCGCCGTCGGGGTCCCAGACGACCGAGGCGATATGAATCATCCGTTCACGCTACAACCGGTGGATTCCCGTCATGCCCGGGTCTTCCCACTTTTTACATCCGGTACCAACCGATAAGGCCGCAATCGGCCGTTGGGCCCTCCGGTGCCGCCTCCTGCCCGGCCGGCCCCCTCCCCACCGCCCAGGATGCCGAGGGCGGTGACGAGGACGTGCGCGCCGCCGCCGCGTCCCATGAGGCGGCGGCCCAGCAGTTCCTCGCAGGAGGACAGGTGGTTGCGGACGGTGTTGGGGTGCCGTCCGATCAACTCGGCGCAGTCCTGCACCCGTCCGCCGCAGGTGATCCAGGCACGTACCGTCGTCAGCAGCGGACCCGCGTCGTCCACCAGCGGACGCAGCAGGTCCATCGCCCACGCCCGGGCCTGCTGCGACCGGAGCAGTTCCGCGAGCCGCGGCGCGGGGCCGGGCAGTGCCCGCCGCGCCGGCCCGCGGGCGAGCCGCAGCGCCAGGTCCCGGCCGGGGGCGCCGAGGACGCGGACGAGCCGGTCCTCGGCGCTGTGCACCGCGGTACGCCCCGGGGTCCGGCGGGTGTGCGCGCGGCCGGCGCGGGTTCTAGATCCATGCCTTCTTGTAGAAGATGTTCGCCAGCCGCGGGCTGCCCGTCTGCGAGGCGAATCCGAAGTACAGCCGGGGCTCGCCCTGGATCACCGAGACCGTCATCCCCTCCGGCTCACGGTAGGTCAGCGAGCCGCCGGCCGTGGTGAGGAACCGCTGCACGACCTCGCCGGTGCCCAGGTCGACGGCGCGGACGTAGGTGTTGCCGGGATCGGGGTTCGCCGCGCTGTAGGCGGTGCCGTCCAGGGTGTACAGGTAGTTCCCGTACAGCGTGTACCCCTGGATGGTGACCGAGGCCAGCTCGTCCGGCTGCGCGATGTCGAGGATCGTGTTCGAGAAGGTGCCCGCGGTCGCGTCGGCGAGCGGGAACAGCGCGATCCGCTTGCCGGCCGGGGTGTGGTAGCGCACGGCCATCCGGTCGTGCTGCGCGTCGATGGAGCAGGTGAACTCCAGCCCCCCGGCGACGGGGGTGTAGGTGGGCAGCGAGGCCGCGCCGTGGTCGAGGGTGGAGCCGTTGACGAACCGGAAGCGGGTCAGGTGGGCGCCGTAGCCGTTGGTGTTGGCGTCCTTCTCGGTCCACAGGTAGGTGTCCGACCCCACGGGCTGGGCGGCGATCGAGACGCCGTGCCCGAAGCCGGTCAGCGTCATGGAGCCCGACTGCTGGCCGGTCAGGGACAGCTGGGTGACCGTGAGGTCGCCCGAGGTGCTGCCCGTGCCCGAGGTGAGCTGGATGGTGAACAGCCGGCCGTTGACGTCGTTGAAGGCGAAACCCTGGAGCACCGTGGCGCTGTGCAGCGCGACATTGCGGAACAGGTCGTACGAGGGCTGTGTGAGGTCGAACCGCTCGCCGTCCGCCACGGCCCCGGTGCCGCCGGCGGCGGCACTGACCGGCGTGCCGACCGTGGCCGCCGCGGCGGCCACGGCGACGGAGGACCTGAGCAGCGTACGGCGCGAGACGCCGGGGCGGCCTGCCTGCGAGGTGGTCA
The DNA here is from genome assembly GCF_036227245.1 of Streptomyces sp. NBC_01477. Lineage (GTDB taxonomy): Bacteria > Actinomycetota > Actinomycetes > Streptomycetales > Streptomycetaceae > Actinacidiphila. The sequence goes on from NZ_CP109445.1 coordinate 2,158,121, forward strand.
TGGCTCTCCAAACGTGACGGGTGTCGTGGAGCAGTAAATCTCACATCACACCTGCTAGAAATCAAGTCTTCGGTGTTACTTTGACTTCGGCTCACACCGGTCCGGACACACACGTATGACACAAGTGACAGCGGAACGTAACAGGACTCTCACGTTTACCCCTGAGTGCCCGGTTATGTCGGGCTAGAAGTATCAGATTGTCACCGCCCCAGGTGTTCCCTTCTCATCACACCTGTTGATATCTAGGACTCATCATCCGGGCGAGCGTCCCGGCGTCCTGCAGCCCTTCCGTAAGGAGGCACGATCCGTGTCTGCCACCGACCTGATACCGGACGGTGTCGCCGCGCCCGAGCGGCCACCGGCCGCCGAAGGCGCCTCCCGCCGTGCCGGAGCGAGGCGCAAACGCCGCGACCACCTGCTGTTCCTCGCCTTCGCGGCGCCCAACATGCTGCTTCTGCTGCTCTTCGCCTACTGGCCGGTCGTCTACAACGCCTACCTCAGCTTCACCGACTGGGACATGATCTCCGCCACCAAGGGGTTCGTGGGCCTGGGCAACTACACCGACCTGCTGGGCGACCCGGACTTCCGCACCACCTTGTGGACGACCGTGCTGTTCGTGGTCGGCATCGTCGCCGGGGGCATGCTCCTCGGACTGCTGACCGCGCTCCTGCTCAACCAGCGCCTGCGCGGCCGCAACGCGGTGCGCACCCTGGTCTTCGCGCCCTACGTGCTGTCAGGGGCGGCGGTCGGCACCCTGTGGCTGTTCATCTTCGACCCGAACTACGGCCTCATCCACCCGCTGCTCGCGCCGATCGGCCTGGCCGCCCCCGCGATGATGACCGATTCGCACTGGGCGCTGTCCGGCCTGGTGCTGGTCTACCTCTGGAAGAACATCGGCTTCGTCGCCGTCGTCTACCTGGCGGGCCTCCAGGGCCTGCCGAAGGAGGTCTACGAGGCCGCCGCGCTCGACGGCGCCGGCGCCTGGCGGCGGCTGACCCGGATCACCCTGCCGCTGCTGTCCCCCGTCACTTTCTTCCTCCTGGTCACCTCCGTCATCAGCACCTTCCAGGCCTTCGACGTGATCGCCGTGATGACCGGCGGCGGACCGGGAACATCCACATCCATCCTGAGCTGGTTCATCTACGACCAGGGTTTCCGGGCCTTCGACGCCGGCCGCGCCTCCGCCGCGGCGATGATCATGTTCGTCGTGCTGCTGCTCATGACCGCGGTCCAGGCCCGCTTTCTGGAGCGAAAGGTGCACTACCAGTGACCGTCACCATGGCAGACACCGCGGCCCGTCCGCCGCGCCGCCCCGGCCGTGCCAAGCGGCTGGGCCTCTACGCCCTGCTCGTCCTGGTGGCGGTCGTCGCCGCGGGACCGCTCTACTGGCTGGTGTCGTCCGCGCTCAAGACCAACCCGGAGATCTACCGGTATCCGCCGCGCTGGGTCCCCACCGACCTGCGCTGGGCGAACTTCAAGGACGCCTGGGACGCGGCCCCCTTCGGCCGGTTCTTCATCAACTCCGCCGTCGTGGCGCTCGCGGGCACGGCGATCGAGGTCTGCACGGCGCTGATGTGCGCCTACGCCTTCGTCTTCCTGCCCTTCCCCGGCAAGAAGTGGCTCTTCCTGTTCCTGCTCGGCGCGATGATGGTGCCCGGCCATGTGACGCTGCTGCCGAACTTCCTCACCATCGCCCGGCTGGGCTGGGTCAACACCTATCCCGGCCTCATCGTGCCGGGACTCGGCTCGGTCTTCGGCACCTTCCTGCTGCGGCAGCACATGATGACGCTGCCCATGGAGGTCATGGACGCCGCCAGGATCGACGGCGCGGGCCATCTGCGCACCCTCTTCCGGGTCGTCCTGCCGATGTCCAGGCCGATGGTCATCACGGTCTCGATCGTCACCATGGTGACGAAGTGGAACGACTTCATCTGGCCGCTGATCGTGACCAACAGCACCGACATGCGGACCCTGCCGGTCGGCCTGCTCTTCCTGAAGAACCAGGAGACCTACACCAACTGGGGCGCGATCCTGGCCGGCACCGTGATGGTGATCGTGCCGGTCCTCGTCGTCTTCTTCATCGCCCAGCGGTACATCATCGCGGGACTGACCCAGGGAGCCGGAAAGTGAGCCAGTCCTCCGTCAGCCGCCGCCGTCTGCTGGGCCTCGGTCTCGGCGCCTCGGCGGCGGCGGGCCTGAGCGCCTGCGGCGTCTCCACCGGGCCGCTGGGCCAGCCCGGCGGCTCCGTGCCCGCCGCGTTCGGGCGGCGTACCCGGGTCGTCCTGTGGTCGGCCTTCGCCGCCGTGCCCGGCAACGCCCTTCAGGCGCTCGCCGACGCCTTCAACCGGGAACAGCGGGACATCTACGTCGACGTGCAGTTCCAGGGCTCGTACGACGACTGCGCCCAGAAGGCCGTCGTCGGCCTCCTGGCGGGACAGGCGCCCGACCTGTGCGTGCTCTCCGACGTGAAGTGGTACCGATTCTACTTCGGTGACGCGCTGGAGCCGTGGGACGCGTACTTCGACAGCGGCGAGCTGGACCGTACGTACAACAAGCAGCTGCTGGGCGAGGGCCGGCTGCGCGACCGCACCTGGTGGCTGCCGCTGGCCAGGTCGACGCCGCTCTTCTACTACAACCGCACCCTCTTCCGGAAGGCCGGCACTCCCGACCGGCCGCCCGCCAGCTGGGACGAACTGCACGACTGGTCCAAGGAGATCACCAGGATCAAGCTGCACGGCAAGAAGGTCGGCCTTGAGGCCTACCAGAAGGTCGACGGCGACTGGCAGTTCCAGTGCACCGCCTGGCAGTGGGGCGGCGCCTACTCCGACGGGCTCGACGTCACCATCGACAAGGAGGCGGCGGTCGAGGCGGGCGAGTGGCAGCGGCGGCTGATCTTCGAGGAGAAGATCGCCTACATGTCGGACGACCCCGCGAGCGACCTGGGCAACCAGCTCATCGCCAGCCTCGTGACCTCGACGGGCAGTCTGAAGAAGCTGACCGAGATGGCGAAGGCCGGCGGCTGGGAGCTGGGCACCGGACTCCTGCCCCGGCACAAGGACTTCGCGGTGAACACCGGCGGCGGCGGCCTCGGCATCTTCAAGCGGACCCCGCACGAGCGCAAGCAGGCCGCGGTGGAATTCGTCCGCTTCCTGGCCCGCCCGGAGAACGCCGCCCAGTGGGCGGCCCGGACCGGGTACATGCCGGTGGTGCCGGCCGCGGTCACGACCCCGGTGCTGTCCGGACTGCTGGCCGAGGACCCGAACTACTCCACCGCCGTCAAGCAGTTTCCGCTGGTCCGCAAGGGCGACCGGGTCCGGCTCATGGTGCCGAACGCCAACGTGCAGATCTACACCGGCCTGCAGCGGATGTGGTCGGGCAACACCCCGGCGGAGACGGCCTTCTCGGACGTGGCCGCGAAGCTGCGCAAGGGCGTCGACCGCTACCGGAGAACCATCGAGGAGCACCTGTGACGACTGTGCGGCGGCCCCTGGTCTACGGCCACCGAGGATCCAGGGAGGAGGCCCCGGAGAACACCCTGCGCTCCTTCCGGCGCGCCCAGGAGGTGGGCGCCGACGGGGTGGAGCTGGACGTACGCGTGTCCCGGGACGGCCGGTTGGTGGTGATCCACGACGCGACCGTCGACCGTACGACGAACGGCACCGGGAAGGTCCACGACCTCACCCGGGCGCAGATGGCCGCGCTGGACGCCGGCGAGGGAGAAGGCATTCCCACCCTCACCGAGGCGCTGGACGCCTTCCCCGGCCTCGTCCAGGTCGAGATCAAGGCCGCGGCGGCCGTCCCCGCCCTGGCCGAACTCGACCGGAGCGACGCGCTGCCCGACCGCGTCGTCCTGACCAGCTTCCACCGCGATGTCCTGGCCCATGCCGCGGAGCTGCTGCCGCGGGTGCGGCGGGGCCTGATCACCCATCGCTGCGACGATTCCGTGCTGGCGGCCGTCACGGACCTGGAGCTGTCGTGGGTCTGCCCGGAGCTGGATCCGAGCCTCACCGCCGGGATGATGGCGCAATTCCGCGACCGCGGGGTGAAGGTCGATATCTGGCCCGCCGCCGACCGGGACCACCTCGGGCGGTGCGTGGCGCTCGGCGCCGACGCGGTCACCACCGACCACCCCGGGCTCATCGACGCGTGGCTGGGCGGCGCCGAGCGGGCTTGACCCGGGGCAGGCGGGAGGGGGCGCGGCCGGCCGGCCGCGCCCCCTCCCGCCTGCCCCGGTCAGTCCCTGTCCAGCCACCCCCGCGCGCGCAGCTCCGCCGTGAAGCGCCCGTAGGAGTCCTGGAGCGCCTCGCGCTCGGCCGGCACCGGCTCCACCACCTGCCCCGGCTCCACCATGGCGTCGGTGGCGTCCGCCAGGCTCGCGTGCAGCGTCCCGGCCGCGGCGATGAGCGCGGCGCCGAAGGCGGTCTCCGCCCGCGGAACGGTGCGCAGGGGCATGTCCAGCGCGGTGGCGCGGACGCGGTTCCACAGCGCGCTGCGGCTGCCGCCGCCCGCGGTGTACAGCGGGGCGTCCACGGCGATACCGAGGGCCCGGGCATGGTCGACGGCCAGCCGCTCCAGGAACGCGACGCCTTCCAGCGCCGCCCGGTGCCCTTCGACGTCGTCGCGGGGGGCGCCGAGCCGGAAGCCGCGGGCCGCACCGGAGACGAACGGGTAGCGCTCGCCCTCGCGGCGCAGCGGGTAGTGGACGCAGGCCGCGGGGCCGCGGGCGGACGCGGCGGCGTCGAGAGCCGCGAGCCGGTCGGCGGGCGTGCCGGCCAGCGCTTCGCCGCCGGTGTTGGACGCCCCGCCCGGCAGCCACCACCCGTCGGGGTGCCGATGGCTGTACATCGCGCCCCAGGGGTCGGTGACCAGCTCCCGGGTCACGCCCTTGAGCACATAGGTGGTGCCCAGCACACCCACGAACCGGCCCGGCAGGACCGCGCCGGTGGCGATCTGACCCGCGCAGCCGTCCGTCATGCCCAGGCGTACCGAGCAGCCCTCGGGCAGTCCCGTCTCGTCCGCCGCCCGCCGGCAGACGACGCCGGCCTCGGACCCCGGTGCCCGGACGGCGGGCAGCCACGTGTCAGGGACGCCCAGCGCGGGGAGGACCTCGGCCGGCCACTCCCCCGCGCCCGGGTCGTAGCCGGTCTTGAGCGCGTGGCTCCAGTCGGCGGCCACCGGCGCCCCGGTGAGGTGCCGGCCGAGCAGGTCGGGGGTGTGCAGGACGCGGAAGGACCCGGCGTCCCCGCTGCGCAGGCGGTCGCAGCCGTCGTCGGCGGCCGGGGCCGGGCCGCGGCTGAGCCGTGCCAGCCGGGCCACCCGGCCCAGCGCCGCTGTCGGGCCCACCGACAGGCCCAGCCGCTTCCAGCGGTCGGCGCCGAGCAGTTGGGCCTCGGCGTTGAGATCGGCGGCGCGCCGGTCGTCGTACATCGAGCCGGGGCACACCGGCTCGCCCGCGCTGTCGGCCAGGACGAAGGTGCCCGAGGTCGCGGAGACGGTGATCGCCCGCACCTCGGCGCCGCGGCCGGGCAGCCGCGAGGTGGCCTGGCGCAGCGCCGAGACGGCGGCGGGCCACCAGGTCCCGGCGTCCTGCTCACGGCCGCCGCCCGGGGTGCGTACCGGCTGGGGCAGGTCCGCGCCGCCTTCTGCGGCGACCCGTCCGCGGGCGTCGACGCACACCACGCGCACGGCGGCGGTCGCGACATCGAGGCCGACGACCACGGGGACGGCGTGCGGCGCCGTCGTCGTATCGGAAGCAGTCATGGGGGCGCGCCCGTTCCTCTCCTGAGGGGACATGACACAAAGTGACAGCGCGTTGATTCCCCGTGCGAAAACGGGAGCTCGCGCGAAGGACGGAGACGTCACTCCGGCTCATTTGCATCACATGTCATGTGAGATTAACAGCTGTGGATGGTACTGCCCAGGGCGTACGGGTGCCTCCGCCGGTGTCCGGGGCGGAGCCGGCCGGCGGCCCGCACCCCGTAACCGACCGGCAGCGGCGCGGCCGACGACCGGGACGGCGGGGCCGGTCGGCGCCACTGACAGCGGGCCAGCCGGCGGCCTGGGCGGCAGGGGTCAGCCGGCGGCCGGGGCCACCCGCACGTCGGTGGCTTCCCGCAGTTCGGCGAGCGCGTCGGCGTCCACGCCCTCGTCCACCACGAGGTGGTCGAAGTCGGCCACGGGTCCGAGCCGGTGCAGTGCCGTGCGGGACATCTTCGAGCGGTCCATCATGAGCGTCCTGCGGGTGCCGGACCGCAGCATCGCCCGCTTGACCAGCACGACGTCCTGCTCCTGGTGGTACGTCATCCGCGCGTCCATCGCGGAGGTGCTGACGAGCACCATGTCCACCGACAGCGCCTCGATCGCCTCCACGCACGGCACGCCCAGGTAGGAGTCGTGGGTGCGCGAATACTCCCCGCCGAGGCCGATCAGGCGGATCTCGTCGTGCTCGATGAACACGTCCACGATGTGCCGCGCGTTGGTCACCACCGTCAGCGGTCCCAGCGTCGCCAGCAGCCGGGCGAGCGCCAGGGCCGTCGTGGAGTCGTCCAGCATCACCGACATGCCCGGCTCGACGAGTTCGGCGGCCACCGCGGCGATGGCCTCCTTCTGGGCGACGTGCACGCCGAGCCGGTAGTCGAGGTTGCTCTCGAACACCGTCGAGGGCAGGGCCGAGACACCGCCCCTGAACCGGCGCAGCACACCGCGCCTGGCCAGCTCGTCCAGGTCGCGGTGGACGGTCATCGCGCTGACCTCGGTCAGCTCCACCAGCTCGGCGACGGTGGCCGATCCCCGCTTGAGCACATGCTCGGCGATGGTCTGCCTGCGGGCGTCCTGGGGGCGGGCGGTACCCGTCCACGCGCCGGTGGTGTTCATTCCCACAGTCTCCCTCACAGCGCGTGCGGGAAGGCACTCGTGGGCACGTTCAGCGAGCGCAGGCCGGTGCGCTCCCCATCCACCTCGATCTCGGTGACGGCCGCGTTGTCGAGCACCGGCAGCAGGCGCCGGTAGCCGCCGACGTCCATCCCGAGCATCAGGCACAGCGCCAGGCGCAGCAGGCTGTTGTGGGCCACGACCAGGACGACGGCGCCCGGGTGGCGTTCCGCGAGGCCGCGCAGCGCCTCCCGGCCCCGGCGCGCGGCCGGCAGCGGCGGCTCGGAGCCCGGCAGCGGGTGGGCCGCGGCGTCGGTCTCGAAGGCCCGGACGGCGTCGGGGTCCGCGACCCGCATCTCCGCCAGCGTGCGGCCCTCGCCCCACCCGAAGTCCACCTCCCTGAGGCCCGCGACGACCTCGGGGACGAGGCCGAGCCGGCCGGCGGCGGGGGCGGCCGTGGCGCGGGCCCGGCTCAGCGGCGAGCAGGCGACCGCGTCGATCGTGCGCGACCCGGCCCACGCGCCCAGCGCCTCGGCCTGGCGCAGCCCCTCCCCGGTCAGCGCCACGTCGGAGATCCCCGCATAGCGGTTCTCCGCGTGCCATTCGGTCTGGCCGTGCCGTACGAGCAGCAGTCGGGTCGCCATCTGACGCCTCTCACTCGGGACGCCGGGCCGCTCCGTGCGGCCCGGCGGCATTGCTTCTTCACATCATCAATGTTAGATCTATCATCCGAAGCGCGAACACGCTGCGTGAAGAGGAGATCCGATGCACGTTCTCGCCGCAGGAGACCATTTCGTCGGCCCCGACATCTTCGAGACGGCGCTGCGCGACGCTCTCGGCGATCGGCTGTCGGCCGATCTCACGGTGACCCCGCTGACCCTGCCCTGGCCCCATGAGCCCTTCGGCCCCGTCGGCGGCGTCATCGAGGCCAGCGGCACCGAGGACCAAGTCATCGAGAAGCTGCGGGGCGCCGAGATCTGCGTGACGCAGATGGCGCCCTTGACCGAGCGGGTCTTCGCCGCGAGCCCCGCTCTGCGGATGGTCGCCGTCTGCCGCGGCGGCCCGGTGAACGTCGACCTCGACGCGGCGACCCGGCACGGCGTCGCGGTCAGCTACGCCCCCGGCCGCAACGCGCCGGCCGCCGCCGAGTTCGCCGTCGCGATGATGCTCGCCGCCATGCGCCGGATCCCCTCCTCCAGCCACGCGCTGCGGGACGGGGACTGGCAGGGCCACCTGTACGCGTACGACGAAGCGGGCACCGAGCTGGACGGGGCCGACGTCGGCCTGATCGGCTACGGCGCCATCGGCCGGATCGTGGCCCGGGTCCTGCGGGCCTTCGGTGCCCGGGTGCTGGTCCACGACCCCTACACCGACGAGGACACCGCCCGCGCCGACGGGGTCGAACCCGTGCCGCTCGACGACCTCCTGCGCCGCTGCTCCGTGGTGAGCCTGCACGCGCGGCTGACGCCCGGGACCCGGCACCTCCTCGACGCGGACCGGCTCGCCCTGCTGCCGCACGGGGCCGTCCTGGTCAACACCGCGCGCGGCGGCCTGCTGGACTACGCGCCGCTGCCCGACCTGCTGCGCACCGGCCGGCTCGGCGCCCTGGCCCTGGACGTCTACGACATCGAGCCGCCGCCCGCCGACTGGCCGCTGCACCACGCGCCCAACGTCATCACCACCCCGCATCTGGCAGGCGCGAGCCGGCAGACCGCCCAGCGCGCCGCCGCGATCACCGCGGCCGATGTCGCGCGCCACATCCGCGGCGAGCAGCCGGACCATCTGGCCAACCCCGGCTACGCCGCCGGGCAGCGGTCATGACGGTCGTCATCGGGGTCGACATCGGCACCTCGGTCACCAAGGCCGTCGCCTTCGACGGCGACGACCGCGTCCTCGCCCAGGCGACCCGCCGCAGCCGCCTGGACCGCCTGCCGGGCGGCCGGGTCGAGCAGGATCTCGCGCACGTCCTGCGCACGGTCGGCGACGTCGTACGCGAGACCGCGGGCCGCTGCGACCGGCCGCCCGCGGCGCTCGCCCTCACCGGGCAGGGCGACGGGCTGTGGCTGCGGGACGAACAGGGCCTGGCCACCCGCCCGCCGATTTCGTGGATGGACGGCAGGGCGTCCTCCTACGTGACGCGCTGGCTGGCGGACGGCACCGTACGGGAGGTCCACCGCCACACGGGTTCCGGAATGTTCCCCGGCAGCCACGCCCCGCTGCTGGCCTGGCTCCAGGAGCACGAGCCCGGGACCCTGGAACGCTCCGCCGTGGCCGGCTACTGCGTGGACGCCGTCGCCCAGCACCTCACAGGCCGGGTCTGCGTGGACGCCTCCGACGCCACGCTCCCTTTCCTGCGCCCGCACGACCGTACGTACGCGGCCGAGGCCCTGGCCGCGTGCGGGCTGTCGGAGCAGGCCCGCCTGCTCGCCGCGCCGGCCGCACCGGGCACGGTGCTCGCCCTCGACGCGCGGGGAGCGGAACTGCTGGGCCTGCCGCGCGGACTCCCGGTGGTCGCGGGACCCTACGACCTGCCGGCGACCGCTGTCGGCAGCGGCGTGCAGGACGTCGGGGACGGCCTGCTGATCGTCGGCACGACGCTGGCCGCGCAGGTCCTGACCGACCAGGTGCGGATCCGTCCCGAGGCCGAACCCGCCGGCATGTGGCTGTGCACCCCCGACCGCGGCCGGTGGCTGCGGGCCATGCCCGCCATGGTCGGCACCGCGGGCCTGGAGTGGGCGCTGTCGCTGACCGGGGCGACGACCGGGGACCTGGAGGACCTGCTGGGCGCCAGTCCGCCCGGCGCCAACGGCGTGACCTGCCTGCCCTTCCTGTCCGAGGCGGGCGAACGCGCCCCCTTCGTCGCGCCCGGCGCCCGCGGCCGGCTCGACGGGCTCACCCTCGGCCACGGCCGGGCCGACGTCGTACGGGCGGTCTGCGAATCCATCGGCTACGCCGCCCGGCACTGCCTGGAGGCGGCGGGGCTCACCCGCACCCTGATGGCATGCGGTGGCGGCACCAGGTCGCGGGCCTGGACGCAGCTGCTCGCGGACGTCCTCGGCCGCCCGGTCCGCGTCCCCGACACCCGCGAAGTGGGCGCGCTCGGCGTCGTCCTGACCGCCCGCAGGTCGCTGGGCGAACGGGACTCCTCCCGGCCCCGGCCCGGCGGCTTCCGTACGGTCGCGCCGCGGCCCGAGGCCGGCGCCCGCTACGAACGCGGCTACCAGGACTACCGGCGCGAGCTTCCGGGCGCCCTGGCGCGGCAGAGCCGGCCGGGCGGGTGACCGGCGGGCGGGTGACCGGCGGGCGGGTGACCGGCGGGCGGGACTTCCGTGCGCCGGGGCGTGCGTCAGGACAGGGTGGCGACCAGGACCGCCTTGATGGTGTGCATGCGGTTCTCGGCCTGGTCGAAGACCACCGAGTGGGCCGACTCGAAGACCTCGTCGGTGACCTCCAGTTCGGTCAGGCCGTACTGCTCGTGGATCAGCCGGCCGACCTCGGTGCCCAGGTCGTGGAAGGCGGGAAGGCAGTGCAGGAACTTCACGTCCGGCTTGCCGGTGGCGCGCAGCACGTCCATCGTGACCGCGTAGGGCGCGAGCGCGGTGATCCGCTCGGCCCAGACCTCCTTCGGCTCGCCCATCGAGACCCAGACGTCGGTGACGACGAAGTCGCAGTCCAGGACGCCCTCGGCGATGTCCTCGGTGAGCAGGATCGCGGCGCCGGTGGTCTCGGCGAGCCGGCGGGCGCGGGCGACGACGTCCTCGCTGGGCCAGTACGCGCGCGGCGCCACGATCCGCACGTCGAGGCCGAGCAGGGCGCCGGTGATCAGATAGGAATTGCCCATGTTGAACCGGGCGTCGCCGAGGTAGGCGAAGACGACGCCGCGCGAGCCGAGGTCCGTGACGCCGCCGCCGCTGTGCTCGACCATGGTGAGCACGTCGGCCAGCATCTGGGTGGGGTGCCAGTCGTCGGTGAGGCCGTTGTAGACGGGCACCCCGGCGTGCAGGGCCAGCTCCTCGACCGCGACCTGGCTGGAGCCGCGGTATTCGATGGCGTCGAACATCCGGCCGAGCACCCGGGCGGTGTCCTTGACCGACTCCTTGTGCCCGATCTGCGAGCCCGCCGGGTCCAGGTAGGTGGTGGTGGCGCCCTGGTCGGCCGCGGCGACCTCGAAGGCGCAGCGGGTCCTGGTCGAGGTCTTCTCGAAGATCAGCGCGAGATTGCGGCCGCGCAGCCGCGGCTCCTCCGTACCGGCCCTCTTCGCCGCCTTGAGGCCGGCGGCCAGCTCCACCAGGCCCAGGAATTCCTCGGGCGTGAAGTCCAGCTCCTTGACGAAATGGCGGCCCTTGAGATCGACGGCCATGGGGACTCCTCGGTCGGTGGTTCATCGGCAACCTTGGAAGTCTATACGAGACTAGGCATTCTTATACAGCCCCCTCCGCCGCTGCCGTGCTGACCCCCACTACCGGGATTCCCGGCTGCGGCGCAGCTCACACCGCATCCCGCTCGATCGGGCAGCTCATGCAGCGCGGCCCGCCGCGCCCCCTGCCCAGCTCACTGCCCGGGATCTCGATCACCTCGAGGCCGCGTTTGCGCAGGAAGGTGTTGGTGGTCGCGTTGCGCTCGTAGGCCACCACCACGCCCGGCTCCACGGCCAGCACGTTGCAGCCGTCGTCCCACTGCTCCCGCTCGGCCGCGTGCACGTCCTGCGTCGCGGTCAGCACCTTGACCGAGTCCAGGCCGAGCGCCGCCGCGATGGCGCGGTGCATGTGCTCGGGCGCGTGGTCGGTGACCTTCAGCTCGCCCTCCTCGCCGCCGGGTTCGATGGTGTACGACGGCAGCATCCCCAGGCCCGCGTACTGCGTGAAGGTGTCGCCGTCGACCATCGTCATGACCGTGTCCAGATGCATGAACGCACGGCGCTTGGGCATGTGCAGCGCCACGATGGTCCGCGCGGACCCGGCCGCGAACATCCCGCGGGCCAGCATCTCCACCGCCTGCGGGGTGGTCCGCTCGCTCATCCCGATCAGCACCGCGCCCGCCCCGATCACCAGCACGTCGCCGCCCTCGATCGTCGAGGGGTAGGCGCTCTGGCCCTCCGACCAGATCCGGAAGCCGCCGTCCGCGAAGAGCGGGTGGTGCCGGTAGATCGCCTCGAAGTGCACGGTCTCGCGCTGGCGGGCCGGCCAGCGCATCGCGTTGATGCTGACCCCGTCGTAGACCCAGGCGGAGGTGTCGCGGGTGAAGATGTGGTTCGGCAGCGGTGCCAGCAGGAAGTCGTCCAGGTCCATGGCGTGGAAGCGGACCGAGACCGGCTCCGCGAAACGGGCCAGGAACTCCCGCTTCGTCATCCCCCCGACCAGGGCCTCGGTCAGCTCGGCCGCGGGCAACCGGTCGAAGGCCTCCCGCAGCGGGCCGGTGGCCAGCGGACCGTACTCCTTCTCGTCGAAGACCCGGTCCAGTACGAGCGCCTTCGCGGCGGGGATCTCCAGCGACTCGGTCAGCAGGTCGCCGAACAGGTGCACCTCGACGCCGCGATCGCGCAGCACGTCCGCGAAACCGTCGTGCTCGGCGCGCGCCCTGCGCACCCACAGGACGTCGTCGAACAGCAGCGCGTCCTTGTTGGTGGGGGTGAGCCGCTTCAGCTCCAGATCCGGGCGGTGCAGGATGACGCGGCGCAGCCGGCCGGTCTCGGAGTCCACGTGAAATCCCATGAGAGCAGAGCTTCCCATGTGCCGGGCGTTTATATCTGCCCGGACCCCCTCGCCCACCTGCGCGCCGTGTCCCGGGACCTCCCCCGGGACGGGTTCCCCGCGCCCTGGGGGGCCTCCCTTCTGCGACGGAGGGTGCCCGACAGGGGCGCGGAAAGCCGCGCCCCTGTCGGAGAAGGTCCCGGGACCGGACAAGCCCGGCAGGGCGGGGGGTCACAGACGCGGGTCCACCGGCTCGGACTCGAGGGCCAGAACGGCGAACACCGCCTCGTGCACCCGCCACAGCGGCTCCCCCGCCGCCACCCGGTCGAGCGCCTCGAGCCCGAGCGCGTACTCCCGCAGCGCGAGCGACCGCTTGTGGCCCAGCGCCCGCTGCCGCAGCCGGGCCAGGTGGGCCGGGCGCGTGTACTCGGGCCCGTAGATGATCCGCAGATACTCGCGGCCACGGCACTTGACGCCCGGCTGGACGAGGCCGCCCTCGGGGTCGCGGGCCAGGGCCGTGAGCGGCTTGACGACCATGCCCTCGCCGCCGGCCGCGGTCAGGTCGAGCCACCAGTCCGTGCCGGCCGCGACCGACGCCTCGTCGCTCGTGTCGACGATCAGCCGCCGGGTGGTGCGCAGCAGCCCGCTCGGGTCGGCGTCGACCAGCCGGTCGATGAGCGCCAACTGCCCGTCCTGCGGCAGCTCGCCCGCCAGATTGCGGCCGCGGACGGCCAGCATCTGGAAGGGCGCGAGGTGGACGCCCTCCAGGCCGTCGGTGGTCCAGCAGTAGCGGCGGTAGGCGTCGGTGAAGGCCGCCGCGTCGACGGCCCTCTCCCGCTGCCGTGCCAGCAGCGCGGACACCTCGGCGCCCCGCCCGGCCGCAGCTTCCAGCGCGGCCAGCGCGGGCGGGAAGGCGGCGCCCGCAGCCGCGCCGACCGCCGCGTACTGCTTGCGCAGCAGGCCGGACGCCTTGAGCGACCAGGGCAGCAGCTCGGCGTCGAGCAGCAGCCAGTCGGTGTCCAGCTCCTCCCACAGGCCCGCCGCCGTGACGGCGGTACGCACCCGGCCGATGACCTCTTCCGTGACGGCCGGGTCGTCGAAGAACGGCCGTCCTGTGCGGGTGTGCAGCACACCGGTCACCCCGGCCGCGGTGCCGAACCGCTCGGCCGCGGCGGCCTCGTCGCGGCAGACCAGGGCGACCGCGCGGGAGCCCATGTGCTTCTCCTCGCACACCACCTGCCGCACCCCGTCGGCCCGGTAGGACGCGAAGGCCTCCGCGGGGTGTTCGAGGTAGCCGTCCGCCGAGGACGTGGCGCAGGGCGCCATGGTCGGCGGCAGGTAGCAGAGCAGCTGCGGGTCGACGGCGAAGCGGCTCATCACTTCGAGGGCCGCCGCCGCGTTCTGCTCGCGCACCGCGAGCCGTCCCATCAGGCCGGTCTCGACGATCCTGCGCCCCGCCACGTCGTCGAGGTCCAGCGGACGGCCCTCGCGTCCGCCGGGCGCCTCGGCGAGCAGCGGCTTGACCGGTTCGTACCAGACCTGCTCGGCCGGTACGTCCACGATCTCCCGCTCGGGCCAGCGCAGGGCGGTGAGTCGGCCGCCGAAGACGGCGCCGGTGTCGAGGCAGAGGGTGTTGTTGATCCAGGACGTGGTGGGGACGGGGGTGTGGCCGTAGACGACGGCGGCGCTGCCGCGGTAGTCCTCGGCCCAGGGGTAGCGGACGGGCAGGCCGAACTCGTCGGTCTCGCCGGTGGTGTCGCCGTAGAGCGCGTGCGAGCGGACCCGGCCGGAGGAGCGGCCGTGGTATTTCTCCGGCAGGCCCGCGTGGCAGACCACCAGCCGGCCGCCGTCGAGGACGTAGTGGCTGATCAGGCCGCCGATGAAGTCGGCGGCCCGGCCGCGGAAGTCCGGGTCGCGCTCGTCCTCGCGGGCGAACTGCTCCACGGTCTCGGCCAGGCCGTGGGTGAGCGGGACGCGGCGGCCGTTGAGGTGGCGGCTCAGCTTGTTCTCGTGGTTGCCCGACACGCACAGGGCGGTGCCCGCCTCGACCATGCCCATGACGCGCCGCAGCACAGCGGGGCTGTCCGGGCCGCGGTCGACCAGGTCGCCGACGAAGACGGCGGTACGGCCCGCCGGGTGCCGGCCGTTGTCGTAGCCGAGCTTGGCCAGCAGCGTCTCCAGCTCGGAGCTGCATCCGTGGACGTCGCCGATGATGTCGAAGGGGCCGGTGAGGTGGCGCAGGTTGTTGTAGCTCGGCTCGTCCACGATCCGGGCCGCGTCGATCTCCGCCGTGCCGCGCAGGATGTGGACCTTGCGGAAGCCCTCGCGCTCCAGGCCGCGCAGCGAGCGGCGCAGCTCGCGCTGGTGCCGCTGGATGACGTGCCGGGGCATCGACGCGCGGTCGGGGCGTGCCGCGTTGCGCTCGGCGCACACCTGCTCGGGGACGTCGAGCACGATGGCGATCGGCAGCACGTCGTACTCCCTGGCCAGCCGCACCAGTTGCTTGCGGCTCTCCTGCTGCACGCTGGTGGCGTCCACGACCGTACGGCGGCCGGCCGCGAGCCGCTTGCCGGCGATGTAGTGCAGCACGTCGAAGGCGTCGCGGGTCGCGCTCTGGTCGTTCTGGTCGTCGCTGACCAGGCCGCGGCAGAAGTCGGAGGAGAGCACCTCGGTCGGTGCGAAGTGCCGGGCGGCGAAGGTGGACTTGCCGGAGCCCGTGGCACCGATCAGCACCACGAGGGACAGGTCGGTGACGGCGAGGGTACGGGGCGCACCGGTGGTGCCGTGCGTGTCGTTCTCGGTCATGCCGCCTCCTCCTTCTTCTCGTTCTTGTTCTTGTTCGCGGCCCCGGTGCTGGTGCCGGCGCTGGTGCTGGTGCTGGTGAAGAGGGCGAGCTGGGTGGGCGGGCCGACCTCGGGGTCGTCCGGGCCGACCGGCTGGAATTCCACCGCGTAGCCGTGCCGGGCGGCCACCGCTTCGGCCCAGTCGCGGAATTCGCGCCGGGTCCACTCGAAGCGGTGGTCGCCGTGCCGGCGGTGGCCGGCCGGCAGCGTCTCCCAGCGCACGTTGTACTCGACGTTCGGCGTCGTCACGATCACCGTCCGGGGGCGGGCGGCGCCGAAGACGGCGTATTCGAGCGCGGGCAGGCGCGGCAGGTCCAGGTGCTCGACGACCTCGCTGAGCACCGCCGCGTCATAGCCCGTGAGCCGCTTGTCGGTGTACGCGAGCGAGCCCTGGAGCAAGGTGACGCGGGAGGACTGGCGCTCGCCCATCCGGTCGAGCCGCAGCCGGCGGGCGGCCATCTCCAGGGCGCGCACCGACACGTCGACGCCGACGATCTCGGTGAAGCGCGGCTCCTTGAGCAGCGCGGCCACCAACTGGCCCTGCCCGCAGCCCAGGTCCAGCACCCGGGTGGCGCCGGCCGCGCGCAGCCCGGCCAGGATCGCCTCCCGGCGCTGCACCGCCAGCGGCGCCGGGCGCTCCTCGGCGTCCTCGGGCTGCTCGGGCGCGACGGCGTTGTCGATCTCCTCGACCTCCACGTCGTCGGCGTCGGCCAGCCGCACCAGCTCCAGCCGCTCGTTCGCCTCCCGGGTGAGCGACCAGCGGCGGGCCAGATAGCGCCGGGTGATCAGCTGCTGCTCGGGGTGCCCGGCGAGCCAGCCCTCGCCGAACCGCAGCAGCTTGTCCACCTCGTCGGCCGAGACCCAGTAGTGCTTGGCGTCGTCCAGCACCGGCAGCAGGACGTACAGGTGCCGCAGCGCGTCCGCCAGCCGCAGTTCGCCCTCCAGCACGAGCCGTACGTAGCGCGAGTCGCCCCACTCGGGGAAGCTGTCGTCCAACCGCACCGGCTCGGCCGTCACCTGCCAGCCCAGCGGCTCGAACAGCCGGGCCACCAGCGCGGGGCCGCCGCGCGCGGGCAGCGCCGGCACCTCGACCCGCAGCGGCAGCGGTGCGGCGGCCCGCTCCGGCAGCGCACGGCACTCGCCGCGCAGCGCGCTCGCGAACACCGTCCGCAGCGCCACCGCGAGCAGCGAGGAGGCGGCGTACGGCCGGTCGTTCACGTACTGCGCCAGCGCCGAATCGGGCGCCCCGCCCCGGCCCTTCCCCCGGCCGCGCCGCACCAGCGCGGGCGGATCGACCTCCAGCAGCAGCGCGGCCGTGCAGCGCTCGGGGCTCGCCTCCGGGTAGAAGACGTGCGCGTCACCGTAGGAGGTGCTGAAGACCTGGGCCCGGCCCGGGTGCTTGTGCAGCAGAAACCCGAGGTCGGTCGCCGGACCCTCGGTGCTGCCTGTGGTGGAGATCGTCAGAAACACCCCCCGAGTATTGCCCGCCGACCCGCCACCATCCCAAGCCTTTTCGCCCGCACTGGCGGCACCAGCGGTAGGGGCCGCACCCGGTCGGCGCGCGGGCTGCGAACGCGAACCCCGCTGACGTCGGGGCAGCGCGGCGGGCCGCTGCCGCTACCGCGAGGCGGAGCCGGGCGTGAGTCAGCACCCGGGCCGCAAAGCACGGGCCCGAACCCCGCAGACGTCAGGACAGCTTGGGCGGACAACTGACGCCGCCCCGAGGCACCGCGTGAGAGGGGCAGCGCCCGCAACACACAGCACGGGCCCGGACCCCGCAGACGTCAGGACAGCTTGGGCGGACAACTGACGCCGCCCCGAGGCACCGCGTGAGAGGGGCAGCGCCCGCAACACACAGCACGGGCCCGGACCCCGCAGACGTCAGGACAGCTTGGGCGGACGACTGCCGCTGCCGCGGGGTCCTGGGCCTGGCGGTCAGCTTCTGGTGGGGAGGGCAGCGCGGAGGGTCGTGATGGTCGGGGGGCCGATGCGGCAGCAGCCGCCGATCAGGCGGGCGCCGGCGGTGTGCCAGGCGGCTGCGAGGGTCGGGGCGAAGGCGGGGGCGCCCTCCCAGCGGCGGGCCGTGGCGTCCCAGTGCTCGCCGCTGTTGGGGTAGGCCACCGCAGCCTTGCCGGTGGCCGCGGTCGCCAGCTCGACCGCGGGCAGGACGTCCCGCGGGGCGCAGCAGTTGACGCCCACCGCGATCACCTCGTCGCGGCCCGCGGCCAGCGCGAAGGCCTCGGGCAGCGGCTGGCCCGCCCGGGTACGGGTGCCGTCGATCGTGTAGGACAGCCACACCGGCAGACCCGTGGGTTCCGCCGCGCGCAGCATCGCCTCGGCCTCGTCGATGTCCGGCACCGTCTCCAGGGCGAGGACGTCGGGTGCCGCGGCAGCCGCCGCCTCGATCCTCGGCCGGTGGAAACGCTCCAGCTCCCGCACCGTCATGCCGTACCGCCCGCGGTATTCGCTGCCGTCGGCGAGCACCGCCCCGTACGGGCCGACCGACGCCGCCACCCTCACCCCCGGCCGGGTCGTTGCCGCCCGGCGGGCCAGGTCCACGCTGCGCCGCAGCAGCGCCGACGCCTCGGCCCGGCCGATCCCGCGGCGGGCGAAGCCCTCGTAACTGGCCTGGTAGCCCGAGGTGATCAGCACATCCGCGCCGGCCCGTACGTATGCCCGGTGGGCCGCCTCGATCTGCGCCGGGTCGTCCGCGAGCAGCCGGGCCGTCCAGAGCGGGTCCGACAGGTCGCAGCCCTGGTCGGCGAGCTGGTTCGACAGGCCGCCGTCCAGCACCAGGGCGCCGCCCGCCGCCAGCAGCGCCCCCAACTCCCCTCCGGGAGCGGGCGGGACAGCGGGCGGCGAGGGCATGGCGCGGCCTCAGCCGAGCTGCGGCTTGACCTGAGCCGCGATCAGCTCCAGGTGGTCCAGGTCGCTGAGGTCCAGGGTCTGCAGATAGAACCGGGTGGCACCCTGCTCGGCAAAGCGCCCGATCCGCTCCACGACCTCGGCAGGCGAGCCGGCCAGCCCGTTCTGCTTCAGCTCCGCGACCTCGCGGCCGATCACCGCCGCCCGCCGGGCAACTTCCGCGTCGTCCTTGCCGACACAGACCACCAGCGCGTTCGAATACACCATGCTGTCGGCCGGGCGCCCGGCCGCCCGCACCGCGTCGCGGACCCGCCCGATCTGCCGGCCGGAGTCCTCGATCGAGGCGAAGGGCACATTGAACTCGTCGGCGTAACGGGCCGCCAGCTCCGGGGTGCGCTTGGCACCCATGCCACCGATCAGCACCGGCACCTTGGCCTGCGCGGGCTTCGGCAGCGCGGGGGAATCCTTGAGCTGGTAGAACTCCCCTTCGAAGTCGAAGGTCTTGCCGACCGGGGTGGCCCACAGCCCGGTGATCACCGCCAGCTGCTCGGCGAGCCGGGCGATCTTCTCCTTCGGGAAGGGGATGCCGTACGCGGTGTGCTCCGCCTCGAACCAGCCGGCACCGAGCCCGAACTCGATCCGGCCGCCCGACATCGCGTCGACCTGCGCCACCTGGATCGCCAGCACACCGGGCAGCCGGAAGGTGCCCGCCGTCATCAGGGTGCCGAGCTTGATCCTGCTGGTCTCCCGCGCGAGGCCGGCCAGCGTGATCCACGCGTCCGTGGGTCCCGGCAGCCCGTCGCCACCCATCGTCAGATAGTGGTCCGAGCGGAAGAAGGCGTCGAAGCCGAGGTCCTCCGTGGCCTTGGCGACCGCGAGCAGTGTGTCGTAGTCGGCCCCCTGCTGGGGCTCGGTGAAGATTCGCAGATCCATTCCCCCATCCTGCACTCATCGCGCGCCCGCTCGTCAATCGACACATGACAAGCCCCCTGTCCCGGTCTCCCCCGCGATCCGTCCGCCCCGGGCCAGCGTCCGCACCCGGTCCTTGGCCTCGTCCACCGCGTCCAGCGCCTCGATGCACTGCCAATACGCCCCCTCGTCCTGCACCGCGCAGGTGAGCCCCACCAGGGCGTGGGTGATCTCGCCGAGCAGCACCCGCAGCGCCCGCAGTGTCGCGGCCGGATCGCGGACCGCGGTCAGCCGGGACGCCCGCGGCGGCCCCGCGCCCGCCGCCGCGAGCGCCGGTCCCGCCCACCCGGCAGGCCCCGGCTCCGCAGCCCCCACCGCCGACGCCCGCTCCCCGTCTGCCAGCAGCCGCCCCACCGCCTCGACCAGCTCGCCGGCCTGCCAGGCCTCCTCGATGACGTCCTCGGGCTGCGGCGCAGCGCGCATCACCCTTTCCGACTCCGCCACCAGCCGTGCCGCGTCCATCTCCGCACCCCCTCCGTGCGCCGGCGGTGGTGACCTCTGCACCACCTGCCGACATCACTCAGCGTGACAGAATCTCACCGAGCGCGAAAAGGCCGGTCGCGACATCTGTGGATAACCTCGCGCCTGTGGACAACCGCGTCACCCGCCCGCCGGACCGGCGGACGGACCCCTCGTCCGGTCCACCCGCGGAAACCGCTCCTCGTTCCGGTCGATCTTGGCGGCGAGCGCGGCCAGCACATCGACCTCCAGGACCGCGCAGAACTGGAGCAGATACGCCAGCACGTCCGCGACCTCGTCGCGCACCCGGTGCGCGGACCCCGGGTCCGCCATCACCGCCGACGCCTGCTCGGGCGTCAGCCACTGGAAGATCTCCAGCAGTTCCGCCGCCTCGACGCTCAGCGCCGCGGCCAGATTCTTCGGGGTGTGGAACGGCTCCCAGTCACGGGCCGCGGCGAATTCGACGAGGCGGCGCTGCAGGGCCGCGAGGTCGGGTGGTTGTCCGGTCACCCCGCCTGGTCTACCGCATCCCCGCGGCCCTCCGGCTCCCGCCCCACCCCCTCGGCCGCCCGGCCCGCACCGCGCGTACCGTCCTCGCCGACCGGGCCCGCGCCCGTCACGGCACCGGCACCGGCACCGGCACCGGCACCACCGTCCGCGTCACCGCCCCGGTCGGCGCTCCGGGCGCCCCCACGCCCGACGCCGTGCCCGCCGCCCCCACGCCCACCGCCGCCATGCCCCCCGCCCGCGCGTCCCCCACCGCCCTCGCGCTCAGCGCCAGGAGCAGCGTCCCGACCCGAGTGTTCCGCGGGGCGGTCCGCCTCGCCGGTGTCCTGGGCCGGCACCCGCCGCCCGTCGCCGAGCCGGGCGACCGTCACGCCGCCCAGGCCCTCCGCGCACTCCGGGTCCTGGATCGTGCCGAGCAGCCGGATGTGGCCGCGGGCGGCGGCCATCCCGGCGAGCCGCAGCAGTTCGCGCACCTGTCTGCGGTCCAGGCCCAGGTCGAGCCCGTCGCCCAGCACGGTCAGCACCTGGCCGGCCGACAGCAACTCCGTACTGGTGTCGACGTCGAGGACGCCGGGGCCGGTGAGCAGCACCAACGCCAGGGCGACGAAGCGGAGTTCGCCGTCGCCGAGCCGGTCGACCGGCACCATGCCGAGCGGGCCGCGGTCCACCGCGGCGATCACCGCGTCCAGCGGCGCATACCCGTCGGCCGCCGGCGGGAGAACCGCGGGCAGCACCGTCAGGCCCTCGACCGGCGGGCTGCACACCTCGCGTACCGCGTTGACCAGCGCCGCGTGCCGCGTGACGCACTCGCCCTCGGTCCTGGCCAGCACCGCGGACAGGTTGTCGCACGCGGCCCGCAGCCGCCCGTCGCCCGGCAGTACCGGGGACCGCATCAGCTCGGGCCGCGGCGCGACTGGGAAGATCCCGCGCAGCGCCACCACCAGTTGCTCGGCCGCGGCGAGCACCAGCCGCTGGCCGTCCGTACGCCCGGACACCCGCAGCGGCAGCAGCGCGCTGGCCAGGACGTTGTCCGGCAGCGGGGCCCGCGTGACCGAGACCTCGCCGGCCGTGTGCCAGGCGGCCTGCACCGTACGCCGGGCCGGGTCGCGCAGCGCCGTGGTCAGCAGGGTCTCACCGCCGCCGGTCAGCCGCTCGCCGACGATCCGCAGCGTCGGCTCCACCTGCACCGCGACGTCGAGGCGCACCGGCCCGACAGGACCGGTCACCGTGCAGCCGATACGGAAGCCGCGCCGGCCCTGCGCGTCCGGCTGGGCGCCCTGCGGCACGCAGGCCGCGGCGCCGCCGCGCACCACGGACCCGAAGACCTCGGCGAGTTCGTCGCCGCAGGCCAGCCGGCCGAGTGCGGCGAGTCCTTCGAGGACACTGGACTTGCCGGTGCCGCTGCCCCCGGTGAGCAGGGTGAGCGGGCCGAGCGCGAAGGTCGCCCCGCGGTGTGACTTGAAGGCGGACAGCCGCAGTTCGGTGACGACGGGGCGGTCGTGACCGGCGTCCTTGGGCGCACTGGTGTTCATGGCCGCGAAGTTAGCCAGCGTCCGGGGCGCCGCACCGTTGCAGCGGCCCGGGGTAACTCGAACGAGGGACATCACGCATGATCTCTGTGGCTATGGGGAAATCACATACCCTGCCCGACGCGCCGGGCACGTCAACATGTCATTGCCGACGGCTACGGTGGCCGGCGTGACCACGAACAGCACCAGATATGTCGCACTGCTGCGCGGAATCAACGTCGGGGGCAAGGCCAAGGTGCCGATGCAGACCCTGCGCGAGCTGCTGTCCGCCCTCGGTGGCAGCGGGATCCGCACCCACCTGCAGAGCGGCAACGCCGTCTTCACCCACGAGGACACCGATCCCCAGCGGCTCGCCGATGCCCTCCAGCAGGCGCTCGCCGACGAGTTGGGGCTGACCATCACCTGCATGGTGCGCACCGCCGAGGATCTGCGGCGGGTCGTGGCCGCCAACCCGTTCGACATGACCGGCGTCGACGGCTCCCGCTTCCTGGTGATCTTCCTCGCGGGTCCGGTCCCGCTCGACCGGCTCGCCGCACTCGACCGGGCCGCGTACGCGCCGGACGAATTCCGCCCGGGCGAACGGGAGATCTACGCCCACTTCCCCGACTCCATCCGCAATGCGAAGCTCGCCGCTCAGCTCACCGACCGCGGCCTCGGCCTGGCGGCCACCGGCCGCAACTGGAACACGGTCACCAAACTGCTGGAGATCAGCGGCAGTTGACGCCCAGCGGCGTGTGCGGTCGAGGACGGCCCGCTTCGGCGCGATCCGACCGCGGTCGACCTGCGGCGCTCCCCGGCTCGGCCGCGGCCCTTCGGGCAATGGCCATGATTCCTGGCCAGTTGGGTGAAAGACGGCTCCAACCGGCCCATTCGGGTGGAACGGGGAATTCTCGATCGGCAGGCTGTGCCATCCTCACGACCAGCCGAGATCGCCGTTCCCGATGCCGTGGAGCTGCCGAAAGTGCACGTCGCTCTGACCGGAGCCACCGCGTTCCTGGGGCTGCGCCTCGTTCGTGAACTGCTGGGCCGGCACTCCGCCTGCGTGACCCCGCTGACGATCGTCGTCGTGATGCCGGCCTTCAACTGGCAGATGGGGCTGGCCGCGCTGATCGCCGTACCGCTCGTGGCGGCGATCCAGATCCGGACCGGCCGCTCGATGGCCTCGCTGACCCTCCTGGCGCACTCCGGGTCGGCGGGGGCACTCGGGCGTATCACCGGTTCCTGGAGCTGGGCGACGCGCCCGTCGAGCTGGTGGCGGAGCTGCCCGGCCGGATCCGGGTCGTGGAGACGGACCCCGTTGCGCGGCGCCGGCTTCGACGCGCCTACCGTGCCCGCGCCGACCCCCGCGCCCATGCCCGGTCCGCCCGCGCCCGCGTGGACGCCCGCACCGCCCGTGCCCGCGGAGCGCCGGCCGGTCGTACGGCTGGCCGGCCATCCGCGCGGGCCGCGGTGTCCGGCTTCGGCTTCGGCTTCGGCTTCGGCTTCGGCTTCGGCTTCGGCTTCGGCTTCGGCGGCAACTTCCACGAGCGCTGAGGCGCCGGTGCGCCGCCCGAGCCGCCGGTCAGGAAGCCTTCGCCTCCGGCACCAGGATCGCCACGCACTCGACGTGGTGGGTCATCGGGAAGAGGTCGAAGGCCCGCAGGGTGACCGGGCGGTAGCCCTCCTGGGCGAAGTAGCCGAGGTCGCGGGCGAGGGCGGCCGGGTCGCAGGCGACGTAGGCGATGCGGCGGGCGCCCAGTGACGCGAGGTGGCGGACGGTGGGGAGCCGGGCGCCGGTGCGGGGCGGGTCCAGGACGATCAGGTCGACCTCGGTGATGCCGGTGCGCGGCAGGACCTGGTCGACCTTGCCGTGCTCGATACGCACCCGGTCGAGGTCCTGGAGATTGTGCCGGGCGTCCTGCACGGCCCGCTTGCCCGATTCGATGCCGAGGACGGCGCCGCGCTCGCCGACGCGTTCGGCCAGCGCGCCGGCGAACAGGCCGACACCGCAGTAGAGGTCGAGGGCCATGTCGCCCTTGCGCGGCATCAGGCCCTGCATGACGGCCTCGATCAGCAGCTCCGCGGCCTTCGGGTGGACCTGCCAGAAGCCGCCGTCGCCGACCCGCCAGGTGCGGCCCGCGGCCCGCTCGCGGACGAAGTCGCGGCCGTGGACGCGGTGGACGGCGTGGTCGCGCTCGCCGATCCGCAGCACCGAGACGGGGCGGTCCAGCTCCACGATGGGCAGCCGGCCGCCCGGCTGCGGGGTGAGGACGACCTGCCGGTCGCTGGACCCGGTGGCGGCGATCGCCTCGACCGTGGCGATCTGCGGCCAGCTGCGGGCCTCCACGCCCAGCTCCGTGACCTCGGGCGCGGCGATCATGCAGTGGTCGATGACCTCGACGTCGTGCGAGCGGTGCTTGCGCAGTCCCGCGCGCCCTTCGGCGTCCACCGCGTACTGCACGCGGGTGCGCCAGGCGGGCACCTCGCCCTTGGCGACCTTGTCGCCGGGGGCCGGCATCACGGTGCCGTCCCAGCCGGCCTGCTCCGGGGTGAGCCCGGCGAGCCTGGCCAGCTGTTCCGCGATGACCGCGGCCTTGAGACGGCGCTGGGCGCCGGGGGCGGCGTGCTGCCAGTCGCAGCCGCCGCAGCGGCCGGGGCCCGAGAAGGGGCAGGGCGCCTCGACGCGGTCCTTGGACGCGGTCAGGACGCGTACGGCGTCGGCCCGCAGGAAATTCGCGCCGGCCTCGCCGTCGGTGACCCGGACGACGACCCGCTCGCCGGGCAGGGCGTGCCGGACGAACAGCACCTGTCCCTCGTCGGTCCGCGCCAGGCAGTGGCCGCCGTGCGCCACCGGGCCGATCTCTACCTCGTACTCCTGGCCGACCAGTGACGGGGCGGGCTCGGTCTGCATGTGGGTGGTGCTCCTGGGCTCTGTTCGGGGGCGCGACAGCCCACTCTACGGGCCGCGGAGCGCCCGGCCGCACGCCGGCCGGGCGGCGGCCTCAGTGCTCGCGCTCCCGGTCGCGCTGCTGCGGCCCCACCGGGCCGCGGCGGATGGAGCCAGGCGCGCTCCAGTCGGCGCGGCGGCGGGCACGCGCCTTGGCGACCTCGGAGGACTCCAGCTGGTAGGGCACGGAGGTCACCATCACCCCGGGGGTGAACAGCAGCCGGCCCTTGAGCCGCAGCGCGCTCTGGTTGTGCAGCAGGTGCTCGTACCAGTGCCCGACGACGTATTCGGGGATGTAGACGCTGACCACGTCCCGCGGGCTGTTGCGGCGCAGGCCCTTGACGTAGTCGATGATCGGCCGGGTGATCTCGCGGTAGGGCGAGTCGAGGACCTTGAGCGGTACGTCGATGCCGCGCCGGTGCCAGTCGGCCTGCAGGGCCTTGGTGTCGACGGGGTCGACGTTGATGCTGAGCGCTTCGAGGGTGTCGGAGCGCATCAGCTTGGCGTAGGACAGCGCCCGCAGGGTGGGCTTGTGCAGTTTGGACACCAGCACGATGGAGTGCACCCGGGAGGGGCGTACGTAGTCGTCGCCCGGCTCGTCGTCGGCGGCGATCTCGTCGGAGACCCGGGTGTAGTGGCGGCGGATCGCGGTCATGGTGCCGTAGAAGACGACCATGCCGAGGACCGCGACCCAGGCGCCGTGGGTGAATTTGGTGAGCAGCACGATGACCAGCACCAGGCCGGTGAGGAAGGCGCCGAAGGTGTTGATGGCCCGGGAGCGGACCATGTGGCGGCGCTTG
Organism: Streptomyces sp. NBC_01477; assembly: GCF_036227245.1. Lineage (GTDB taxonomy): Bacteria > Actinomycetota > Actinomycetes > Streptomycetales > Streptomycetaceae > Actinacidiphila. The sequence continues at coordinate 2,183,579 of NZ_CP109445.1, forward strand.
GCCGGGTCGGTCTCGGTGCGCAGGTGCCGGTTCCAGTGCCGCACCATGCCGGTCTGGCTGAGGGTGAAGGAGACGAAGACGCCGACGATGTACAGCTGGATCAGCCGGGTGGAGTCGGCGCCGTAGATGTAGACCAGGACGCAGGCGAAGCCGGCCAGCACCACGATGCCGTTGGAGAAGGCCAGCCGGTCGCCGCGGGTGTGCAACTGGCGCGGCAGGTAGCGGTCCTGGGCGAGGATCGAGCCGAGCACCGGGAAGCCGTTGTAGGCGGTGTTGGCGGCCAGGAAGAGCACCAGGGCGGTGACGGCGGCCAGGAAGATGAACGGGATCGAGTTGTGGCCGAAGACCGCCTCGGCGACCTGGGCGATCACCGGGTCCTGGGTGAATCCGGCGCCGACCGGCTTGCCGTGGTTGAGCAGGTCGGTGGCGGGGTTCGCGGCCATGCGCACATGGGTGTTTATCGCCAGCGCGATGATGCCGCAGAACATGGTGGTGGCGAGCAGGCCCATCGCGGCCAGCGTGGTGGCGGCGTTCTTGGACTTGGGCTTCTTGAAGGCCGGGACGCCGTTGCTGATCGCCTCGACGCCGGTGAGGGCGGCGCAGCCGGAGGAGAAGGCGCGCAGCAGCAGGAAGATCAGCGCGAAACCGCCGATGCCGGAGGACTCGGCATGGATCGTATAGCCCGCGGTGGGCGCGTGCATGTCATGCCCAGTGCTGATCTTGAAGATGCCCCAGGCGATCATGCAGAAGACGCCGAAGACGAACGCGTAGGTGGGGATGGCGAAGATCGTGCCGGACTCGCGCACCCCGCGCAGATTCATCAGCATCAGGATCACGATCATGCCGATCGCGCCGAGCACCTTGTGGGTGACGAAGAACGGCACCGCGGAGCCGAGGTTCTCGATGCCGGAGGCGACCGACACCGCCACCGTGAGCACGTAGTCGACCAGCAGCGCGCTGGCGACGGTGAGCCCCGCCTTCGGCCCCAGGTTGGTGGTGGCGACCTCGTAGTCGCCGCCGCCCGAAGGGTAGGCGTGCACGTTCTGCCGGTAGGAGGCGACCACCGTGAACATCAGCACCACGACGGCGACCGCGATCCACGGGCTGAAGTGGTAGGCCGACACTCCGGCGATCGACAGGACGAGCAGTACCTCGCCCGGCGCGTACGCCACGGACGACAGCGGGTCGGACGCGAAGACGGGCAGCGCGAGCCGCTTGGGGAGCAGCGTCTCGCCCAGCTTGTCGCTGCGCAGCGCCCGGCCGATGAGAATCCGTTTCGGCAGGTCGGTCAGTTTGGACACCCCGCGATGTTAAGGGATCGACCATACGTGCGGGTGCCCGAGTGCCCGATGAGTGTGACGAACTTGTGAGGCCGCCGGGACGCAACCTTCTGCCCCGCGACGCGCGTGTGTAGCTTTGGCCGCGGTCTGAGACGCTTGGAAGGACCTTTACGACTCAGCACACAGCCTCAGTCGAAATGGTGACAGCCGGAAGGACGGTCGTGCACGTCGTGATTATGGGATGCGGGCGGGTGGGCTCCACTCTCGCGCACTCCCTCGAACAGCAAGGTCATACGGTCGCGGTGATCGATCAGGACCCGAAGGCGTTCCGCCGGCTGGGCTCCGGGTTCGGTGGGCGCCGGGTGACCGGAGTCGGGTTCGACCAGGACACGCTGCGTGAGGCCGGCATCGAGGAGGCGGGCGCTTTCGCGGCCGTCAGCAGCGGCGACAACTCCAACATCATCGCGGCCCGGGTGGCCAGGGAGATGTTCGGCATCGAGAATGTGGCGGCCAGGATCTACGACCCGCGCCGGGCCGAGGTCTACCAGCGGCTCGGCATCCCGACCGTGGCCACCGTGCGGTGGACCGCCGACCAGATGCTGCGCAGGCTGCTGCCGTCCGGCGCGGAGCCGCTGTGGCGCGACCCCAGCGGCGGGGTGCAGCTCGCCGAGGTGCACACCTCGCCCGGCTGGGTCGGCCACAAGGTCAGCAGCCTCCAGGAGGAGACCGGTGCCAGGGTGGCGTTTCTCACCCGGCTCGGCGAGGCGATGCTGCCCACCGCCCAGACCGTGCTGCAGGACGGCGACCTGGTGCATGTGATCCTGCGCTCCGACGAGGTCGCCGAGGTCGAGGCGGCCTTCGCCAAGGGACCCGAGGAGGCCCACTCATGAGGGTGGCCATCGCCGGGGCCGGCGCGGTCGGCCGGTCCATCGCGGCCGAACTGCTGGAGAACGGGCACGAGGTGCTGCTCGTCGACAAGAATCCGACCTCCATCTCGGTCGAGCGGGTGCCGCAGGCCGAATGGCTGCTGGCCGACGCGTGCGAGATCACCTCGCTCGACGAGGCGGCGCTCCAGCGCTGCAATGTGGTGATCGCCGCGACCGGCGACGACAAGGTCAACCTGGTGGTGTCGCTGCTCGCCAAGACGGAGTACGGCGTGCCGCGGGTCGTCGCCCGGGTGAACAACCCGAAGAACGAATGGCTGTTCAACGAGTCGTGGGGCGTGGACGTCGCCGTCTCGACACCGCGGCTGATGTCGGCCCTGGTCGAGGAGGCGGTGAGCGTCGGCGACCTGGTCCGGCTGCTGCGCTTCAGCCAGGGTGACGCGAATCTCGTGGAGTTGACGCTGCCCGAGGAGGCCGCGCTGGTCGGTACCCGGGTCGGTGACGTGGAGTGGCCGCAGGACACCTCGCTGGTCACCATCATCCGCGGCAACCGGGTGCTCACCCCGTCGAAGGACGACGCGCTGGAGGCCGGCGACGAGCTGCTGTTCGTGGCGGCGCCGCACCGGGAGGAGCAGTTGGAGGACCTGCTGTCCCTGCGCGGGGGCGCCGTCGGCGGGAGCTGAGCGGTCCGGCCGGGCGGCGCAAGCCCCCGCGGCCTTCACCAGGACCCTCGCGGGCCTGGTGAAGGCCGCGGGGGCCTCGCGCTACTTGACCGTCTGCTCGGCCGCCGCCTTCTCGGCCTTGGCCCGCTCCTTCTCGGCCTTGCGCTCCTCCTCCGCCGCCTCCATCTCCGCGATCACATCGATCGGGGCCGGCGCCTTCACCAGGAAGATCCAGGTGAGGTAGACCGACAGCAGGAAGGGCGGGATGCCGAGCGCGACCTTGACCCAGCCCAGCTGGGTGGCGTTGCCCCACCAGTAGAGCGGGAAGAGGATCGCCGACTTGGCCAGCAGGATCAGGCCCCAGGCCCAGCTGGCCTTGGTGTACGCGCGCAGCCGCCCGGGGTTGCGGGTGCGCCAGGACAGGTTCTCCTTGAACACCGGGCCGAGGATCAGGCCGAGCAGCGGGAAGCCGGCCGCCGCGGAGACGACGTAGGCGACGCCCAGGCCGAGGGTGTAGAGCATGCCGGGCAGATAGAAGTTCTTCGCGTTGCCCGACATCATCGCGAACAGCGCGCCGAAGGCGATGCCGAAGACGCCGCTGAAGGCGTGCTTGAGGGTGTCCTTGCGGACCAGCCGGGCAACGCCCAGTACCACGGACAGCGCCAGCGCGGCGAGCGCGGAGGACTTGATGTCGTGGTTGATGGTGTAGATCACCACGAAGATCAGCCCGGGCACGGTGGTCTCCACCATGCCGAGGACGCCGCCGAAGGCGTCGAGCAGGGCGGCCTCGGTGGCCGCCCTGACCCCGGCGTCGTCGCCCGGCCGCTGCGGCGCGCTTCCCGTGGTGTCCGTGTTGTTGTCGTGATCCGTGTTGTCGATCGACGCCACCAGCTACTCCTGTCCGACCGGACGCAGTTCGTACTTGGGGTTGAACAGCACCGGACGGCCATGATTCATGGAGATCCGGCCGGAGGCTATGATCCGGCGGCCGGGTTCGATACCGGTGATACTGCGGCGGCCGAGCCAGACCACGTCCAGCGCGGCCGACCCGTCGAACAGCTCCGCCTCCAGCGCGGGCACGCCTGCCCGGGGACGCAGCGTGACCGTACGCAGCGTACCGGTGACCGACACGATCTGGCGGTCGGAGCAGTCCTTGATCCGGGTGCAGCCGACGGCCCTGGTCTCCTCCTGCAATTCCTCGGAGTGCAGCTGCTCCTGCGAGGAGGACAGACGGTCGAGCATGCGTCGGAAACGGCCCGCGGGTCGCTCTGCACGGATAGCACCACTCATAGCATCCAGCGTACCGGCCGTACGTCACGCCTCGAAGCGGTAGCCCATGCCGGGTTCGGTGATGAAGTGCCGGGGCCTTGCCGGGTCGGCCTCCAGCTTCCGCCGCAGCTGCGCCATGTAGACCCGCAGGTAGTTGCTCTCCGTGCCGTAGGCGGGACCCCAGACCTCCTGCAGCAGCTGCTTCTGCGAGACCAGCCGGCCGGGGTTGCGCACCAGCACCTCCAGCAGATGCCACTCGGTGGGTGTGAGGCGTACGTCGGCGCCGCCGCGGTGGACCTTGCGGGCCGCCAGGTCCACGGTGAAGGTCTCGGTCTCCACCGCGGAGGCGTCGTCCTCCGGCCCGGTCGGGGTGGCGCGCCGGACCGCGGCCCGCAGCCGGGCCAGCAGCTCGTCCATGCCGAACGGCTTGGTCACGTAGTCGTCGGCGCCCGCGTCCAGCGCCTCGACCTTCTCGTCGGAGGCGTGCCGGGCGGACAGCACGATGATCGGCACCCGGGTCCAGCCGCGCAGCCCGCGGATCACCTCGACGCCGTCCATGTCGGGCAGCCCGAGGTCGAGCACCACCACGTCGGGGTGCCGGGCCGCGGCCACCCGCAGCGCCGCCGCGCCGTCGTGCGCGGCGTCGACCTCGTAGGACCGCGCCCGCAGGTTGATCACCAGCGCCCTGACGATCTGCGGTTCGTCGTCCACCACCAGCACCCGGTACATCCGCTGCCCTTTCGCGTTCCCCTGCTCGCCGCCGCCCGCGGACTCCTGTGCCGTCGGCCGGCTCATGTGGTCGCCGTCGCGGGAAGATCGGGGCGGGCGGGCCGGCCGCCGGCCGCGGCCCGCACAGTGAGCACCATGGTCAGGCCGCCGCCCGGGGTGTCCTCGGCGACCAGGGTGCCGCCCATGGCCTCGGCGAAGCCGCGGGCGACCGCGAGGCCGAGGCCCACGCCGGTGCCGCGCGGCGCGTCGCCGTACCGCTGGAAGGGCTCGAAGATCTGCTCCTTGGCGCTGTCCGGTACGCCGGGGCCGCGGTCGGCCACCCGGACCTCGACACGGTCGCCGAGGGCGCTGGCGGCCACCAGGACGGTCGCGCCGGGCGGGCTGTACTTGACGGCGTTCTCCACCACGTTGGCGACGCTGCGCTCCAGCAGGCCGGGGTCCACGGCGACCATCGGCAGCGTCTCGGGGATGTCCAGGGTCACACTCGGCTCGGGGACGCCGCCCAGGGCCATCGGCACCACCTCGTCGAGGTCCAGTTCGCGGATCAGCGGGTTGACGGTGCCGGTCTGCAGCCGCGACATGTCCAGCAGATTGCCCACCAGGTGGTCGAGCCGGTCGGCGCCGTCCTCGATGCCGGCCAGCAGCTCCGCCTCGTCCTCCGCTGACCAGGCGACGTCGGCGGACCGCAGCGAGGACACCGACGCCTTGATGCCGGCCAGCGGGGTGCGCAGGTCGTGCGACACGGCGGCGAGCAGCGCGGTGCGTATCCGGTTGCCCTCGGCCAGCTCCCGCGCCCGGCCGGCCTCGTCGGCGAGCCGCTTGCGGTCCAGCACGACCGCGGCCTGCGCGGCGAAGGCCGACAGCACCCGGCGGTCGGAGGCGGGCAGCACCCGGCCGAGCAGCGCCAGCGAGAGCCGGTCGTTGACGGCCACCTCCACGTCGGCGTCCTCGGGGCGTACGCAGGGCAGGCCGCCGACGGCCGCGGCGCACTTCCAGGCGCCGTGCTCGCCCTCCCGCTCCAGCAGTACCACCGAGTCCATCCCGAAGGTCTCCCTGACCCTTTCCAGCAGCGCGTCGAGCGAGCTCTCGCCGCGCAGCACACTGCCGGCCAGGTGGGAGAGGATCTCCGCCTCGGCCCGCAGCCGGGCGGCCTGCTGGGTGCGCCGGGCTGCGAGGTCGACCACGGAGGCGACGGCCGCGCCGACCAGCACGAAGATCACGATCGCGATGATGTTCTCCGGCTGGGCGATGGTGAAGGAGTGGGTGGGCCGGGTGAAGTAGTAGTTCAGCAGCAGCGAGCCGACCACCGCGGACGCCAGCGCGGGCAGCAGGCCGCCGACCAGTGCCGCGGCCACGGTGAGGGTCAGGAAGAGCAGCATGTCGGTGGCCTGGCCCATGCCGGGGTGCCACTGGGTGAGCACCACCGCGAGCAGCACCGGCCCCGCCACACCGGTCAGCCAGCCCGCCACGACCCGGGAGCGGCCCAGGGTGGCGCCGCGGGCGGCGGGCAGGCCGCGGCCCTTGGCGACGTGTTCGTGGCTGACGATGTGCACGTCGATGTCGCCGGCCTCGCGGGCGACGGTGCTGCCGACACCGGGGCCGAAGGCGTACTGCCAGGTCTTGCGGCGGCTGCTGCCGAGCACGATCTGGGTGGCGTCGGCCCCCCGGGCGAAGTCCAGCAGCGCGTCGGGCACCTCGTCGCCGATGACGTGGTGGAAGGAGCCGCCGAGGTCCTCGACCAGGGTGCGCTGGACGGCCAGTTCCTTGGCCGACCCCGACACCGGGCCCTCGCTGCGCACGATGTGCACCGCCAGGATCTCGCTGCCCGAGCCCTTGGCCGCCATCCGGGCCGCCCGCCGGATCAGGGTGCGGCCCTCGGGTCCGCCGGTCAGGCCGACGACGATCCGCTCGCGGGCCTGCCAGGCGGCGGATATCCGGTGCTCGGCGCGGTATTCCTTGAGGTATTCGTCCACCCGGTCCGCGGTCCACAGCAGCGCCAGCTCGCGCAGCGCGGTCAGATTGCCCGGCCGGAAGTAGTTGGACAGGGCCGCGTCGACCTTGTCGGGGGCGTAGATGTTGCCGTGCGCCATCCGGCGGCGCAGCGACTGGGGCGACATGTCGACCAGCTCTATCTGGTCGGCGCGCCTGACCACCTCGTCGGGCACGGTCTCGCGCTGCCGGACCCCGGTGATGGACTCGACGACGTCGCCGAGCGACTCCAGGTGCTGGATGTTGACGTTGGACACCACGTCGATGCCGGCCTGGAGCAGTTCCTCGACGTCCTGCCAGCGCTTGGCGTTGCGCGAGCCCGGCACATTGGTGTGGGCCAGCTCGTCGACCAGCGCCACTTCCGGCGCCCGGCGCAGCACCGCGTCGACGTCCATCTCGCTGAAGGCGGTGCCGCGGTAGTCGTGCTCGCGGCGGGCGATCTCCTCCAGGCCGTGCATCATCACCTCGGTGCGCGGCCGTGTGTGGTGCTCGACATAGCCGATGACCAGGTCGGTGCCACGCTCGACGCGCCGATGGGCCTCGGAGAGCATGGCGTAGGTCTTGCCCACGCCGGGGGCGGCCCCCAGGTAGATCCGCAACGTGCCGCGTGCCATGCCTATGACCTTAGATCGACCGAAGCGGACACATCGGACACGGAAGTCCGTCCGGGCGCACCTTGACGCCGTCTTGACGGCGTATACGGCCACGCCGTCGCCATGTACCGGGTGAAACGCGGCTTCCCGGCGCCCGCGGTCACCGGAACGGCACTCTTCCTCGCCCTGCGTCATCGCGGCCCGCTCCCCCCGTGGGGAGCGGGCCGTGCCGCGTCAGGGGCGCGGTTCAGGTGTCGGACACGATCCGGGTTCAGGCGTCGGAGACGATCCGGCCGTCGCGCAGTTCGAGCACCCGGTCGGCCAGGGCGAGCAGCTGGTTGTCGTGGGTGGCGACCAGCGCCGTCACTCCCTCGCTGCGGACCACCGCCCGCAGCAGTTCCATCACGGCGAGTCCGGTGTCGGCGTCGAGCTGTCCTGTGGGCTCGTCGGCGATGATCAGGTCGGGCCGGTTGGCCAGCGCGCGGGCGATGGCGACCCGCTGCTGCTGGCCGCCGGACAGCTCGCCCGGGCGCTGGGCGGCATGGTCGGCCAGGCCGACCAGGGCGAGCAGCAGCGCCACCCGTTCCTCACGCTCGCGCGGCGGCGTCTTGCGCAGCCGCATCGGCACCCCGACGTTCTCGGCCGCGGTGAGGATGGGGATCAGGCCGAAGGACTGGAAGACGAAGCCGATCCGGTCCCTGCGCAGCGCCAGCAGGTCGTCGTCACCGAGCCCCGCCAGGTCGGTGCCGTCCAGGGCTATCCGGCCGCCGTCGGGGCTGTCCAGGCCGCCGACCAAGTTCAGCACGGTGGTCTTGCCCGAGCCCGAGCGGCCCTTGAGGGCGACCAGTTCGCCGCGCGGCACCGAGAACGACACCCCGCGCAGCGCGTGCACGGCGGTGTCGCCGCTGCCGTAGGTACGGCGCAGGTCCTCGACCACCACCATCTCGCCGGTCGTGTGTTCCGTCGCCACAGCCGTGGCGGACCGCTCGGTCATCCGGGCGCCCCCTTCCTGGTCGCTCACTCGTCCTCCCCCTCCCCCTCGCCGGGGTCCTGCGCGCCCGGCCCGGCCGCCGCGTCCTGCCCGGCGGCGCGGTCGGGCCACACCCCGATGTGGCCGGGCTCCGCGGTCAGCCGGACCCGGCGGTGCAGCCCGTACCGCTCGGTGTACTCCCGCGGCAGCTGGAGCCGGCCGACCCGGTCGAGCACGGCGTATTCCTCCGCGCCGCCCGCCTCCGCGCCCGCCCCGCCCGCGGACGGGCGCAGCACTTCGGTCGCGGTGCGGCCGTCGCGTATCCGTACCGTACGCCTGACCTGTTCCGAGACCGCGGGGTCGTGGGTAACGATCAGGACGGTGACGCCGAGTTCGGCGTTGGTACGGCGAAGGGCGGCGAAGACCTCCTCGCCGCCGGCGGTGTCGAGTTCGCCGGTGGGCTCGTCGGCGAAGAGCACCCGGGGGGTGTTGGCGCCCGCCACCGCGATGGCGACGCGCTGCTGCTGGCCGCCGGACAGCTCGCCGGGGCGGCGGTCGCGGCAGTCGGCGATGCCGAGCAGGTCGAGCAGCTCCATGGCCCGCCCGGCGCGCTGGGCGCGCGGGATACGGGCGTAACCCATCGGCAGCGTCACATTCTCCAGCGCCGTCAGATACGGCAGCAGATTGCGCCCGGTCTGCTGCCAGACGAAGCCGACCGTGCTGCGCCGGTAGTCCAGCCGCTCGCGGCGCTTCATCGCGAGCAGGTCGTGGTGGGCGACCCTGGCCCGGCCCGCGGTCGGCAGGTCGAGGCCGGACAGGATGCCGAGCAAGGTGGATTTGCCGGATCCCGAGGCACCGACGACGGCCAGCACCTCGCCGGCCTCCACGGTCAGGTCCAGGCCTTGCAGCGCCTGCACCTCGACGCCCTCGGTGCGGTAGACCCGCACCAGGTTGTCGCAGACGATCAGGCCCTCGTCGGGCTCGGGAGCGGACCTCGCCAGGGCGCGGGCCTGCAGGGCGGCGAGGTCGGTCATACGGTCTCCCCGTGGTGTGCCGGCGGTCCGGTCGTGCGGCGCGCTCATAGCTGCGCCGCGGCGGTCAGGTGCGCTCATACGGCGTCTCCCAGCCGCAGGACGGCGCCGAGCCCGCGGCGGCGGCCCGCCCAGGTCTCGGCGGCGACGGCCGCGGCGATCAGGGCGGCCAGCCCCAGGCCGAGCCCCGCGGTCAGCACGTAGTCGGTGTGCAGGGCGGGCGCGGCAGGTCCGCCGGTGAATTCCCGCAGCGTCAGGGTGGGGCCGAGGATGCCGGGCAGCACCAGGCCCAGCGCGACGCCGCCCGCGACGGCGGCCAGCGCCATCGGCAGCAGCTCCAGGACGTTCATCGCCGCGATGCCGCGGGTCGGCAGGCCCAGGGTGCGCAGCCGGGAGGCGGTGCGCCCGCGGTCCCTGGACGACAGCAGCAGTTCGAGCACCAGCGCGACCAGCGCGAAGAGCACGGCGAGCACCGCGGTGGCGGCGTAGGCGCGCCGGACGCCGCGCAGCAGGCCGTCGTGCGAGGCCAGGGCCAGCTCCGCGGCCTTGATCCTGACCTCGCCCGCGGCCCCGGTGATCCGCGGTCCCGCCGCCCGCAGCGAGGCGGCGTCCAGGTGGGGGCCGTAGAGCAGGACGGCTGAGTCGAAGAATTCGGTGACGCCGAGCATCGTCAGCTCGGCGGAGTCCACCAGCAGCAGCGGGCTGTCGGCGGCGACGGCGGTCGCGCTGTCCTTGCTCTCGCCGCGCCCCGCGTCGTGCTGGTAGACGCTGAGCAGCGGGCCGAGCGCAGGGTCGCGCCGGGTGTCCTCCGGCAGGGCGCCGACGATCCGGAAGGCGACGGTGCCGTTGCGCAGGGTCGTGGCATAGGTGTCGCCGATCCGGCCGCCGGCGAAGTCGCCGGTGGCCAGCGCGGGCAGGACCCAACGCCCCTTGACCGGCGCGGGCGCCGGGCGGCCCGCGAGGCCGGCCGCCTTCAGGGCGCGGGCGGCGGCGGATCCGGGGGCGGCGGATCCGAGCACGTCGGCGTCGACGCCGGCCACGCGGGTGGTGCTGTAGCGGGCGCCGTCGCTGTCGCTGGTGAGCTGGTTGACCACGCTGCGTACGACGGTGGCCCGCCGCACGCCCGCGACGTCGGTCAGGGACTTCTCCGCGGTGCCGTCCTTGCCCGCCCCGATCACCACGGCGTCGGCGCCCGCGCTCCACACGGCCGCGGTCCTGCTGCCGTCGGCGACCGTACGGGCCACCAGGCCGCCGAAGACGGCGGTGGACAGCGTGGTGACCAGCACCAGCAGGGCGAGCGCGTGGCCGGGCGCCTCGCGGGCGGCGCGGGACAGCGCGATCAGCGGCACGGCGCCGCGGCGGGCGCCCGCGGCGCGGGACAGCAGCCGCAGCGGCAGCGGGTAGATCCGGACCAGCAGCACCACGGTGGCGGCGCCGAGCAGCGCGGGCACCACCGCCAGCTGCACGTCGAGACCGCCGGAGCCGGCGCCGTGCGCACGCAGCATCAGCACACCGGCCGCGGCGAGCAGCAGCACGGCCGCCTCCACGACGGGCCTGCGGACGGCCGGCGGGCGGCCCGTACGGCTGCCGCGGTCCCTGGCCGCTGCCAGGGTGAGCGCCGGCAGGGTGAGCCAGGCGAGGGCGGCGACGGCCAGCGCGGGGGCCAGGCCGCCGAGTCCGCCGCCCGGTGGCGCGGCCTGCCTGGCCGCGCCGATCCCCAGCGCCACCCCGAGCAGCGCGGCGGGCGCGGTCTGCACCAGCCGTACCAGCGCCAGGTCGGTCGCGGAGGCGCCGCGCGCGCGTTGCAGCGCCTGGGCGGCGGCCCTGCGGTGGACGGCGAGGCGGGCGGTGACGACGACGGTGGCCAGGCCCACCGCGATCAGGCCCGCGAGGGCGAACGACTCCAGGGTGCGGGCCTGTCCGCGGGCACGGGCGAAGGGTGCGACCAGGTCGGGGAGGTCGTCGGTGGTGGCCAGGTCGGTGGTGGTGTGCCGGCCGATCCGGCAGGCCGCGGCCATCAGGTCGTCCGGCGGGGGGCAGTAGTCCTTGCCCACGGCGGCCGTGTAGCTGTCGGCGGCGTTCTGCAACTGCCGCAGCCCGTTGTCGGTGGCGAAGCGGGTCGCCTGGTCGGCGGTCAGCCGGATCGAGCTGCGCCACTGCACGACCACATCGCGGCCTTGGCCGCGGGTGCTCTGCTGGAGCGCGTCGATCGACGCCGCGTTCATCACCGCCTGCGACCGCCACAGCCCGTCGGTCCGCGCGGGCCGTGCCAGCAGGGCCTCCTCGTGCCACAGCGGGGTGGTGGCGTCGGCGGGCGGGGTGAAGAAGCCGCTCACCACGGCGTCGGTGTCGAAGCTGCCGACCGCGGGCGAGAGGTGGAAGCGCTGCCCGACGGTCAGGTGCAGGGCGTCGCGGGCCGCGGTGGAGAAGGCCACCGGGATCGGCGAGGTCAGGTCCGGCGGGCCCGGCGGGACGCCCTGCGCATACGCCGAGGCGGCGGGCGCGTCGTCGGCGTAGAGCAGGCCCAGCTCCAGGCGGCCCGCGCCGGTGCTGCTGCTGAGCACCGGCACCTCGACCCGGGTGGAGTCGTGCACGAGGAGCGAGGACAGCGGCGGCCTGGCGGACGCGAGCAGCCCCGCGGTGGCCTGGGCGAGGTCGCGGCCGACCCTCGCGGTGGACGGGTCGGGCGGCGGTTCCGTCTCGTCGCGGTGCAGGCTGACGCTGTGCCGGATCACGGCGTCGGTCTGCCGGGCGGTGGCGAAACGGGCGCGCAGCGCGTCGCCCGCCCAGCGGTCGAGCAGCGGCGGCCCGGCGGCGGTGATCAGCGCGAGCAGCGCGACCACCGCGGTCAGGCAGGCCAGCAGCGGCAGTTCAGCGCGGGCCTCGCGGCGCAGCGCCGGGTCGCGCACCCCGGAGCCCGGCCGCAGCCGCCACTGTCGGGGGGCCCGCCCGCGAGCGCCGTCCTTGGTGGTCATCCCTCGTCCCCCGCCCTGAGCACGCGTACGAGATCCACCCGGGCGAAGGTCCTGGCCAGTGCGGTGACCGCGGTGACGATCAGCAGCGCGGTGCCCACCGCGACCGCGGCCACCTTCAGCCACGGCACCGTCACCGTCAGGCCGGGCACGATCGGCGCCCCGGTGGCGTCCACGCTGACCAGCGGGGTGACCACGACCGCGAGGGCGGCGCCGAGCGCGGTGCCGACCACGACGGCGAGCAGGGCGAGGCCCAGCTGTTCGGTCCACAGCAGCGCGGCGAGCTGGCGTTTCCGTACCCCGATGGCGCGCAGCAGGGCGAATTCGCCGCGCCGCTGCCGGGCCGACATCGCGGTGTGCAGGGTGAAGCCGACGACCGCGAAGGCCGGGGCCAGGACCAGGGCGAGCACCAGGGCCGCGTGGGTGCCGCGCCGCAGCGGGTCGTCGGCTGTCCGCCGGGCCGCCTGCGGCACGGTGGTGCCGGTGCCCGCCGCGGGGTCGCGGCGCAGGGCCGCGGCGGCCGGGCCCGAGTCGCCGTGCCGGGTGGACAGCAGCCAGAAGTCGTCGGAGGGCGGGTCGTTGCCGGTCGCGATGAGGGCGGCGGCCATCGCGCGCGAATCGACCAGCAGCCGGCCGTGCGAGCGGTCGAAGCCGGGTACCGCGGTGATCCGCCCGATCACCTTGACCGTGATGTCCACCCCGGGGCCGCCGTTGAGCGCCACCACGGCACCGGTGTCGAATTCCCCGGTGGCCTGGAGCGTGGCGTCGGCCAGCGCGGGCACCGGGGGCTGCCCGGCCGCGGGCACCGGGCCGAGCGTCATGTCCCAGCGCGGCGGCCACACGGCGGGGTCCGGGCCGCGCAGGGTGCCGGAGAACAGCTGCCCCGGCACCCGCTTGCTGGTGCACAGGTGCGGCCCTGGGGCGGTCTCCATGGCCGTCCGGTAGCCGTCGCAGCCGGCCCGCGAGTAGACGGGGTTGCTCAGGTCGCGCCACAGGGCGCCCTGCGGAGCGGCGTCCGAGCCGATCTCCAGCCGGTAGTCGCGGCGGACGTGCGGGAAGCGGATGCTCAGCGACAGGCCGATGATCCGCAGCGGATAGTGCCGGGCGGCACCGGCGTGCCCGGCGAAGGTGAGCGGCACACGGACGTCGTACGGCGTGCCGTCCGTGACCGGCAGTCGCACGGTCAGGTGGTCGGGCAGGCCGTCCGCGTCCTCGACGGAGACGGTGAGGACCACCGGGACGTACGGCCCCCTGCCGCCGGCCGACAGCCGTACGGTCAGCGGCAGTTCGGCGGGCCGGCCGGGGACGGTGAAGCCGTGGTCGGGGATCGCGGCGCCGAGTCCGGCCAGCAGGCCGGCGGCCGGTTCGCCGGTCAGGTCGGGGCGGATCGCCGGCAGGGTCCCGCCGCCTCCGGAGCCCTGGGCGCCGGTGGCCGCCGAGGTGTTGACGCCCTCGGCGGACAGCGCCTGCTGGCCGCGGTTCAGCGGCAGGTCGGTGACCGGGGTGACCGCGGTGGCGCCGGGCAGCGCCGCGTAGACGCCGTGCCGCTGAGCGGTCGGCGGGACGGCGCCGACGGACTGCGCGGGCGCGGCCACCCGCAGGTCGCCGCCGACGTCGAAGGCCGCCTGGTCGTGGGCGCTGCGGTCGAGGATGGCCAGCGCGGTCACGCCGAGCGCGCCCACCGCGAGCGCCAGCGTCATCAGCAGGGCGGGGCCGGTGTGCCGGGCGGCCCTGCGGCCGATCTGCCAGCCGCCGAGCGGCAGGACGAAGCCGGCCGCGCGCCGGGCGGCCCGGTCGATCAGCGGTGCGGTCAGCGGCAGCAGCCGCAGCGAGAGCAGGGTCGCGGCGGCGGTCATCAGGACCGGAGTGAGGATCAGCACCGGGTCGACCGAGGTGCCGCTGACTCCCCCGCCGGCCACCGGGGTCCTGTAGTGCCGCAGTTCGAGCCAGCCCGCCACGGCGACCGCGGCGAGCGCCACATCGGTGCCGGCCCGCTGGAAGGCGGCGGCCCTGGCGCCGCGCAGCCGCAGCCGCATGCCCGCCCGGTGGTCGGCGGCCTGGCGGGCGGTGGGCACGAGCACCGCGACGCCGTGCACCGCGAGGGCCAGCAGGGCCGCGGTCCAGCCGACGGCGGTGGCGCCGGAGGACGGGATGTCGCCGTGCAGCAGTCCCGCGCGGTGCAGCCCGGCGAGCAGCGGTCCCGCGAGGAAGGGCGCGGCCATTGCCGCGGGCACCGCGACCAGCGCCCATTGCGCGGCGGCGGCGGCGACAAGGCGTGCGGTGCCGGCCCCGCGAGCGCCCCTCAGGGCGATCTCGGTCGCCCTGGCCTGGGCGAGCTGACGGGCGGTCAGCGCCAGGGCCGCGGTGGCCAGGGCGGCGAGCAGGGCCGCGGGGATGTACATCCCGGCGCGGGCGACGGCCATCGGCGCGGACAGGGCGTCGAGGACGTCGGGCAGCCCGGAGGTGGTGAAGACCCGCGCGAGGGCGGGCGGCTCGTTCCGGAAGACCGAGATGGCGGTGTCGCTGCTGGAGAAGCGGGCGACCCGGTCGCGCAGCGGCCCGATCTGGCCCAGGTGCAGCCGGGAGGTGTCGGGGGCGGCGAACCAGGCCGCGACCGCGTCGGCCGTGATGCCGGGCAGCGCGGTGAAAGCGCCCGGGGCGATCATGGCGAGGCTGTCCGTGGTGCCGAAGGAGCTGGTCAGGCCGGCCAGGACGCCGGGGTCGGCGGTCGCGGGCAGATAGCTGCCGGACAGCGTCATCGCCATCCGCTGGAGGCCGACCTGGAGCCGGAAGGTGCTGCCCACGCCAAGGCCGAGACGGGCGGCGGCGACCTGGGTGAGCGCGACCTGTACGGGCCCGCCGCCGGTCGCCTTCGGCCAGCTGCCGGAGATCAGCCGGGCGTGGCCGGCCGGGTCGGGCAGCGCGATCACGACGGTGGAGGTGCCGGTGGCGGTGCCGTCGTCGCGGACGACGGAGTATTCGGAGGACAGCGAGGCGGGGGCGCGCAGCGCGGTGTAGGTGCGGTGCGGCACATCGCCGAACACCCGGTCGAGCGAGGCGCGTACGGCCGTGTCGCCGGCCGCCATGTCCTGCGCCCGGTATGCGCCCATCACATCGACGGCGGTGTCCGGGTCGCCGGTCAGCCGGCGTTGGACGGCGCTTTCGACGGAGTGGTCGGCGAGCGCGGCCAGGGCGGCCAGCACCGTCGCGGACAGCAGGATCGCGAGCGCGGCGGCGACCAGGACGACCAGGTGGTGGGTTCCGCCGCGGACGGCCGCCGGGGCGGCGGGACCGCCGCGCTGTCGCCGCCGCGCCCGTACATCCGTCGCCATGTACCGCGCCTCCCCGCCGAGCCCCCCGTGGAAGGCCGTGCGACCACCCGGGCGCCGACGGTAGTGGCGGGGTTTATGCTGTGCAAGAGTTTCGGCAAACCGGTAGCTCATTTTCCGCTTACCGCAAATTTCTTGCCGCGTTCTTGCATCACCGTCGCAATGGTGGCGGTTCCCGGGCCGGGACGCACTGCGGCCCGGACCTGTCGTCCCAGGTCCGGGCCGTGTGTGAGGACCGCGAGGTCAGTGCAGCTCGGTGATCTCCGGGCCGCGGCGCATCGGGTCGATACCGTCACCGAACTTCGACGGCTCCTGCTGCTCGGGCGCGGCGCCGTCCGGCACCATCTGCGCGTCGTTGGGCAGCTTGAGCACGATCGGGTCGCGCGGCGCCATCGGGGAGTCGCCGCGCAGCACCACAGTGTCCTGGAAGACCGACTCCAGCACTCCGGCGGCGGCGGGCTGCACCGCGCCCTGCCCGGAGATGACCCCGCGCAGGAACCAGCGGGGCCCGTCGCAGCCGACGAAGCGCACCAGCTGCACACCGTTGGTGCCGTCCGGCAGCTGCACCGGCACCTGGGCGCGCAGCTCCCAGCCCAGCGGGCCCTCGACCTCGTCGACGACACCGCCCTGCTGGGTGATGCCGGAGGCGATCTCCTCGCGCACCTCGCCCCAGATCCCCTCGGACTTGGGCGCGGCGAACGCCTGCAGCTGGACGGCGCTGTCCCGCAGCACCACAGTGGCGGCGACGATCGACTCGCCCGCCACCTCCACCCGCAGCTCCATGCCCTCGACCCCGGGCACGAACAGTCCGCCGAGATCCACCCGGCCGTCGCCGGGCTCCCTGACCTCGCTCACGTCCCACGGCCCGTCGGGCCGGGGCGCGGGCGGAAGGTTGTACCGGTTGGAGTCACCGGAGTCGTCCGACTCCTTGGTGTCCTCGGCCAGCTCGTCCTCGGCCTCGACGGCCTCATCGAGCTCGTCGAGGGCGTCTTCGCGCTCCTTGCGACGACGGAACACGGTCACTGTCCTTCCCGGTCTGCTACGACCGATGCGTATCCGTATCTGGACGTGTCAGCCGACGGCGTCTCCACCGCGGCATGACCCCCCGTGGAGCCGAAGCCCCCCGCGGCCCTGGCAGAGCCGGGCAGCTCCGCCACTTCGTGGAAGCGGACCCGCTCGACCTGCTGGACGACCAGTTGGGCGATCCGGTCGCCCTTGGCGAACCGCACGGTCTCGCGCGGGTCCAGATTGACCACGATCACCTTGATCTCTCCACGGTACCCGGCATCCACCGTTCCCGGGGCATTCACCATGGCCACACCGCAGCGCGCGGCAAGGCCGGAGCGGGGGTGCACGAAGGCCGCGTAGCCGTCGGGCAGCGCGATGGAGATTCCGGTGGGCAGGACGATCCGCTCGCCGGGCGCCAACTCGGCCGCCTCGGTGGTGATCAGGTCGGCGCCGGCGTCCCCGGGGTGGCCGTAGGAGGGCACCGGCACGGAGTCGTCGAGGCGGCGCAGCAGCACGTCCACCGGGGGCCGGGTCACGGGTTCACCTCGAAGGCGCGGGCGACCTTGACCTGGTCCGGGTCGGCCATCGCGGCCTGGATCTCCTCGGGCCGGCCGTGGGCGGTGAAGTGGTCGACCTTGACCTCCACGAAGAGGGCGTCGGCGCGGACCGCCACCGGCCCGTCGGGGCCGCCGATCCGGCCCTCGGCGCTGCTGTAGATCTTCCGGCCGGCCACCGCGGTGCAGCGGGCCGACAGGTACAGGGTGGTGCCGACCGGTACCGGGAGGACGAAGTCCGTCTCCAGCCGGCCGGTGACCGCGATGACCCGCAGCAGCCAGCTCAGCGCGCCCAGCGTCTCGTCGAGCGCGGAGACCAGCACCCCGCCGTGCGCGAGCCCCGGGGCGCCCTGGTGGGCGGGCTGCACGGTGAACTCGGCGGTGAGGCTGACGCCTTCGCCCGCCCTGGACGCCAGATGCAGTCCGTGCGGCTGGGTCTCGCCGCAGCCGAAGCACTGGTCGTAGTGGGCGCCCAGCAGTTCGCCCGGCGCGGGGGCGTCGGGGTGCCGTACCGGAGCGGCGGCATCGGGCGGCGGCTTCAGGGCCGGCCGTCCTTCACTCGGGGATGTCGTGGCTGCACTCACGCCCGAGACCCTACCCCCCTGGGCTGTCCCGCCCCGCCGTGCCCGCGGGTCCGCCCGCGGCGCATGGCAGTCTGGTGCCATGCAGCCTTACGACGAACGCCTCACCGTCCCGCGATCCTGGTGGTTCCTGGCCATCGCCGTGGGTGTGGCGGTGGCGCTGATCCTGCTCCCGTTCGGCCCGCTGCCGCTGCTGGCCGGCCTGGTCGGCGGGGGTGCGCTGGCGCTGATGGCGGTCAGTTCCTACGGGTCGGCCCGGATCAGGGTGGTGGCCGGTTCGCTGGTCGCGGGCAAGGCGCGGATCCCGGTGACGGCGCTGGGCGCCGCCACGGTGCTCGACCCGGAGCAGACGGTGGCGTGGCGGTCCCACAAGGCGGACCCGCGGGCCTTCATGCTGCTGCGCTCCTACGTGCCGACCGCGCTCAAGGTCGAGGTGACCGATCCGGCGGACCCGACGCCGTACGTGTATCTGTCGACGCGTTCACCGCAGCGGCTGGCCGCGGCGCTCGACGCGGTCAGGACGGCGGACGCCGGCTAGCCGGTGCCTGCCGGCGGGTCCCGGCGGGTCAGTGCCGGCCGGTCGGTCCCGGCTGACCGATCTCGGGGATGCCGTCCGGGCCGGCGTCGTCGCCGATCCCGGGGTACGGCTCGGAGTCGGGCTCGGCCGCGGGCACTTCCGGCCAGGGGAACTGCGCGGCGCGCAGGTCGCGGCGGATGCGCTCGGCGAGCTTGCGGGTGTCGCGGCGGTTCATCACCGCGCCGACGGCCGCGCCGATCATGAACGGGGTCAGGGTAGGTGCGTTGCGCAGGGTCCGGCGCAGCAGACGCTGCCGCATCTCCCGCTTCATGCTGCTGCCCAGCGCGACATTGGCGGTGGACAGCTTCAGCACATCGATACCGCGCTGCTCGGTCCACGACCACAGATAGGCGGTCGCCCGCTCGCGGGCGCCGCCGGGGACGCGCAGTCCGTAGACCTCGTGCAGCTCGGCGATGAGCTTGTACTCGATGGCCGCCACGCCCAGCGTCTCGGCCGTCAGCTCCGCCGGCATGGCCGGCGGATTGGGCAGCATCGCGGCGGCGCCGATACCGGCGCCGACCGTCATGGTGCCCTTGACCGCGGCGGCGACCAGCCGGTCCGCGATCTCCTCGGGACCGAGCCCGGGGAACTGCCGGCGCAGGGTCGCCAGGTCCCGCACCGGAATGCGGGGTGCCACCTCGATCAGCCGCTCGGCGACCGTACCGATCCCTGCTTTCGCGACGCCGCCGCCCCTGCGGGCGCCGCCGCTCACACCGTTCACGCCGTATCTGACGCCCCGGCCGAGGCCGCGGGCGGTCGTGGCCGCGAGCGAGGCCGCACGGCCTCGCTCGGCGCCCTCACGGCCTTCCGGCACGCCGGTCACACGGATCAGGCCGCGCAGTCGCGGCAGATCGGATTGCCGTTCTTCTCCGACGCGAGCTGGCTCCTGTGGTGCACCAGGAAGCAGCTCATGCAGGTGAACTCGTCCGCCTGGCGGGGCAGGACGCGGACCGACAGCTCCTCGTTGGAGAGGTCGGCGCCGGGCAGTTCGAGGGACTCGGCCTGGTCGAACTCGTCGACGTCGACCGCGGAGGTCGACTTCTCGTTCCGCCTGGCCTTCAGCTCTTCGATGCTGTCCTCGTTGACATCATCGTCGGTCTTGCGTGGGGTGTCGTAATCAGTAGCCATGTTTTTCGCTCTCCCCCTGTGGGTGTCTGCGGTGTCTCCAGCGCACGTAACGCGCGGGAGGCCGGACTTGTGCCCGACCTGAGGCGGAGATTTTGCCTCACATCAAGGCCTGTTACTCAATCGACACCCAGCGTCGCCCCCGAAGGGGTGATCACACGGGTGGCCGATCATGGTCTGCGATGGCCGGGAATGAATCCGCCGCAGCCGCCAGTACGTGTACTTCCCGTGATCATGACCTGCGGAAACATGGATTTTCCGGTCTTTTTCCCAATGTCTTGATCACTGAGTGTAGGCGATGGGGAAATCGTGTGTGCGATCGATCACAACCCGTCCGGGCGCGGCACAGATCGCGAAATTACTCGCAAAGCGAACAGCGGCCGGGCGGGCCGCCCCGGTCCTGGGCCGTCGGCGTGACGCGGTTCACAGTGCTCCACGGCGGCTTCCGGCCGCCACTCAGACCGGGATCGCGACCCGCATGAGCAGGCCACCGCCCTCCCGCGGCTCCGCGCTGATCACTCCGCCGTGCGCCCTGGCGACCGACCGGGCGATGGACAGCCCGAGCCCGACGCCCTTGTCGCTGCCGGTGCGCTCGGTCCGCAGCCGCCGGAACGGCTCGAAAAGATTGTCGATCTCGTATGCCGGGACGATCGGTCCCGTGTTGGCCACCAGGATCAGCGCGTGGCCGCCGCGGACCTCGGTGCCGACCGTCACCCAGCCGTCCGCCGGCACGTTGTAGCGCACCGCGTTCTGCACCAGGTTCAGCGCGATCCGCTCCAGCAGCACGCCGTTGCCCTGCACCACCGCGGGCGCCAGCTCGGAGCGCAGCTCCACGCCCCTGGACTGGGCCTCGGCGCGGGTCTGGTCCAGTGCCTGGGAGGCGGCCTCCGCCAGGTCCACGGGTTTGCGGTCGATGATCTCGTTGTCGCTGCGGGCCAGCAGCAGCAGGCCCTCCACCAACTGCTCGCTGCGTTCGTTGGTGGACAGCAGGGTCTTGCCGAGCTGTTGCAGGTCCTGCGACGCGTCGGGGTCGGAGAGCTGGACCTCCAGCAGGGTGCGGTTGATGGCCAGCGGGGTGCGCAGCTCGTGCGAGGCGTTCGCCACGAAGCGGCGCTGCGCGTCGAAGGAGCGCTCCAGCCGGTCCAGCATCTCGTCGAAGGTGTCGGCCAGCTCTTTCAGCTCGTCGTCGGGGCCGTCCAGCTCGATCCGGCGCTTGAGGTCGGAGCTGACCACGCTGCGGGCGGTACGGGTGATCCGGCCCAGCGGGGCCAGTACCCGGCCCGCCATGACGAAGCCGAAGGCGAAGGCGACCACCGCGAGGCCGATCAGGGCCAGCAGCGAGCGCTTGAGCATGGTGTTGAGCGCCAGGTCGCGCTGGTGCTGCATACAGCTGTTGAGCGCGGCCATGAACTCCTGCTCGGTGCTCTGTCCGCTGGACGGCAGCGCCGGGCAGTCGATCGGCTGGATATTGGCCTGGATGATCTTGAAGGGCAGCTCGCTGCCCTGCCGGATGGCCTGCGCGGCCAGCAGGTAGATGATCCACAGCAGCAGCACCCCGGCGATCAGGAACATGCCGCCGTACAGCACGGTCAGGCGTATGCGGATGGTCGGCCGCAGCCACGGCGGCTGGCCGTCGGTGGGGTGCGGGTCCCACGGGGGGCGCGGCGGGGCGTGGGGAGCGGAGGGCGGAGGGGAGGAGGGGGACGCGGTGGCCACGCGATCAGATCCGGTAACCCGAGCCGGGCACGGTGACGATCACCGGTGGCTCGCCGAGCTTGCGCCGCAGTGTCATCACGGTGACCCGCACGACGTTGGTGAACGGGTCGGTGTTCTCGTCCCAGGCCTTCTCCAGCAGCTGCTCCGCCGAGACCACCGAGCCCTCGCTGCGCATCAGCACCTCGAGCACGGCGAATTCCTTGGGCGCCAGGTGCACCTCGGCGCCGTCCCTGGACACCTCGCGCCGGTTGGGGTCGAGCCGGATGCCGGAGCGCTCCAGCACCGGCGGCAGGGCCGCGGTCGTCCGCCGGCCGAGCGCGCGGACCCTGGCGGTCAGCTCGGTGAAGGCGAACGGCTTGGGCAGGTAGTCGTCGGCGCCCAGCTCCAGGCCCTCGACGCGGTCGCTGACGTCGCCGGCGGCGGTGAGCATCAGCACCCGGGTGGGCAGCCCCAGCTCGACGATCTGCCGGCACACGTCGTCACCGTGCACGACCGGGAGGTCACGATCCAGTACGACCACGTCGTAGTCGTTGACACCGATCCTCTCCAGGGCGGCGCCGCCGTCGTAGACCACGTCGACGGCCATGGCCTCGCGGCGAAGGCCGGTGGCAACCGCATCAGCGAGCAGTTGCTCGTCCTCGACGACCAGTACGCGCAAGGCGCTGTTCCTTCCGTGAGCTGTGGGAATGCTCCACCATCCTGCACCTGGCAGGGGTAAATCGGCGGTAAGTGCGCGGACCGCGGAATTTCCCCCGGGTCGGTGAGGTTTCCCCCGCGGGCACGGCGGGGAGGACGACTGAACACCCACCCACTACGCCTGCCGCGCGTTGTCGCGCGCGGCATCTGGCTTGACACATTCCCCGTGTCAACGGAGACGACGAGGGGGCGCCATATGGACGCGTTCACCACCGGAATCCTGCAGCGCATACACAGCACGGAGTCCGACCTGCGCAGGGCGCGGGAGACGGGCGACGAATTCCTCGCCGAGGTCGAGCAGGGCGAGCTGGACGATCTGCGCAGGCTCGCAGCGGAGCACGGCGTGGACGTACGGCCCAAGGTCGCCTGACCCCCGAGCCGCACGCCCCGGCCCCTGGAGGGAGCCGGGGCGTTCGCATGCCCGGGTCCTGGGCGGCCCGGCCAGGTCCGGGGCGCGGGCCCGCGCCCCGGGCTCGTCTGGCCGCCCGGGAGCGCCGGGCGCGCCTGGGTCAGCCCTGCCAGGCGCCCAGCTCGTCCAGCCGCTGCTGAAGCGTCTCGAAGAGCCCGGCAGGGGCGGCGACCAGCAGATCGCCCGAGGCGCGGTCGCCGGGGCGGCCGCCGGTGAGCGCGCCGGCCTCGCGGGCGAAGAGGTCACCCGCGGCGAGATCCCACGGGTTCAGGCCGCGCTCGTAGTACGCGTCGAGCCGCCCGCAGCCGATGTCGGCCAGGTCGATCGCGGCGGAGCCGCCGCGCCGGATGTCGCGGACCTGCGGCAGCAGCGTACGCACCACCTCCGCCTGGGTCGCCCGCCGCTCGGCGCGGTAGCCGAAGCCGGTGCCGACCAGCGCGTGCGACAGCTCGGGGGCGGGCCGGCAGCGGGCCGGAGCACCGTTGACCAGCGCGCCGCCGCCCAGCACCGCCTGGTAGGTCTCGCCGCGCATCGGCGCCTCCACGACGCCGACGACCACCTCGCCGTCCTTCTCCGCGGCGATGCTGACCGCCCAGGACGGCAGGCCGTAGAGGTAGTTCACGGTGCCGTCCAGCGGGTCGATGATCCAGCGCACCCCGCTGGTGCCCTCTCGGCTGGCGCCCTCCTCGCCGAGGAAGCCGTCGTCCGGGCGCACCCGGCCGATGACGGTGGTGATCAGCTTCTCGGCCGCGATGTCCATCTCGGTGACGACGTCGATCGGGCTGGTCTTGGTGGCGGCGACGCCGAGGTCGGCCGGGCGGCCGTCCCGCAGCAGGGCGCCGGCCTTGCGGGCCGCCTCCAGGGCGACCTCCAGCAGCTCGGTGTATTCCGCGGTGCGGTCGGCCGGTGACGCTTGGGTGCTCACGTGACTCCTCAGTCCATTCCTGCGGCGGCGGGCATCGGATTCCTGGCAGGACAGCAGCCTGCCGGGCAGACGTCGTGGCTCGGTCCGAGCGCGCCGAGAGCGCAGCGCGCGGGGGCGGCGCCGTTCTCGGTGGCGGCCCGCTCGATCACCAGCTCGCGCACGGCGGCGGCGAACCGCGGGTCGGCCCCGACGGTGGCGGCCCGGCTGACCGGCAGGTCCAGCTCGGCGGCCTTCGCGGCCGCCTCGGTGTCCAGGTCGTACTTCACCTCCATGTGGTCGGAGACGAAGCCGATCGGCACCATGACGACGGCGGGCGCGCCCTGCTCCCGCGCCTCTTCCAGGTGGTCGCAGATGTCCGGTTCGAGCCAGGGGATCTGCGGGGAGCCGCTGCGGGACTGGTAGACCAGCTCCCAGGGGCGCTCGACGCCGTCCACCGCCCTGACCGCGTCGGCGACCAGCCGGGCGGTGTCCAGGTGCTGCGCGACATAGGCGCCGCCGTCGCCGTGGACAGGCGGCGGGCCCGAGGTGTCGGCCGCGGCGGTCGGGATCGAGTGGGTGGTGAAGGCGAGCCGGGCGCCGTCCCTGACCGCGGGCGGCAGGGCGGCCAGCGCGGCGAGCGTCGCCTCGGCCATGGGCTCCACGAAGCCGGGGTGGTTGAAGTAGTGCCGCAGCTTGTCCACGCGCGGCACCGCCCGCCCCTCGGCGGCGAGCACGGCCAGGGCGGCGGCCAGGTTCTCGCGGTACTGCCGGCAGCCGGAGTAGGAGGCGTAGGCGCTGGTGGCCAGCACCAGGACGCGGCGATGCCCCGCGGCGGAGATCTCCCGCAAGGTGTCGGTCAGGTACGGTGCCCAGTTGCGGTTGCCCCAGAAGACCGGCAGGTCGAGGCCGTGTTCCGCGAAGTCCTTGCGCAAGGCGTCGAGCAGGTCGCGGTTCTGCGCGTTGATCGGGCTGACACCGCCGAAGAGGAAGTAGTGCCGGCCGACCTCCTTGAGGCGCTCGCGGGGGATGCCGCGGCCGCGCGTCACGTTCTCCAGGAACGGCACCACGTCGTCGGGTCCCTCGGGGCCGCCGAAGGACAGCAGCAGCAGCGCGTCGTAGGGGGCGGGGTCGGTGCCCGGCACCGGGGTCCCCGGCACGCGGGCGTCGGTTGTGGGTGACTGCTCTGGCATGGGTCCGATCCTGCCACCCAACGGCCGGCGACCCCGAACAGCCCCGGGCGTGCAGGGCGGGTATATCCGGTTGCCACCGTTCGTAAGCTGTATGGAGCCAGCAGAGTCCTTACGACGGAGCGCCCCTCGTGACCAGCCCCTATCGCGCGATATTCGCGGCGCCCGGCAGCAGGGCCTTCTCCGCCGCCGGCCTGGTCGGGCGGATGCCGCTGTCGATGCTGGGGATCGGCATCGTGACGATGATCTCGCAGGTCACCGGGCAGTACGGGCTCGCCGGCGCGCTGTCGGCGACCGCCGCGCTGGCCGGCGCCGCGGTCGGGCCGCAGGTGTCCAGGATGGTGGACCGGTACGGCCAGGCGCGGGTGCTGCGGCCGGCCGCGGCGGTCACCGTGGTCTCGGTGCTGAGCCTGCTGGCGGCGGTGAAGGGCGGGGCGCCGCACTGGACGTTCTTCGTGTGCGCGGTGGGCGTCGGCGCCACGCCGAGCATGGGCGCGATGGTACGGGCCCGCTGGTCGGCGATCCACCGCGAGGCGCCGGAACTCCTGCACACGGCGTATTCGTTCGAGTCGGTGGTGGACGAGATCGTCTTCATCCTCGGCCCGATACTGTCCATCGGCCTGTGCACGGTCCTGTTCGCCGAGGCGGGGCCGCTGCTGGCCGCGGTCTTCCTGGGGGTCGGCGTGCTGCTGCTGACCGCTCAGCGCCGCACCGAGCCGCAGCCGCATCCGCGCGCCCACCGCGGGGGCGGCTCGGCCCTGCGGGCGCCCGGCATGCCGGTGCTCATCGGGGTCTTCATCGGCACGGGCACGATCTTCGGCGCGGTCGATGTGACCACTCTCGCGTTCGCCGACGAGCACGGCCACAAGTCGGCGGCGAGCCTGGTGCTGGCGACCTACGCCCTCGGCTCCTGCCTGGCCGGACTGGCGTTCGGCCTGATCAGACCGCGTGGCAGCGCACAGGGGAGGTTCCTGCTGGGCATCTCCTTGATGGCGGTGAGTATGATCCCGCCACTACTGGTCGGAAACCTGGTGTTCCTGGCCATGGCGCTGTTCTTCTCCGGTCTGACGATCGCACCGACGATGGTGACATCGATGAGCCTGGTCGAACGGCTGGTACCGCGGGCACGGCTGACCGAGGGCATGACGTGGACCTCCACGGGGCTCGCGATCGGGGTCGCCCTGGGGGCCGCGCTCGCCGGCCGGGTGACCGACGCGCACGGCGCCTCGGCGGCGTTCGCGGTGCCCGCCGGCGCGGCGTTCCTCGCCGCGGCGGTGGCAGGACTCGGGTATCGCCGGCTGCGTCCGGCGCCGGAGCGGGAGGAGCCGCGCGGTGGGTACGACGACGGACACGGCGCGATCAGCGCGCACGACACGATCGACGGACGCGAAGGTGTGGCGTAACTGGGCGGGGAATGTCACCGCGCGCCCGGCGCGCACGGTTGCGCCGGCCTCGGCCGACGAGCTGGCGGCGGTGCTGCGCGCCGCCGCGGCGGACGGGCTGACGGCCAAGGCGGTCGGCTCCGGCCACTCCTTCACCTCGGCCGCCGCCACCTCCGGGGTGCTGATCCGCCCCGAGGGGCTGACCGCGATCCGCTCCATCGACCGGGCGGCCGGCACCGTGACGGCCGAGGCCGGGGTGCAGCTCAGGCAGCTCAACGCGGCGCTGGCCGCGGAGGGCCTGTCGCTGACCAACATGGGCGACATCATGGAGCAGACGGTGGCCGGCGCCACCAGCACCGGCACCCACGGCACCGGCCGCGACTCGGGCTCGATCGCCGCGCAGATCACCGCGCTCGAACTGGTCACCGCGGACGGCTCGGTGCTGACCTGCTCGGCCGACGAGCGGCCCGAGGTCTTCGCCGCGGCCCGGATCGGCCTCGGCGCGCTCGGCGTGGTCAGCGCGGTCACCTTCGCGGTCGAGCCGGTCTTCCTGCTGACCGCCCGCGAGGAGCCGATGGCCTTCGACCGGGTGATGTCCGAGTTCGACGCGCTGGCCGCGGAGAACGAGCACTTCGAGTTCTACTGGTTCCCGCACACCGACAGCTGCAACACCAAGCGCAACAACCGCAGCCAGGGACCCGCGGCGCCGCTCCCCGCGGTCCGCGGCTGGATCGACGACGAACTGCTGTCCAACGGGGTCTTCCAGGCCGCCTGCGCGCTCGGCAGGGCCGCTCCCGCCGCCATCCCGGGCATGGCCAGGATCTCCAGCAGGGCGCTGTCGGCCCGCAGCTACACCGACATCCCCTACAAGGTCTTCACCAGCCCGCGCCGGGTGCGCTTCGTGGAGATGGAGTACGCGGTGCCCCGGGAGGCGGCGGTCGACGCGATCCGGGCGCTCAAGGCGATGGTGGAGCGGTCGGACCTTCGGATCAGCTTCCCGGTGGAGGTACGGGTCGCGCCGGCCGACGACATCGCACTGTCGACGGCGTCGGGCCGGGACAGTGCGTACATAGCGGTGCACATGTACCGGGGCAGCCGGTATCAGGAGTATTTCACCGCGGTCGAGGCGATCATGACCGAGCGGGGCGGCCGGCCGCACTGGGGCAAGATGCACACCCGGGACGCGGAGTATTTCCGGGCCGTTTACCCGCGGTTCGCCGAGTTCACGGACGTGCGCGACCAGTTGGACCCGGGGCGGCTGTTCACGAACGACTACCTGCGGCGGGTGCTTGGTTCGTAGCCCTTCGCCCTTTTTGCCCCCGGCGCGTACCCCGTACGAGTGAGCCGGGTCACTCAACTCCCGCTCCGCACACCACATTCGGCGCGCGGCAGCCGCCCTCGGCTGGCCCAAATGGAGTACCGTGACGAATCCGTGCTCCCGGTTGCCCGTCCGGTCGCCCGGACGAACAGGGGGGAAGCCTCGACGGCACTCCTCCCGGTGCACGGCGATCGGTCACACTGAGTGGCCAATCGACCACCGTCCCATAACGGCGTGTCACCAGGCAGTGCCGACACGCCGGGTAACTCTGCAAGGTTGTGGCACGCTGCACCCGGGCAGGCCACACTCGTCCAACGGGAGCAGCGACGCAACTGACGTCGGCAGGCACCACCCGGGAGGTAACCGTGCCCGAACTGCGCGTCGTGGCCGTCAGCAACGACGGCACACGACTGGTGCTCAAGGCTGCCGACAGCACGGAATACACGCTCCCCATCGACGAGCGGCTGCGGGCCGCGGTCCGCAACGACCGTGCCAGGCTCGGCCAGATCGAGATCGAGGTCGAGAGCCATCTGCGGCCCCGTGACATCCAGGCGCGGATACGCTCGGGTGCCTCCGCCGAGGAGGTCGCGCAGATGGCCGGCATCCCGGTGGAGCGGGTGCGCCGCTTCGAGGGCCCCGTGCTGGCCGAGCGCGCCTTCATGGCCGAGCGGGCCAGGAAGACCCCGGTCAGGCGGCAGGGCGAGAGCACCGGCCCGCAACTCGGGGAGGCGGTGGCCGAGCGGCTGCTGCTGCGCGGCGCGGAGAAGGAGACCGTGCTGTGGGACTCCTGGCGTCGGGACGACGGCACGTGGGAAGTGCTGCTGGTCTACCGGGTGGCCGGTGAGCCGCACTCGGCGAGCTGGACCTACGACCCGCCGCGCCGGCTGGTGCAGGCGGTGGACGACGAGGCCAGGTCGCTGATCGGCGAGACCACCCAGGCGCAGGCACAGGCGCAGGAGCCGAGCTTCCCGTTCGTGCCGCGGATCGCCAGGCTGCCGCGGGACCGCCCGCTGGACCGGGCGCTCGACCGGCAGTTGGAGCGGCCGGACCGGCAGGAGCGCGAGCCCCGGGAGGCCAGGGAGGCGCGGGCCGACGAGCGGGCCGTCCTCGCGGAGCCGGAGGAGCGCGACTCGCTGACCAGCCTGCTGGAGGCGGTGCCGAGCTTCCGCGGCGACATGGTCGTGCCCGCCCCGCCGACGGCTCCGCCGGACGCGGTGCCGGCCGCGCAGGAGCCCGCCGCCGAGGTCGAGCAGGAGACGGCGGCCCCGGCCGCCAGCGCGGGGTCCGCCTACGCCGACGTCCTGATGCCGCGGGCCGTCGCGGGCCACCGCGACCGGCTGGTCGGCACCACCGACCGCCAGGCCGAGGCGGACGGCGTCCGGCCGGGCCGCAGGGCGACCGTCCCGAGCTGGGACGAGATCGTCTTCGGCAGCCGCCGCAAGAAGCAGGAGTGATGTCCGCGTCGATGCCCGCGGTCTGACGCGGGACAGCTCGTGCCCGCGGTCTGACGCGGGGACAGCTACGGATAAGGGGCGGCCACTCAGGTGGCCGCCCCTTACCCGTGTCCGGTGCGGGGGTCAGCCGGCGTGGCCGCCGGTGGCGACCGGGCGGGCCGGGTCCGCGGTCCACTCGCTCCAGGAGCCGGGGTAGAGGGCGGCGGGGATGCCGGCCTCGGCCAGGGCGAGGATCTGGTGGGCGGCCGAGACGCCGGAGCCGCAGTAGACGCCGACCTCCGTGCCGGGGGCCGCGCCCAGCGCGGTGAAGCGGTCGGCGATCTCCGCGGCGGGCAGGAAGGTGCCGTCGGGGGCGGAGTTGGCCGTGGTGGGGGCGTTGACGGCGCCCGGGATGTGGCCCGCCACCGGGTCGATGGGCTCGACCTCGCCCCGGTAGCGCTCGGCGGCGCGCGCGTCGAGCAGCAGGCCGCGGCGGGCCAGCGCGGCGGCGCCGTCCGCGTCCACCACCGGCATGCCGCCGGGCCGTGCCACGAAGTCGCCGTCGCCCGGCGGCGGTTCCTCGGCGCTCAGCGGGCCGCCCGCGGCCCGCCAGGCGGCGAGGCCGCCGTCCAGCACCCGGACCCGCCGGTGGCCCGCCCAGCGCAGCAGCCACCAGGCGCGGGCCGGGCCCCAGCCGTTCCCGTCGTCGTAGACGACCACGTCGGTGTCCGCGCCGACCCCTGCCCGGCGCATGGCCGCGCCGAAGTCCTCCGCGTCAGGCAGCGGATGCCGCCCCGCGGCTCCGGGCGGCGCGGCCAGTTCCGCGTCCAGGTCGACGTAACGCGCCCCGGGGATATGGCCCTTGGCGTATTCGCCGTGTCCGGGCGGGCCGCCCATCCGGTAGCGCACGTCCAGCAGGACCGGCGGCACGGGGGCCGCGGCCAGCTCGGCCGCACTGATGAGAAATTCCATGTACCTATTGTGGAGGCACGGTAGTTGTCCCCGGCGCGGCCGGGCCGCGCGCGGCCGTCTGCGGTGCGACGATCTGCTGTGCCACCCCCGGGCAAGCCGGGCAGGCAGCGGGCTGCCCACGAGGAGAACGTTCGCATGACCACCGAGGTACAGAACCGGCGTCCGCCCGGCACACCCTGCCTGGCCAGTCTCATGGCGCACCGGCCCGACCTGGCCCGGGACTTCTACGGGGCGCTGTTCGGCTGGGACTTCACGCCGGGGCCGCCGCAGCTCGGCTCCTACACGCTCGCCGAGGCGGGCGGCCTGCGGGTCGCCGGCATCGGCGAGGGGGCGCCGCAGGCGGACCGGCCGGCTGTGTGGACCACCGTGCTCGCCACCGACGACGTCGACCGCGCCGCGGAATCGGTACGCGAATGCGGCGGCACGGTCGGTATCGGCCCGCTCAACGCCGGTGAGGACGGCCGGCTGGCCATCGCCGTCGACCCCTCGGGGGCCGTCTTCGGCATCTGGCAGGGCGGGCGGTTCGGCGGCGCGGACGTCACCGGCGTGCCGGGCAGTGTGGCGTGGAGCGAACTCGTCACGCACGACTCGGCCCTGGTCGGCAAGTTCTACGAAGCGGTGTTCGGTTTCGGGGTGGACCGGGCCGCCGGGGTGGACGGCGGCGATGACCGGGCCGAACTCACCGTGGACGGGCGGGCGGTGGCCGGCGTCCACGGGGTCGGCCGCGACCTTTCCCCTGAACGGGGTGCGCACTGGATGACGAGTTTCGCCGTCGCGGACGTCGCTGCCGCGGTCCGCCTCGCTTCCCGGCTCGGCGGCCGGGTCCTCTCCCCGCCCATGGCCGGCCCGCACGGCCCCACGGCCACGGTGGCCGACCCCGAGGGGGCGGTCTTCTCACTCGTGGGCCGCGTCTGAGCGAGTGCCTCCGGCCTGGTCCTCACGCCTGCTCCCCCCGGCGGGGGGCCCACTGCCGGGGGAAGGTCCCGGCAGAGGGGCGCGGGGGCAGCCCGGGGGGACAGAGGTCACGCCACCTCGCCGGATGCCGCCGCCGACAGGAGGTACGGCGCTCCCGCCAGGACCAGGCCCGCCGCCCCGCGGACTTCGGCCCCGTCGCCGAGGCCGCCTGTGACGATCTCGACCCCCCGCGCGGCGGAGGGGAGAGTGTGCCGCCGGACCCCGGCCCGCAGCGGTTCGAGCAGATCCTCGCCGGCCCCGGCAAGATCGCCGCCGACCACGATGAGCCGCGGGTTGAGCAGGGTGACGAGCGTGGACAGGGCACGCCCCACCGCGTCCCCGGCGTCGCGCACCGCGCGCAGCGCCCCGGCATCGCGCTGCTTGATCAGTGCGGGCAGGTCGCGCGCGGCGATGTGCCGGCCCCAGCTCTGCGTCAGCAGCCGGGCGATGGCGACGGGACTGGCCACCGTCTCCAGGCAGCCGCGGTTGCCGCAGCGGCAGATGAGGCCGTCGGTGATCAGCGGCAGGTGCCCGATCTCGCCGGCCAGCCCCCGCGCCCCCAGCAGCAGCTGCCCGTTGCTGACGATCCCGGCGCCGATGCCGGCCGACAGCCGGATGTAGACCATGTCGCCGACCTGCCGCCCGGCGCCGTACATCAGCTCGGCCAGCGCTCCGGCGTTCGCGTCGTTGGTGACCCGGACCGGGAGGGCGGTGCGGTGCTGGAGTTCCTCGGTGAGGTGCAGGCCGACCCAGCCCGGCATGATGCCCTCGGCGCCGAGTTCGCCGCTGCCCTTCTCCACCGGCGAGGCGATCCCGGCGCCGATGCCGAGCACCCGTTCGCGGGCCACCCCGGTCTCCTGGAGGGCGCGGCCGACGAGGACGGCGACAAGGTCGAGGGTCTCCTCCGGCGCGCGGTCGACGTCCTTGGCCACCCAGTGCTCCCACAGCACCGTCCCGAACAGGTCGCACAGGTTCACCCGTACGTGCTGGTGGCCGATGTCCGCGCCGATCGCGTAGCCCGCGGTCGGGACGAGGGACAGCGACTGCGCCGGGCGCCCGGTGCGGCGCGGCTCCGGGTCGTCGGTGTCCGGATCCTCCTCGGTGACCAGGCCGATCGCGATGAGGTCGGCGATCAGCGAGGAGACGGTGGCGCGGGACAGGCCGGTGACCCGTACCAGTTCGGGACGGCTGCTGCGCGGTGTGGCGTGCAGGGCTTCGAGGACCCGCAGCCTTCCGACCTCGCGCAGGTTGACTGGTGTGTCGATCGTGACCCCCGGGGGTGTGTGCATGCAGGCGCGCGGATCGTGATTCCGCGTGCCCCGCCCTCTTGCGTCCGGCCCGGTCAAGAGCCTTGACTTATGACGAACTTCAGGCAGAAACTCGCGAACTGTTCTATCCAACTCCACGAGTTTCAGTCGATGCCGGATGAATAACGATTCACGGCCCAGTGCCGCCCGAGGAGGACGCACGTGACGACGACAGCACCGCAGGCCCTGCGGATCGGCATGGTAGGCCATGCCTTCATGGGAGCGGCGCACTCGCACGCGTGGCGCACCGCGGGCCGCTTCTTCGAGCTGCCGCTGCGGGTCGAACTGACCGCGGTCTGCGGCCGGTCGGCGGAGCGCGTGCGGCAGGCCGCCGAGCAGTACGGCTGGCAGTCCACCGAGACCGACTGGCGGGACCTGGTCGCCCGGCCGGACATCGACGTGGTGGACATCTGTACTCCCGGCGACAGCCACGCCGAGATCGCGCTGGCGGCGCTGGCCGCCGGCAAGCACGTG
This sequence comes from Streptomyces sp. NBC_01477, assembly GCF_036227245.1. Classification (GTDB taxonomy): domain Bacteria; phylum Actinomycetota; class Actinomycetes; order Streptomycetales; family Streptomycetaceae; genus Actinacidiphila. Next base: position 2,215,884 of record NZ_CP109445.1, read on the forward strand.
CTGTGCGAGAAGCCGCTGGCCAACTCGGTCCGCGAGGCCGAGGAGATGGCCGCGGCGGCGCAGAAGGCGGCGGCGGACGGGGTCCGCTCGATGGTGGCGTTCAACTACCGCCGGGTGCCCGCGCTGGCGCTGGCCAGGCAGCTGGTCGAGCAGGGCAGGCTGGGCCGGATCCACCATGTGCGGGCGCAGTATCTGCAGGACTGGCTGGTGGACCCGGAATTCCCGCTGGCCTGGCGGCTGGTCAAGGACCGGGCGGGTTCCGGCGCGCTCGGCGACCTGGGCGCGCACAGCATCGATGTGGCGCAGTATCTGACCGGGCAGCGGATCTCGTCGGTGGGCGCGGTGCTGGAGACGTTCGTGACCGAGCGCCCGCTGCCGGCCAGCTCCAGCGGCCTGTCCGGTACTGCGGGCAGCGAGCGCGGCGCGGTGACGGTGGACGACGCGGCGCTCTTCACCGCCCGCTTCGACAGCGGCGCGATCGGGGTGTTCGAGGCGACGCGCTTCGCCACCGGGCACAAGAACGCGATGCGGATCGAGATCAGCGGCTCCTCGGGCAGTCTGGCCTTCGACGCCGAGTCGATGAACGAGCTGTCCTTCCACGACCGGTCCGAGGACGGCGCGACCGCCGGCTTCCGCCGCATCCTGGTGACCGAGCCGACCCACCCGTATCTGGACGCCTGGTGGCCGCCGGGCCACCTGATCGGCTACGAGCACACCTTCACCCACCAGGTGCGCGACTTCGTCACGGCCGTCGCGGAGGGTACGGACCCGCGTCCGTCGTTCGGCGACGGGCTCCAGGTGCAGAAGGTGCTGGCGGCCGTCGAGTCGAGCGCGGCGGCGCTCGGCGTGCACATCCCGGTGCAGGGCGCCCCCGTGAAGCCCTGAGCCGCCGCGGACCCCGGCACGACCCCGTAACGGCACGACCTTCCCCCGGAGCTTCGCCCGGGGGTTCCCGAGCGCCTGCCACAGGAGGACGCACATGGCACGACCCGTCACCCTCTTCACCGGCCAGTTCGCCGATCTGCCCTTCACCGAGGTGTGCCGGCTGGCCTCGCAGTGGGGCTACGACGGCCTGGAGATCGCCTGCTGGGGCGACCACTTCGACGTCGAGGCGGCACTCAGCGACGACAGCTACCTGCCGCGGCTGCGCGACACCCTGGACAAGCACGGGCTGCGCTGCTGGACGATCTCCTGCCATCTGACCGGGCAGGCGGTCTGCGACCACCCGATCGACGAGCGGCACAAGGGCATCCTGCCGTCCAGGATCTGGGGCGACGGCGAGCCCGAGGGGGTGCGTACCCGGGCCGCGGAGGAGATCAAGAACACCGCGCGGGCCGCCGCCGCCTTCGGCGTCGACACCGTGGTGGGCTTCACCGGCTCGTCGATCTGGCACACCGTGGCGATGTTCCCGCCGGTGCCGCCGGAGATGATCGACCGCGGCTACCAGGACTTCGCGGACCGCTGGAATCCGATCCTGGACGTCTTCGACGAGGTGGGGGTGCGCTTCGCGCACGAGGTGCACCCCAGCGAGATCGCGTACGACTACTGGACGACCGTGCGCACCCTTGAGGCGATCGGCCACCGCCCGGCCTTCGGGCTGAACTTCGACCCCAGCCACTTCGTGTGGCAGGACCTGGACCCGGTCGGTTTCCTCTACGACTTCAAGGACCGCATCTACCACGTCGACTGCAAGGAGTCGGTCAAGCAGCTGAACGGGCGAAACGGGCGGCTCGGCTCGCACCTGCCGTGGGGCGACCCGCGGCGCGGCTGGGACTTCGTCTCGACCGGGCACGGCGACGTCCCGTGGGAGCCGGTCTTCCGGATGCTCAACAGCATCGGCTACGCGGGGCCGATCTCGGTGGAGTGGGAGGACGCCGGCATGGACCGGCTGCTGGGCGCGCCCGCCGCGCTGGCGCACGTACGCGAGCTGGCCGCGATCGAGCCGCCCGCCGCGTCCTTCGACTCGGCCTTCAGCTCCTCGTCCTGACCGCACGGCGACGGCCGCCGGCTGCCCGCCCCGGACTTCCGGGACCGGGCGGCCGGCGGCCGTCGCGGCGTACGGCTCAGCCGCCGATCGCCACGGTGAACAGGTGCATGCCGACCTGGTGGTCCACCTGGGTCTTGCTGACGTCCGGCAGGGTGATCGCCTGCACGGTCCTGCCCGGCAGCAGGTCCACGGTCGCCGCGGATATGTGCACGGTCTGGGTCTGCTGTCCGCCGCCGTTGTTCAGATACGGCGTGCTGGCGGCGAAGTCGCTGCCCTGGGTGGGCGATCCGGCCCACCAGTCCGACAGCGCCAGCGCGTAGGTCTGCGTGGTGCCGTCGGTGTAGACGATGGTGCCGGTGCCCGAGGTGCTGCCGAAGGTGCTGGTGCCGACGAAGCCCAGCTTGCTTCCGCTGCCGGTGATCTCGACCGCCTGGCCGCCCGCGACGATGTTGTCGGGCTGTCCGGTGCCCGCGGTGGCGGGCCACGGGAAGGACACCCCGTCGTGGTCGGTGCTCTCCCCGGCGTGCCAGCCCAGCGCGGCCAGCGCCTGGAGCGAGAAGCTGGCGCCCTCCGCGTCGATGCTGCCGGTGGTGGTGTGGGCGTCGTCGCTGATGCCGGAGTTGTTGTAGGCGGCGCTCACCGAGGCGTAGGGCACGCTGACCGGCGCCTGCGCGCTGTGGGCGCCGGCCGGGGTGGCGACGGTGGCGTCCAGCGTGAAGTTGTCCGGGGTGGCGCCGTCCGGCACGGTGACCGACCAGCTGGTGGTGACCGACTGGCCAGGGCCGACCTGGTCGAAGGCCGCCGGGGTGGTGGCGGTCGCGGTCCAGCCGGCGGGGGCGGCGAGCGAGACGGTGATGTCCCGCACCGCCGAGGCGCTGCCGTTGGTGTAGGTGGTGGTCGCGGTCAGGGTGCTGCCGGCCTTGGCGATGGGCAGCGCCTTGAGGGTCAGCGAGTTGCGGACCACGACGGGCGCGGAGCCGGTGACCCCGCCGACGGTCGCCGAGACGGTGGCGACACCGTCGGCGACGGCGTGGACGGTGCCGTTCTTGTCGACGGTGGCAACGGCCGGGTCGCTGCTGCGGTAGGTGACCTTGGCCTTGCCCAGGTCCACGAAGGACTGGTCGTTGTTGACCGCCTCGACGACGCCGTCCGCGGTGATGGAGGTGTCGCGCTGCTCCTTGCTGTGGTCGGTGTCGTCCTTGATCCACTTGTTCTTGGCGGTGAGGCTGAAGGTGTCGCCCGCATTGTGGACGACGTCCTCCGGCTGCACGGTGACGGTCTGCACCTTCGGTGTCAGGGCGCCGCTGATCGTCACCTTGGCGCTGCCCGCGACATGGGCGGAGTCCGGGCCGACCTGGAAGCGGTAGCCGCCGGAGGGCACGGTCTGCCGGGACGCCGAGGCGTCCCACGAGGACAGGTCGGCGGCCTTGACGGTGAGGTTGAGGTGCTGGGTCTTCCCCGGCTTGAGCACCTTGGTCTTGGCGAAGCCCGCCAGCCGCTCCTTGGGCAGTTCGACGCCCGGCACGGTGAAGGGCGTGGCCGCGTAGAGCTGGGCGACGGCGGCGCCCGCGGTCTTCCCGGTGTTCGTCACGTCGACGCCGATCTTCACGGTGCCGTCCGCGGTGATCTGCTGCTTGTTCGCGGTGACGTTCGTGTACGAGAAGGTGCTGTAGCTCAGCCCGTAGCCGAAGGGGTAGGTCGGGGCGCCGGTGAAGAACTGGTAGGTGCGGCCGAGTCCGCCGGTCTCGCCGGGGGTGAGGCCGTAGTTCTGCTTGTCGGGCAGCTGCGAGTCGTCCTTGTACCAGGTGAAGTTCAGGTGCCCGGACGGATTCTGCGCGCCGAACAGCACATCGGCGAGCGCGGTGCCCTGGGCCTGGCCGTTGTAGCCGCTGAAGACGATCGAGGACACCTTGTCCTGCTCGTCGTCGATCTTCACCGGGCCGTCGGACTGGATGACCAGCGCGAGCTTGTCGTTGCCCAGCGCCGCGGTCTGGTTGATCAGCGAGTCGTAGTTGCCGGGCATCGCGATGTTGTCGCGGTCGTTGCCCTCGTCGCCGTTGGCCTTGGTGGTGCCGACGAAGAGCACGACGAGGTCGGCGGCCTGGATGTCGGCCTTGGTGCGGTCGCTGAGCACCGCGTCGGTGGTGGCGGTGGACGAGGTGCCGGCCGCGTCGTAGACGACGGAGGCGGTCGGGTCTGCCGCGTGCACCTCGTTGAGCACGCCCTGGAGCGGGCTGGTGGTGTGGGTCGGCTCGCCCGAGTAGAGGCCGAGCGAGGTCGTGTCGGCCAGGTCGCCGAGCACCACGACCTTCTTGGCCTTGGCCGGGTCGACCGGCAGCAGCGGCGCCTTGGCGGACGCCGGTTTGGCGTTCTTGAGCAGCACCAGCGAATTGTCGGCGACCTTGGCGGCCAGCGCCTGGTGCGCGGGGCTCTCGACCTGGTCCTTGGTGATGGCGGTGTACGGCACGGAGCCGGCCGGGTCGAACTCGCCGGTGGCCATCCGTACGGTGAAGACCTTCACCAGCGCGGTGTCGATGACACCCTCGCTCAGGGCGCCGGCCCCGATGGCCTCCTCGATGTTCGCGGTGGTGGCCTCGTCGCCGGTGCAGTTCAGGTCGGTGCCGGCCCGCAGCGCGTACGCCTGCCCGCCGGCCTGCCCGGACACCGTCTTGCCGGTGGCGGTCTCGGTCCAGGTCGGGTTGTCCTTGTGGTCGGTGGTCCAGCCGGGCGGCGCCCAGTCGTGGCCGCCGGGGAAGAGCCGCCAGTTGGTGCCCACCGCGCCGCAGTCGGAGGTGATGTAGCCGCCGAAGCCGTAGGTGCGCTGGGCGAGTTCGTTGGTGGTGTAGGTGTCGGAGACCGACGGGGTGCCGTTGATCGCGTTGTACGACGTCATCAGGCCCGACACGTGGGCCTGCTCGATGAGGTCGCGGAATTGCGCGGTGTAGTAGTCGCGCAGGTCGGTGTCGTTGACGTCGGAGCTGATGCCGGTGCGGTTGTCCTCGACGTTGTTCAGGGCGTAGTGCTTGGCGGTCGCGGCGACCTTGAGGTAGCCGGTCTGCGAACTGCCGTCCTGGTTGTTGCCCTGGTAGCCGTCGATGAACTGCCCGGCCATCTGGCCGACGAAGTACGGGTCCTCGCCGAAGGCCTCGTCGGTACGGCCCCAGCGCGGGTCGCGGTCCAGGTTGACGGTGGGCGCCCAGTAGGTGAGCGAGCCGTAGTCGTCGGCGGACGGGCCGAGGTTGTTCTGCCCCTTGTCGAAGAGCGACTTGTCGAGGAAGCCGCGTACCTCGTCGGAGATCGCGGTGCTCTCCTGGTACAGCAGGTCGCGGTCCCAGGACATCGACGAGGCGAAGTTGGTGGGGAAGCTGGTGGAGTGGACGCCGCCCTGGACGCCGCCGTTGTGCTGGTCGGCGCCGAGCTGGTTGACGCCGTGCTGGCCCTCGCTCCAGTACGTGTACTGCTGGACGCCGAGCCGCGCAATGGCGGGTCCGCTGTTCGTGCTGAGCTGCTGGACCTTCTCCTGCAGGGTCATCCGGGACACCAGGTCCGCGGCGCGCTCCTGGAAGGAGTAGTGGGTGTCCAGGTAGATCGGGGTGGCCGCCGCCGTCGCGCGCGGGGTGTCGGCAGCGGCCGTACTCCCGTAGCCCGCGGTCATCGCGGCGGCGCACGCAAGGGCGCACGCTGCCGCAAGTCCCGCACGCCGGCGCTTTCGCTGGTCCATCCTGCCTCCGTCGTCATCGAGCAGGGGCCCGGACGATCGGCGGACTTCCGTGCAAGTCCGAAGAAAGATCCGGGGATTGCGGTAACAACTGGGCAGTGTGTGGCCACCTTTGACGCAAGGTCAAGAGTGGCGGCCGGATTCATAGGACGATTCGGCTCGATGACGACATAAGTCAGGAGCGGTCCCGGCCGCGCAGCCGCGGGGTGAAGGTGGCGTGGAAGATGGTCGAGGCGGCGCCGACCGCCGCGGCCTCCGCGCTGAGCACCGAGCGCTCCACCTCGACCTGCCGCAGCCGGCGCGCCTGCGGGAAGTCGTTCACCACCCGGCCGATCTCCTCCAGGTAGAAGGGCGCCGCGTCGTCGGTGAAGAACGGGCCGCCCAGCACGATCAGATCGATGTCCAGCAGATCGACCAGGCCGAGCGCGCCGCGCCCGATCGCGCCCGCGACCTCGCGCAGCGCCCCGGCCGCCGCCTCGTCGCCCGCCGCCGCGGCCCGGCCCACCGCCCGGTAGGCGGCTGTACTGCCGCCGGCGCCGCCCGCGCCCCGCAGGCCGCGGCGGGCCGCGAAGTCCGGTACGGAGACCGGCGGGTTGCACTCGGGCAGCACCTCGGGCCTGCCGTCCGCGCCGACCCGGCCCAGCGCGATGGCGCACAGCTGGCCGAATTCCCCGGCGTTGGCGCTCACCCCGCGGTAGAGGTCACCGTTGAGGTAGAGGCCCGAGCCGACTCCCGTACCGAGGTAGAGGTAGGCGAAGTCGCGTGCCCTGCGGTCGCGTCCGATCCACCGCTCCCCCGCCGCCGCGGCCAGCGAGTCCTTCTCGATGATCACCGGGCACGGGAAGTGGTCCTGGAGCAGGTACAGCAGCGGCAGGTCGTTCCAGGCCGACATCAGCGGCGGGTCGAGCACCGTGCCCGAGGCGATGTCCACCGGGCCCGGTACCGCGACGCCGATACCGAGGAAGCCGTCCTCGCGCACCGCGCCGCGCGCCTTCTCCAGCGCCTCGCGGCCCAGCGCGACGACCTGGGCGACGAATTCGCCCGGGTCGATGTCGGCGCTGACCGGCCGGGTGCAGGTGCACACGATCGCGCCGTCCAGGTCGATGACGACCGCGGTGAGCACCTCGGGGTCGATGTGCAGCCCGAGCGCGTGGGCCGCGGTGCCGCACAGCCGGACCGGGGTGCGCGGTTTGCCGGAGGTGGCCCGGCGCTGGGCGTCCTCCACCAGGATGCCCCGGTCGAGCAGCGAGCGGGCGATCCTGGACACCGACTGCTGGGTCAGGCCCGTGCGGTGGGCGATCTCGCCGCGGGTGATCGTGCCGGACAGCCGCACCGACTCGATGACCACGCACTCGTTGAAGGAGCCCAGGTCGATCTGGTTGACGCCGCTCGACGACGGCGGGCGCGCCGCCGCGCCCGCGGTGCCCCCCTCCGGCACCGCGGCGCGCGGCGACCGCAGGTGTCCCGCGACGCTCTCCCGCAGCCAGCCGACCGGCCCCTCGGCCTGCTGGAGCGCCGCGATCAGGTCCAGATAGACCCGGCGGGACGACTCGGGGTGGCTGGTGCTGTCCAGCGCGACCATCGCGCGCAGGAAGCCGCGCCAGGACGACCTGGCAGGCAGCAGGTGGACGCTGGGGCCGCCGGCCGTCCCGGCCGGCGGCTGCTGGCCGCGCTCGCCGGCGCCGGCGTCCCACAGGGTGATCGCGTGCAGCGCGATGTCCGGGTGGTGCTCGGCGGCGGCGGACAGGAAGGCGGCCAGGCCGTCCTGCTCCGGGTGCTGCGTCCGCTCCTGCCCGGCCGGTCCGTCCGCCGGGCCCAGCGCGTCGAGCGCGCGGCCGAGCCCGGCGAGCACGTCCTCGCCGATCACGGTCGCGGCAGGCCCCGCGGCAGCCGCCGCGGCGGGCCGGGTGCCGGCCAGCAGCACCGCGCGCCGGGCGTCGGCGTACAGGCCGAGCACCCAGACGTCGGCGCCGGGCAGCGGCGGCACGGTCGGCACGAAGGGGCCGGGTCCCGCGTCCGCGGTGAGCTGCCAGCGGCGGCGGATCGCGGCCACGGTGGCGTGCGACAGGCCGAGTTCGCGGGCGATGGCCCGCCCGGCGCCGCTGCCGCCGGGCGCGAGCAGGGCGCGGGTGACGACCTCGGCCTCGTCCACGGTGGCGGGCCGGCCGGTGCGCGGGCGCTGTTCGAGCCCGGGCAGGCCCGCGCTCTGCCAGCGGTGCCGCCAGGTGCCCACGGTCTGCCGGGAGATGCCGAGCCGGCGGGCGATCTCGGCGTCCCGCACTCCTTCCTCGGCGAGCAGCACGACCCGGGCGCGTACGGCCATCGGCCCGTTGCCGGTCGCCCAGCCGCGCAGCAGTTCGCGGCTGTCGGCGGCGGCGGTGGCTGTGCCTGTGCCTGTCGGTGCGTCAGCCACGGCTCACCCCGGCGTCCCGGGCGGCGGCCGGGGTCAGGCGCAGGGTGAGGATCTGGAAGGGGCGCAGCGTCAGCGGTACGCGGTCGGCGTCGTGCGGACGGGCGGTCAGCGGGGACTCCAGCAGGTCGGTCTCGTGGACGGCGGTCACGGGGAAGCCCGCGGTCAGGGTGGTGCGGGTCCGGCCGCCGCGCGACTCGTAGAGCCTGACCACGACGTCGCCGCTGCGGTCGTCGGCGAGTTTGACGGTCTCGACCAGCACTCCCGGGTGGTCGGCGGCGATCAGCGGGGGCGGCGCCGGTGTGCCGGGGCCGGGCCGCAGCGGGAGGTTGAGGGCGTATCCCTCGGCGATGGCGTCGCCGACGTCGGCGCCGGGCCGCAGGGTGTGCCGGAAGTGCTGGAGGCCGCGGTCGGCGTGCGGGTCGGGGCTGTGCGGGGCGCGCAGCAGGGTGCTGCGGACCACGGTGGTGGTGCCGCCGTCGGCGCGGGTGTGCCGGGTGACGTCGTAGCCGTAGGTCGCGTCGCAGGCCAGGGCCACGCCGAAGCCGTGCTCGCCGACGTGGATCCAGCGGTGTGCGACGGCCTCCTGGCGGGCGGCGTCCCGGGCGGTGTTCTCGTGGGTGGGCCGGGCGACATGCCCGAACTGGACCTCGGCGCGGCTGTGCTCGGCGTGCACGTCGAGCGGCCAGGCGGCCTTGAGCACCGTGTCCTGCTCGCGCCAGTCGACCTCGGTGTCCACCGCCAGCGCCCGGCTGCCGGCGCTCAGCGACAGCTCCTGGACCACGGTGGAGCGACCGGTGCCGCGGGTCACCCGGACCGCGGCGAGCAGCGGGCCCGCCGCCGTCACCTCGACGCTCCCGGCGGTGTCCAGGTCGCGGCAGGTGCTGCGGTAGCCGGGGTCGAGGTGCAGCGCGCTCCAGTCGGCGGGCTCGTCGCGGTGCAGTTGCAGCAGGTTGCCCGCCTCGCCGGGGGCGACCGCGTCGCGTCCCGTGGCCAGGTCGACGGCGGAGCGCACCAGGCCCTCGGCGTCGACGCGCACCCGCAGCAGCCCGTTGTCCAGGAGGTGGCCGCCGCCGCCGGCGGGGGTGACGGTGACCGGCGCGGTGCCGCCCAGCGGCAGTCCCGCGGGGCCGCCGCCGAAGGCGGGCGCCTGCGCCATGACGGCGATCCGGCCGTCGGGCAGCGGCTGCCCGTGGGCGGGCGGGGATCCGGCGCCGGCCTCGGGCGCGGGCAGGACGACGACCTCGCGGCGCGCGTGCGGACCGGAATTGAGCACGCTCGCGCCCTCCGGGTCGCCCGCGGCCCGCCGGATGAGCCGGTCGAGGCGCCGCTGCACATCGCGGTGGGTCAGCTCGGCCTCGCCGTGCACCCAGGCGATCGAGGTGCCGGGCAGGATGTCGTGGCACTGCTGGAGCAGCACCTTCTTCCACAGCCGCTCCAGCTCGTCGTGGGGATAGGGGACGCCGTGGCATATGGCCGCGGTCGCCGACCACAGCTCCGCCTCGTGCAGCAGTGCCTCGCTGCGCCGGTTGCCGCGTTTGGTGCGGGCCTGGCTGGTGTAGGAGCCGCCGTGCGGCGTCAGGTCGATCTCGCCGCGCCACACCGGGGCGGCGGCGTATTCGGCTTCCGCGTCGCGGAAGAAGCGCGCGGGGGAACGCACGGAAACCTGGGGGGCGCCTTCGAGGTCGGCGAGCCGGCGGGCGCGCTCCATCATGTCCCGGTCGGGGCCGCCGTCGCCGCGGCCGAAGGGCAGCAGCGAGCGGGTGGCGGCGCCCATCTCGGCGAAGTCCGCGACCGCCGCGGTGACGTCGCCGCCGGTCAGGGCGCTGCCCTCGGGGCCGCCCGGCGCGAGGTGGGTGAACAGCCGGGTGCCGTCGATGCCCTCCCAGCGGAAGGTGTGGTGGTCGGGTCCCGAGCCGGCGTCGGGGCGCCTGCTGAGGAACCACTTGGCCCCGGACAGCGCGGCGAGCTGCGGAAAGGCCGCGGACGCGCCCGACGCGTCGGGCAGCCACACCCCGTCGCTCTCCACGCCCAGCTCGTCGCGGAAGAAGCGCCGCCCGTGGACGAACTGCCGCACCAGCGCCTCGCCGCCGGGCATCTCCGCGTCGGCCTCGACCCACATGCCGCCGACCGGCGCCCAGTTGCCGTGGGCGACGGCCTTGCGGATCCGCTCGAAGACGTGCGGCTGGTGGTCCTTCATCCAGGCGTAGTGCTGCGCGGCCGAGGCGGCGACGATCAGTTCGGGGTATTCGTCGGCGAGCGCGGCCATGGTGCTGAAGGTGCGGGCGCACTTGCGTACGGTCTCGCGGACCGGCCACAGCCAGGCGGAGTCGATGTGCGCGTGCCCGACCGCGTCGAGGCGGTGGGCGGACTCGTGGGCGCGGCGGGCCAGCAGCGGGGCGAGCACCGTACGCGCGCGGTCCGCGGTCCTGGCGACGGCCCGCGGGTCGACGGCGGCGACGGCCCGCTCCAGCGCCACACGTATCTCGTGCCTGCGGGGTGTGTCGGCGGGCAGCGCCCGCATCAGGCCGCCGAGCGTCTCGAAGTCGTGGATCAGCTGCCAGACGGTGTCGTCGCGTACCGCCAGGTCGGCGCGGCGCAGCCGGTACAGCGGGGTGTCGCCCGCGGTGGCGGGGTCGCCGTAACGGGTGCCCGCGCCGGTGCCGCCCTCGATCCGCGGGTTGGCGGCGGCCTCGACCAGCAGCCTGACGCTCTCGCCGCCGGTCGCGGAGCGGTGCAGCAGGACCGCGTCGAGGTGCGGGTGCAGGCCTTGCAGGGGGATGCCGTGCTCGTCGTGGACCAGGCCCTCGGCGCGCCCGGCCAGGGCGCCGGCGCCGTCCTGCGAGCCGAGGTCGATCAGTGCCTCGACCCGGCGGCCCGCCCACCGCTCCGGCACGGTCGCGCGGACGTCGAACCAGCTGGTCGCCCAGGGGCGGCCCCATGGCTCGCCCACGGTGAAGGGGACGTAGTCGGCGCGCAGGGCCAGCTCCACGGGCACCGGTTCGCCCGCGATGTGCCAGGCGCCGACGTCCATGGGCAGCCGCTGCGGATACAGCGCGGGGCGCAGCCGTTCGGCGAGGAAGGCGGCGGTCCGCTCCTCCCCGGACGTGATCCGGTCATGCATGGGCAGCCCTTCCTGTCCAGCCAGTAACCGCTATGTAAAACCATGTGTGTTATCAAGTCAACGCTTGCGCCGAATTCGGCTTTCCCGCTGGTCGTGACCTGCAAGAACACCTTTGTCAGGTGAATTTCCCGCCGGATTGGGCATTCTTCGTCCATTAATTGACGTGACACCGGCCGCACGAAAAGGCGGCGGAGAGATCCGGCCCCCATGACCGGCTCTTTCCGCCGCCTCCCCGTGCTCCGCCGCGCCCCTCCCGGGTCCCGCGGTCAGCCGGTGAGCGGCACCGGGGCGGGCCGCTCGCAGCTGCTCGCCACCGGCAGCGCCCTGCCCTCGTGCGCCGCGTCGAGCAGGGTGAGCATCACGTCGAGGACGTGCTCGGCGACCTCGGCCGACGCCAGGTGCGGCCGGTCCTCGGCCACCGCCGCCGCCAGGTCGGCCAGTCCGGTGCCGCGCCCGGCGCCCCGGTAGCCGGCCGAGACCGGCAGCGGCTGCCACGACCCGGCGGTGAACAGCTCCACCGGCCCCTCGAAGCCGTTCGGGTCGGGCACTCCGAGCGACCCGGCGGTGCCGTGCACCTCGATCCGCGGCAGGTGGGCGGCGTGGATGTCGAAGCTCATGACCAGCGTGGAGAGCGCGCCGCCCGCGTGCTCCAGCACGCCCGTCACATGGGTGTCGACCTCGACGGCGAAGCGCTGCCCGGCCCGCGGCCCGCTGCCGATCTCCCGCTCGGCGCGCGGGGTGGCGGCGGCTCCGGTGACCTTGACGACCGGGCCGAGCAGGTGCACCAGCGCCGACAGGTAGTAGGGCCCCATGTCGAGCAGCGGGCCGCCGCCCGGCCGGTAGTAGAACTCCGGGTCGGGGTGCCAGGCCTCGTGTCCCGCGGTGGTCATGAAGGCGGTCGCCGCGACCGGGACGCCGATCAGCCCGTCGTCCACCGCCTTGCGCGCGGTCTGGGTGCCGGTGCCGAGCACGGTGTCGGGGGCGCTGCCGACGCGTACGCCCGCGGTGCGCGCCGCGGTCAGGACGGCGGTGGCCTCCGCGCGGGTGGTGGCCAGCGGCTTCTCGCCGTAGACGTGCTTGCCCGCGGCGATCGCGGCCAGCGCGACCTCGGCGTGGACGGCGGGGACGGTCAGGTTGAGCACCGCGTCCACGTCGTCCCTGGCGACCAGCTCCCCGACGCCGCCCGCCACCTCGGCGCCGGATCGCTCCGCCGCCTCCTTGGCGCGGGCGGGGTCCAGGTCGGTGACCGCAGTCAGCCGCAGCCCGTCGAGGCGGGCGACGGTGTCCAGGTACTGGCCGCTGATCTTGCCCGCGCCCACCATGCCGACCCTCAGCGGCTCGCCCACAGCAGTCCCCTCTCGGTGATCGCCCGCACCTCGGGCACGTCGAAGTCGTCGGCCTTGTGGCCGATCGCGGAGACGAAGACCCGCCCCGCCCCACAGGTCCTGGTCCACACCTGGGGCATCACCACATCCTGCGCCCGGTCGCCGCCGGCCGGGAAGACCGTGCTGGCCAGAACCTCGTTGGCCGGGTCGGTGGCCACCCAGTAGTGCTCGGTGTGCACGGCGAAGTCCGCCAGGCCCGCGGTGATCCGGTGGCCGGGGGGCGCCAGGTGGACGGTGTAGTCCACGAAGCCCGGCGGGTGCATCAGGAACTGGCCGCCGGTCAGCCGCTGGTAGTCCACGTCGCCGCGGAAGGAGTCGATGATCCCGCCGTGCCAGCCGGCGAAGCCGGTGCCGGCGCGGACCGCGTCGGCCAGGCCCCGGCTCTGCTCAGCGGTGATCTCGCCCATCGTCCAGCACTGGACGACCAGATCGGTCGCGGCCAGCAGCGCGGCGTCGGCGTACACGTCGAGCGAGTCGGAGATCTCGACGGCGAAGCCCTGGTCCTTGAGGAAGGGCAGGAACAGGTCGGTGATCTCCACCGGCGCATGCCCCTCCCAGCCGCCGCGGACGACAAGGGCCTTGCGAATCGGGTCGGTCACGGGCGTTGCACGCTCCCATCGGTGTTGCGCAGCAGGGCCCAGCGGTCGTGGGCCAGCGGTTCGGGTACGGGGTACTTCCTCGCCTCGGCCTCGTCGAAGCCGACGCCGTGGCCGGGGGCCTCGTTGGGGCGCAGTCCGCCGTCCCGGGCGGTGACCGTGCCGGGGAAGACCTCGTGCACGGCCGGCTTGAAGGCCGCTGCCTCCTGCACCCCGAAGGCGTGGCTGGAGACGTCCATCGCCAGGGTCGCGGCCTGCGCGACCGGGCTGACGTCGGCCGGGCCGTGCGGTGCCAGGCGTACGCCGCGCAGCTCGCACAGCGCCGCGATCTTCCGTGCCGGGGTCAGCCCGCCGAGGGTGGGCACCCTGATCCGGGCGAAGTCGATGTCGGGCCCGGCCAGCAGGGCGGTGAACTGCGCCGGGTCGTGGAAGAGCTCGCCGACCGCGAGCGGTACGGGCGAGGCGTCGTGCAGCCGCTTGAAGTGCCCGGCGTCCTCGGGCGCGAGCAGGTCCTCGACGAAGTACAGCCCGGCGTCCTCGATCCGCCGCAGGAAGTCCCTGGCCTGCCGCGGGTCGAGCCGCTCGTGCACGTCGTGCAGCAGCTCGACGCCGTCGCCGACGATCTCCCGTACCCGGGTGAGCACCGCGGGCACGTGCCGCAGATAGCCGGCGCTGTCCCAGGGCGCGCGCCGGGTGCGTACCGCCTCCGGATCGGCGGTGCCGCCGCCCGCGGCGCCGTAGGTGTCGGCGCCGGGGACCGCGGCCTGGATCCTGACGTGCCGGTAGCCGCGTTCGCGGGCGGCCAGCACCTTGTCGGCGATCTCGGCCGCGTCGCGGCCGTCGACATGGGTGTAGGCCTCGGCGAAGGTGCGCACCCGGCCGCCGAACAGCGAGTGCAGCGGCGCCCCGAGGCGCTTGGCCTTGAGGTCCCACAGGGCGACGTCGACGCCGCCGAGCGCGTTGCCGGTGATCGAGCCGCCGCGCCAGTAGGCGCTGTTGAGCAGCAGCCGGTGGATGTCCTCGATGTCGTCGGGGTCGCGGCCGACGAGCAGCGGGGCGACGTAGTCGTCGAGGACCGAGCGGACGGCGAGCGTACGCTGGGGGTCGCTCGCGCAGCCGAGGCCGTAGAGTCCCGGGTCGCTGGTCTCGACGCGGACGATGAGGTGGGGACAGCCGTGCGGAGCTGTCAGGAACGTGCGAACGGCCGTGATGCGGACGGTGGCACCACGCTCCTCGACCCAGGGTGCGGGTGCGAGCGGCGCGAGGCCGGCATCAGGCAATGCCATGGGTGACTCCCACGTGCAGATAGCGGAATGACGTACTGACTCCCGAACGTAGGGAGGCCGGTCCGAGTTTGTCAATGCATATGACAAATGAGGACCGGCCGGGGAACAGAGCGTCAGGATCAGTGCTGTCCGAGGCGTTTGAGCAGGGTGCTCAGACTGTGCGCGGCCTCGGTCACGGCCTGCGCGACCTCTTCGAGCCGGGCGTCGTCCATCCGGCTCTTGGGCGCGGAGCAGCTGATCGCGTCCATGCCCTGGCCACCGCCGAGCGGCACCGCGACACAGCGGATGTCGACCGAGTTCTCACCGTCGTCCACCGCCCAGCCGCGCAGCCGGGTCTCGGCGAGCTGGGCGAGGAAGGCGTCGGGGTCGGTGACGGTACTGGGGGTCAGCCGCTCCAGGGGCCAGTCGAGCCGGCGCTGCACCTCGGCGTGGTCGAACTGCGAGAGCACCGCCTTGCCCAGTCCCGTGGCGTGCGCGGGCAGCCTGCGGCCGACCGCCGAATACATCCGAAGGGCGTGCCTGGACTCGCGTTTGGCCAGGTAGACCACATCCTTGCCGTCCAGCCTGCCCAGGTGCACGGCCTCGCCGGTCTCCTCCGCGAGCGCGTCGAGCACGGGCCCCGCGAGGCTGGTGACGTCGTCGCCCTCCAGGTAGGCCGTACCCGTCAGCAGCGCCTTGAGGCCGATGCCGTAGCGCGTGCCCGAGGGGTCCAGATCGACCCATCTGCGGGCCTCCATGGTCCGCAGGATCGCGTGCAGGCTGCTCTTGGGCACGGCCATGGCCGCGGCCATCTCCGCGAGCGAGAGCCGCGCGCCCCGCACCCCGAGCAGTTCGAGCACCTCCAGGACCCGAGCCGCGGACTTGACCTCTTCGGGCTTCCGCCCACGCGCCGCTTCTGCCACCGATTCCACTGATCCTCCGCTCCCCGCGCCGACGCCTCACGGCCGCGCTGTGCCCATCTCACCTCAGCGCGCGTCTTGACGCTATACCAAACACGACCCTAAGTTCAGTCACTCCAACGTCATTCGGTCTTCTGAACGACCGGAGCCTAGGTAGGGGCCCATGCGCACACCATTCGCACGTTTTACCCCGAGAACCAGATTTGCCGCTGTGGCTGTGGCGACGGCCCTGTCGCTGAGCCCGCTGGCTGCCTGCGGCGGCGGTTCCTCCGGATCGGGCGACGCCAAGTCGCTCACCATGTGGACCTTCAAGCAGTCGCACGTCGCGGCGCTGAAGAACGCCGCCGCCGAGTTCAAGAAGCAGACCGGCATCACGGTCACCGTCCAGGCCTACGGCCCCGACGACGCCTACACCACCAAGGTGCAGGCCGCCGCCAAGACCCACGACCTGCCCGACGTGCTCGAAGTCCACTCCGACGGCGAGGATCTGGCCCTGGGCGCAACCGGTATCGCCCGCGACATATCGAAGGAGGTCGGCAGCGACTGGAGCGGCCTGTACCAGAAGGGCGTCCAGACCTCCGGCACGGTGACCCCCGCCAAGTACAAGGAGTCCCTGCCCGCCGACTCCAAGTCGCACGGCGTCACCGAGGGCCAGCGCTTCAGCGTCCCGCTGACCTCGGGCACCTTCGGCATCGTGATGGGCAACAAGAAGGCGCTGGCCGCCGCGGGCATCACCAAGCCCCCGGCCAGCTACGAGGAATTCCTCGCCGACCTCAGGGCGACCACCGCCAAGGACCCGAAGAACGGCGGGGTCAGCCTCGGTCTGAAGGTCAAGGCCACCGGTCTGACCTGGGTGCTCCAGCCGCTGGCCTTCGGCGAGCTGGGCACCGACAAATACCACGCGCTCTTCGGCAAGGACGCGTCCGGCGACTTCTCCTCGCCGAACGGCCAGAAGGTGCTCGGCCAGTACGCGCAGCTCCAGCCGTACTGGATGCCCGGCACCCAGAGCCTGGACATCGACGCGGCCGACCAGGCCTTCGCGCAGGGCAAGTCCGCCTGGGACATCGGCGGCACCTTCACGCTGGCCTTCCTGGAGCAGAACGGCATGAACCCCGACGACGTGATGGCCTTCGGCATCCCCGGCCCGCAGGGCGGCGCCGTGCCCAAGCCGGCCCTCGGCCCGCTGGCGCTCACCGGCCTGACGGTCTCGGCCACCAGCAGCCACCCGGAGAACGCCGAGAAGTGGATGAAGTTCCTGGCGCAGCCCTCCGTCGCCTCGAAGTTCGCCAAGGACGCCACCGAGGTGCCGTCCACCGAACTCGGCGCGGACGCCGCCTCGGTGATGGGCGCGACGCTCGCCGACATGACCAAGGCCTTCGCCGGCACCCCTGAGACCACGTACGACCCGAGCCTGAACGACTTCCGGCCCGGCAACTACGACCAGGACTCGATGGCGGAGATCCTGGCAGACCTGACCCCGCTCAAGCAGAAGAGCGTGGACGCCACCGGCAAGGCCATGGCCAAGCTGGAGAACTCCTTCTGGGCGACGGCCAAGTGACCACCGCACCCCGTCCCGCACTGACGGAGACGGCCGCCGCCGGCCGGGGACCCGCTCCCCGGCCGGCCGGCGCGGCCGGCCCCGGAAGCGGCCGGCGCGTCCCGCGCCGCCGCACCTACGAGGCAGTCTCCGGTTACCTGTTCGTCGCCCCCGCCGTGATCCTCTTCGCGGTCATGGGCCTGTACACCGTGGGGTACGGCTTCCTGCTGAGCTTCGCCCGCTGGAACGGCTTCGCGCCGCACTGGACCTGGGTGGGCGTGCAGAACTACAAGGACCTGCTCTGGCAGAACCCGGCCTACGCCCCGCGGCTGCACCACGCGGCCGTGCACACGCTGTACGTGATGATCGCCGTCCCGCTGCTGACCGTGCTGGTGTCCTTCCCGCTGGCGGTGCTGCTCAACTCGGCCAAGCGGATGCAGGGCGTGCTGCGCTCGGTCTACTTCGTGCCGTACGTGACCAGCGGCGTCGCGGTCTTCTTCGCCTGGCAGTACATCCTCCAGCCGGACGGCGCGGTCAACACCGTGCTCGGCAGCCTCGGCATGGGCTCGCTGTCCCAGCCGCAGGGCTGGCTCGGCAATCCGCACACCGCGCTGCCCACCATGATCGTGGTCACCGTGTGGGGCGCGGTGCCGGTGGCGATGCTGCTGTACCTGACCGGCCTGCAGGGCATCGACCGCAGTGTGCTGGAAGCCTCGCAGCTGGACGGCGCCGGATGGTGGCGTACCAATGTCTCGGTGGTGTGGCCGCTGGTGCGGCCGATCACCTCGATCGTGGTGCTGCTGAACCTGCGCGACTCGCTGCAGGGCTTCCAGACCTTCCTGGTGATGACCAACGGCGGCCCCGGCGACCACACCAACGTGCTCGGCCTTGAGGCCTACCGGCTGGCCTTCCTCAAGGACCTCGCGCCGACCCTCGGTCTGGCCAGTGCGCTCGGCTGGATCCTCTTCGCCGCCGCGCTGGTCATCGCGCTGATCAACCTGCGAGTCATGCGGAGCAAGACATGACAACGATTCCCTTCACCTCTCGGCCCCCGCGCAGGCCCGGCCCGCCCGGCACCGGAGCGGTGCGCGCCCGCAGGATCAGCGCCCGGGTACTGGTCGGCGCGCTGCTCGCGCTCTACGGGGTGATCAGCATCTACCCCTTCCTGTGGATGGTCTCGGCCGCCTTCAAGGACCAGGTCGAGGTGGTGCGCGGCGGCCATCTGATCCCGCACCACCCCACGTTCGACACGCTGGCCGACACCTGGAACCAGCTGCACTTCTTCCGCTACTTCATGAACAGCCTCGAAGTCTCCGCGCTGACCGTGGTGCTGACGCTGGTGGTCTACGCGGCCGCCGGCTACGCCTTCGCGGTGCTGGACTTCCCCGGCCGCGGAGCGCTGCAGAAGCTCTTCGTGGCGCTGCTCTTCGTCCCCGGTGTCACGGTGATGCTGCCGATCGTGCTGCTGGAGAACAAGATGGGCATCCTGGGCACCCATATGGGCCTGGTGCTGCCCTTCGTCAACGGCGGGGCGCCGCTGTCGGTACTGCTGATGACCGGTGCCTTCACCTCGGTGCCCAAGGAGCTGCGGGAGTCGGCGCGGGTGGACGGCGCCAACGAGTTCCACATCTTCACCCGCATCTACCTGCCGCTGACCCGGCCCGCGCTGATCACGGTGGCACTGATCACCGCGATCCCGACCTGGAACGAGTACCTGCTGACCAGGGTGTCGCTGAACAACGAGAGCACCTACACCCTGCCGCTGGGCCTGCAGACGCTCGCGTCGGAGAACGTGCCGCACTACAACAACCTGATGGCCGGCGCGCTGATCGTGGTGGTGCCGGTGATCCTGCTCTTCCTGAGCCTGCAGCGCTACTTCGTCAACGGCCTGGTCGGGGCGGTGAAGGGCTGATGCGGATCCTCGTCACCGGGGCCGCCGGGCACATCGGCGGCCATGTCACCGACGAACTCCTCGCGGCCGGGCACCAGGTGGTGCTGACCGACCTGGTGCCGGTCGGGGAACCGCGGGCCGAACGGGTGCACACCGGTGACCTCCAGGACCCGGACCTGGTGCGCAAGGCGATGGACGGCGCCGAGGCGGTGGTCCACCTCGGGGCGATCCCGCACCCCAACGTGGACGACCGCAGCGCGCTGTTCGCCGCCAACTGCCTGACCGCGCACCGGGTCTTCGACGAGGCGGGCGCGGCCGGGGTGCGCCGGGTGGTGGCCGCCTCCAGCATGGCGGCGGCCGGCCTCGCCTGGTCGCCGGTGCCGGTCTCACCGGCGTACGTACCGCTGGACGAGGCGCATCCGAGCCTGGTCCGCGACCCCTACGGGCTGTCCAAGGTGGTCCTTGAGGAGATCGCGGCGGCGGCGCACCGGCGCTGGGGCCTCGACGCGGTGTGCATGCGCTTCCCCTTCACCGGCACCGGCGACCGGCTCGACCACTTCCTCGCCGCCTGCGCCGCCGACCCCGCCGCGCAGCGGCACGACCTGTGGGGCTGGCTGCACACCCTCGACGCGGCGCGGGCGATCCGGCTGGCGGTCGAGGGCGACAGCCGCGGCTCCCGGGTCGTCAACGTCACCGCGGCCGACACCACGTCCACCGTGCCGTCCGCGGACCTGATGGCCGCCCACCACCCGGGCGTGCCCGTACCGCCCTCGGTCACCGGGCACGGCACCCTGTTCGACACGACCGCCTGCACCGATCTGCTGGGGTTCGTCCCCCGGCGCACCTGGCGGAACCCACCCCGGCAGAAAGAGCACATCAGTGCATGACGACCGGCACATCGTCCAAGAGCGGATCACCAAATTCCTGGCCCAGGTGGTCAGGCCGGCCCTCTACGGGGACACCGCGGACCTCGGCCTGGCCGTGTGGCACGTCCCCGGCGAGCCCGTCCCGGTGGCCGACGCCCTGAGCGCGAACTATTCCCCCATGGCGATCGGCGACACCTGGGGCGGCCCCTGGTCGACCAGCTGGCTCAAGGTCACCGGCCGCATCCCGCCGCAATGGGCGGGCCGGCGCGTCGAGGCGGTCTTCGACCTGGGCTTCGACCTGTCGATGGGTCCCGGCGGGCAGGCCGAGGGCTTCGTGCACGACGGCGCCGGCTCCCCGCTCCAGGGTCTGCACCCGCACCACCGCAGTGTGCTGCTCGCCGAACCGGCGGCCGGCGGGGAGCCGGTGGACCTGCTGGTGGAACTGGCCGCCAACCCGATGATCGAGGGCGCGAAATCGGTCGGCACCCACTTCGGGTCCAGGGAGACCGCGGGCACCGCCCACCTGTACCGGCTGCGGGCCGCGCACGTCGCGGTGCGCGAGAACGCGGTGTGGCACCTGCTGCACGACATGGAGGTGCTGGACGAGCTGATGCGGCAGCTGCCCGCGGACGGTTCGCGCCGGCACGAGATCCTGCGCGCGCTGGCCCGCGCGATCGACGCGGTCGACGTCAAGGACGTGGCGGGCACCGCGCCCGCCGCCCGCGACCTGCTCGCCGACGTCCTGTCCAGGCCCGCGTACGCCTCCGCGCACACCGTCACCGCGGTGGGCCACGCGCACATCGACTCCGCGTGGCTGTGGCCGATCCGGGAGACCGTGCGCAAGTGCGCGCGCACCTTCACCAATATGACGACGCTCGCCGAGGAGTATCCGGAGCTGGTCTTCGCCTGCTCCTCCGCGCAGCAGTACGCCTGGATCAAGGAGCGCCGCCCGGAGATCTTCGAGCGGATCAAGAAGGCCGTCACCGAGGGCAACTGGGCGCCGGTCGGCGGTATGTGGGTGGAGGCCGACGGCAACCTGCCCGGCGGTGAGGCGCTGGCCCGGCAGCTGATCCTCGGCCGGCGCTTCTTCGCCGAGGAGTTCGGCATCGCGCAGGAGGGGGTGTGGCTGCCGGACTCCTTCGGCTACACCGCCGCCTACCCGCAGCTGGCGAAGCTGGCCGGGGCGAGCTGGTTCCTCACTCAGAAGCTGTCGTGGAACGAGACCAACCGGCTGCCGCACCACACTTTCGACTGGGAGGGCATCGACGGCACCCGGATCTTCACCCACTTCCCGCCGGTCGACACCTACAACGCCAGCCTGACCGGCGCCGAACTGGCGCACGCCGAGAGCAACTTCGCCGACAAGGGCGCCGCGACCCGCTCGCTGGCCCCCTTCGGCTTCGGCGACGGCGGCGGCGGCCCCACCCGGGAGATGCTGGAGAAGGCCCGCAGGCTGCGCGACCTCGAAGGCTCCACCCGGGTCGAGGTCGGCGACCCCGCGGACTTCTTCGCTGCGGCCCGCGCCGAATACGACCGGCTGCCGGTCTGGCGCGGCGAGCTGTACCTGGAGAACCACCGCGGTACGTACACCAGCCAGGCCCGCACCAAACGCGGCAACCGGCGGGCCGAGGCGCTGCTGCGGGAGGCCGAGCTGTGGTCGGTGGCCGCGGCACTGCGCGGCGGGACGCCCTACCCGTACGAGCGTCTGGAGTCGATCTGGCAGCGGGTGCTGCTGCACCAGTTCCACGACATCCTGCCGGGCTCCTCGATCGCCTGGGTGCACCAGGAGGCCGAGGCGGTGCACGCCGAGCTCCAGGCGGAGCTGGCCGAGGTGATCGGCACCGCGCTGGACGGCGGCGAGGGCCTGGCCTTCTTCAACGCCGGGCCCTACGCGCGCCGCGAGGTGACCGTAGTGCCGGCCGGAACGGGGCCGCAGGAGGGCCAGCCGCTCTCCGACGGGCGGCGGGCCGTGCTGGTGGAGGCGCCGGCGCTGGGCAGCGGCCGGGCCGTGGCCTGCGGACTGCCGCCGGTCACCGCGAGCACCGAGGACGGCACGACCGTGCTGGACAACGGGGTGCTGCGGGTACGGATCGACGCCGACGGCCTGGTGCGCTCCGCCGTGGACCTGCGGGCCGGCCGGGAGGCCATCGCCCCCGGCAGCGCGGGCAATCTGCTGCAACTGCACCCCGACGACCCGAACCTGTGGAGCGCCTGGAACATCGACGGCTACTACCGGGACACCGTCAGGGACCTCACCGAGGCGGTGTCGGTGGAGCTGACCGAGCCGGGGCCGCTGCTGGCCGCCGTCCGGGTGGAGCGGGCCTTCGGCGCCTCGCACCTGGTGCAGCACCTGGAACTGACCGCGGGCAGCGACCGGCTGACGGTCAGGACCGATATCGACTGGCAGGAGCGCGACACCCTCCTCAAGGCCGCCTGGCCGGTCAATGTGCACGCCGACACCGAGAGCGCGGAGATCCAGTTCGGGCATGTGCGGCGCCCCACCCACGAGAACACCAGCTGGGACGCGGCCCGTTTCGAGCTGTGGGCGCACCGCTGGGTGCACATCGGCGAGCACGGCTGGGGCGCGGCGGTCGTCAACGACTCCACCTACGGCCACGATGTGTCCCGGCAGTCCCGCGACGACGGCGGCACCACGACCACCCTGCGCCTGTCGCTGCTGCGCTCCCCGCACAGCCCCGACCCGCAGGCCGACCGCGGCCGGCACCGGTTCAGCTACGCGCTGGTGGTCGGCGCCGGCATCGGCGACGCCGTCGCGGCGGGCTACGCGCTCAACCTGCCGCTGCGTCCCGCGGGCGCCGCGCCGGCCGGCGGGGCCCCGCTGATCGGCGTGGACAACCCGGACATCACCGTGGAGACCGTCAAGCTCGCCGACGACCGGTCGGGCGACGTCGTGGTGCGGCTGTACGAGTCGCGCGGCGGTACGGCCCGCGGATCGCTGCGTACCGACTTCGCGGTGGCCGGCGCGGAGATCACCGATCTGCTGGAGAACCCGGTGGACCGGCTCGACGCGGACACCGGCGGCGCCTTCCCGCTCGCCCTGCGGCCCTTCCAGATCCTGACGCTCCGGCTGCGCCGGTCCTGACACCCGGCACGGCCGGTACCGCGCCGCCCCCGGCCCGCCCCACGGCGGACGGGGGCGGCGGCCCCCACGCCTGCGCCCGTCGGGAAGCAGGCGGGCACCATCCGCACGACCCCTGACCCGCACGCCCCATCGTGATCCTCGGAGGTTGTCCGTGCCACCCAGACGTACGCGTATCAGGGCGCTGCTGCGCGCGCCCGCCCTGCTGCTGCTCACGGCCGTCGCGCTGCTGCTGCCGGCCTCGCTCCCGGCGTCGGCCGCCGCGCCCTCGCTCTATCCGCTCGGGGTCGGCGCCGACCTCGGCCCGCGGCCCTTCACCCTCGGGCTGACCGCCACCGCCGGGGACGACGCCGGCGGCCTGCGGACCGGGACGCAGGACGGTACGCCGTACTGGCGCACCGATGTCGCGGCCGGCACCGGCTATCTGGCGTTCGACCTCGACCAGGAGTACACCGGTGCGGTGACGGCCGATCAGCTGACCGTCGCCGTCACCTACCAGGACGCGGGCAGCGGCGCCCTGCGGCTGACCCGGGGCGCGGGCGAGGTGCTGGGCAGCACCGCGCTCGGCGGCTCGGGGGCCTTCAAGACCGAGGCGTTCTCGATTCCCGCGGACTTCTCCGCGGGCCGCCAGCTGCGGATAGCCGGCGTCCAGGGCGACGCTCCCGCCGACGTCACGGTCGCCGCGATCCGGGTGGCCGCGGGCCTGTCGGTGAACCTCGGCACCGCCGTCGACACGCACGGCGTCACCCCCAGGGCCGGCGACAACGACACCCACCTGGTCACCGGCGTGCAGGACGGCCGCGGCTACTGGGGCACCGACCGCGGCACCCCGGGCGCCGAGACCGGCTTCTTCTACATGAACGTGGACGACGGCACGCTCTACGACAACCACGACCCGGTCGCCGTCAGCATCGACTACTTCGACAGCGGCAACGGCTCGATCCAGCTCGAATACGACTCCCCGGGCGACACCATCCCGCAGATGTTCAAGCAGTCGCCGCTCTTCACCTACGGCGACTCGGGGACCTGGAAGACCCACACCTTCCTGCTGGACGACGCGATCCTCACCAACCGCTCCAACGGCTCGGACTTCCGGATCACCACCGGCGGCGGCGCCGGCGAACTCAAGGCCGCCCGGGTCTCGGTGACCGCGCTGCCGACCGCGCTCGATCCGACGACCGGCCTCAAGCAGCTGGTCGCGCAGGCCGACACCGCCTACGCGGCGGCCCGCGAGGGTACCCGCGACGGGCAGTACCCGGCGGGCGCCAAGGACACGCTCAAGCAGGCCGCCGACGCGGCCCGCGCCGTCGCGGACGGCACCGGCGTCACCGACGAGCAGGCGCGTACCGCCTTCCACGCGCTGGCCGCCGCGCTCGACGCCTTCCACGCCGCCGCGGTGAACACCGACCTGGCGCACACCGGCACCGCCACCGCCTCGTCCACCGCCGCCGGGTCGTCCCCGGCCGCGGCGATCGACGGCAACGGCGGCACCGCGTGGGTCAGCGGCGACGCGGGCAAAGGCGAGACCTTCACCGTGGACCTGGGCGCCGCCAAGCGCTTCACCGAGGTCCAGGCCAGCTGGACCGGCGCCTTCTCCGCCGACTACACCGTCCAGGTCTCCCGCGACGGCACGCACTTCACCGACGCGGGCCGCACCGGCAGCACAGGACCCGGCGCGGTCTTCACCACCGCCTTCCCCGCGACGACCGCCCGCTGGGTACGGCTGGCGGTCCACGGCTATTCCGCGGGCGCCACGAAGGTCGGCCTCGCCGAGCTGGAGATCCACGACCAGCGGGTCGTCACCGGGCACCCGAAGCTGGTCGCCACCCGCTACCCGGCCGACGGCCCGGTGGTCGCCGACTTCGACGTCCGCGACTACGGCGCCGACGCCACCGGGCGCAGGGACGCCACCGGCGCCGTGCAGTCCGCGCTCTACGACTGCCAGGACGCGGGCGGCGGCACGGTGTGGCTGGGCGCGGGCACCTACCGCGTCACCACCACCGTGGAGATCCCGGCCTTCTGCTCAC
Source organism: Streptomyces sp. NBC_01477 (assembly GCF_036227245.1). Taxonomy (GTDB): domain Bacteria; phylum Actinomycetota; class Actinomycetes; order Streptomycetales; family Streptomycetaceae; genus Actinacidiphila. The sequence continues at coordinate 2,240,710 of NZ_CP109445.1, forward strand.
TGCGCGGCGACCGGCGCGACCCCGACCGCGGCAAGGGCGGCTACGGGACGCTGATCCGCGCGGACCTGCCGCCCGGCGCCGACGGCCCGGTGCTCTTCCGGGTCGGCGGCAGCGCCTCGGTCCAGGGCCTGACCACCTACTACCCGAACCAGAGCGCCACCCGCCCGGTGCCGTACAACTACACCTTCGAGATCCCCGGCCGGGCCTGGCAGGGCGACCAGAACTACATGATGTCCACGGTCGCGCATGTCACGATGCTCGACTCCTACAAGGGTGTCGGCGTCTCGACGCTGGCCAGCGACCGCGGTGAACCCGCCGTGCAGGGCCAGGTCCACGAGTCGGCGACGCTCTCCGACATCAAGGGCACGGTGCTGGCCGAGGGCGCCCGCGCCTACAACGGCGCCGACGTCGGCACCTGGCAGGACATGACCTTCTCCAACTCCTACTGGGCGCAGGCGCCGGCCGCCTTCCACCCGCCGAAGCGGGCCGTGCTCGACCGCTGGACCCGCGCCAACGGCACCGGATTCGTACTCGGCGACCTGGAGTGGGACCAGTTCTCCCGGATCGCGCTGTCGGACTACCGCACCGGCATCCAGGTGGTGAAGGGCCAGCGCGCGTCCTTCGTCGGCGCCTTCGTCCAGACCAGGGTGCTGCGGACCGATGTCGCCCTCCAGGTGGACGACATCGACAGCCGCTGGGGCATGACGCTGGGCGACAGCACCCTCCAGGGCAGCACCGCCTCGGTGCGCAACGCCTCGGCCGGCTACGTGAAGGTCACCGGCACCACCCTGACCGGCCCCACCACCGGCACCGTGGTCGAACTCCCCGGCAAGGTGCCGTCCTACGACGGCCCGCCGAGCACACCGGCGCCCGAGCGGGCGGTCCTCTACGTCGCGAGCGCGGCGCCGCACGGCGTCGGCTACCAGCCGGCCGCCGACGCCACCGGGGCGATCCAGCAGGTCCTGGACCGGGCGGGCCGCCAGGGCGGCGGCCTGGTCTACCTGCCCGCGGGCTGGTACCGCGTGGCCGGCCATCTGCGGGTGCCCGCCGGGGTGGAGCTGCGCGGCGCCGCCGCCTCCCCGAACCGCGACCTGAGCGGCGCGAGCGCCGGCACCGTCCTGTTCGCGTACGAGGGCAGGAACGCGCCCGACGCCGACACGGCCACCGCCTTCGTCACCCTGGACGGCAACGGCGCAGGGGTGCGCGGGCTGCGGGTCTTCCACCCGGAGAACAACCCGGCCACCGGCTACGTCCCCTACCCCTACGACATCCGCGGCGCGGGCCGCGGCACCTACGTCGTCGACGTCGGCCTGACCAACGCCTGGAACGGCGTGGACCTGGCCGCGCACCGCAACGACGGCTTCGTCGTCCGCAAGCTCACCGGCGGCTTCCTCAACCGGGGCATCTCGGTGGGCCGCGGCGACGGCGGCTCGATCGAGGGCGTCCTGACCAACGGCAATTCGGTGAACCGGGTCGGCTTCGGCATCCCGGACTGGGGTCTGGACGGCGACGTCTTCCCGCAGACCATCGACGGCTGGACCCGCAAGCGCACCGACCTGGTGCACGTCGACGGCGCCCGCGGCCTGACGGTCCTCGACGTCTTCGGCTACGGCATGCACAACGGCCTGGTGGTCGACTCCGGCGACGTCCACGCCTTCAACCTGGGCACGGACAACCTCGGCGACGGCGGCCACACCGTCACCGCGGGCGCGTCCGCCTCGGTGGAGGCGCTCAACGTGCTGCGCTACAACGGCACGACGTCGGCCGGTCCCGCGAAGCTGTACGGGATCATGGCGATCAACATGACGCAGCAGTCCGTGACGGCGGGCGCGGACCCTGCGACCGGCGGCAGCGTCCGGATCACCGGCAACGCCACCGAGCCCGGCCGCTACGAGAAGGGCGACACGGTGACCGCCACCGCGCTTCCGGCGCGCGGCTTCCGGCTGCTCGGCTGGACGCTGGACGGCACCGACACCGGCAGCGCCGCGCCGACGCTCTCCGTGCCGGTGACGGCGGACCGTACGGTCGTCGCCAGATTCGGCCCGGCGTCGGCGGGCTGACCGGCCGAAGGACCGGGTGGCCGCCTCGTTACGCGGCCACCCGGTCCTTCGTCATGACTGTGTCACCGGCAGCACATCGGGCGACAGCGCTGCCGCGCCCGCGCTCGCGCTGGTCGTCCTGCGCCGGTGGTGGCGGCGGCACAGCACCTCGTAGCCCACCTCGGCCGACAGGTCGTCGACGTCCCCGATCACCACCTGCGCGCCCTCCACGACCATCACCCCGCCGACGGTGCGGGCGTTGTGGGTGGCCCGCGCACCGCACCAGCACAGCGCCTCGACCTGGAGCGCCTCGACGCGGTCGGCGAGTTCGATCAGCCGCTGGGAGCCGGGGAAGAGCCGGGTGCGGAAGTCGGTGGTGATACCGAACGCGTAGACGTCCAGGTCGAGATCGTCCACCGCGCGGGCCAACTGGTCGATCTGGTCGGGCGCCAGGAACTGCGCCTCGTCCACGACCGCGTAGTCCACCCGGCCGCCGCGGCTTATCAGCCCGACCAGATGACCGTAGAGGTCCATGCCGTCGGTGACCTCGACCGCGTCGGTGACCAGGCCGAGCCGGGACGACAGCTTGCCCTCGCCCGCCCGGTCGTCCCGGGTGAAGATCACCGCCTGCAGGCCGCGGGAGGTGCGGTTGTGGACGATCTGCAGGGCGAGCGTGCTCTTGCCGCAGTCCATCGTTCCGGAGAAGAAGACCAGCTCGGGCATGGGTGGGACGGCGGCCTTTCGATGGGGGACGTGGGGGGACGACGACGGTCAGGAGCGTACTTCGAGCAGCGGCACGAGTTGTTCGACGGGGGTCATCGAGCCGTGCAGCCCGGTCATCCGGGACTCCCCCGGCTCGGAGCGGGTGGCCACGATCGCGATGTCGTCGCTCGCGGCGGCGACGACGTCGCCGATCCTGGCGAGCACCCGCGGCTCCGGGTCGGGCCCGAACCAGCCCGCGGCGACCGCCTCGTCCCGGGTCGCCACCCACATGCGGTCCCCCAGCACCTCGCTCCACACCGCGTGCACGTCGGCCGCGGCGCCGGGCACCGCGTAGACGTGCCGCGCCCGGCCCTCGCCGCCGAGCACCGCGACGCCGGCCCGCAGCTCCCAGTCCTCGTCGAAGTCGATCCGCGAGTCCTCGTCGAAGGGGATGTCGATCATGCCGTGGTCGGCGGTGACATAGAGCACCGAGCGCGGCGGCAGCTGCTCGGCCAGCCGCTGCGCCAGCCGGTCCACCATCATCAGCTGCCCGCGCCACGCGTCGGAGTCCACACCGTGCCGGTGGCCCATGGCGTCCAGCTCGCTGTAGTACGTGTAGACCAGCGTCCGGTCCGCCGCGCCGAGCCGGTCCGCGGCCAGGTCGATCCGCTCCTCGCCGGTCAGCCGCCCGTGGAAGACGCCGCCGGACAGCGCCACCTTGGTCAGCGGGGTGTTCTGGAAGGCCGGCGAGGACACCTGGCAGGTCGCGATCCCGGCGGCGTCCGCCAGCTGGAAGACCGTGGGGTGCGGCTGCCAGGCCGCGGGCGACGTCCAAGGCTGCCAGCGCAGCTGGTTCATCAGCGCGCCGGTGTCCGGGTTGAGCGTGGTGTAGCCGGCCAGCCCGTGCGCGCCGGGCGGCAGCCCGGTGCCGACCGAGGCCAGCGAGGTCGCGGTCGTCGCGGGGAATCCCGCGGTCAGCGGGCGGCCGGTGCCGCCCGTCGACGTCGGCAGCAGCGAGCACAGATAGGGCGCCTCCTGCGGGTGCCGCCCGATCAGCTCCCAGCCGAGGCTGTCGACCAGGAAGACGCACACCCGGTCGGCGGGGACCAGGTCGAGCCCGGTCGCGGGCATGCCGGGGATGCCGAAGGACGCCACCGCGGCGGGGATCACATCGCACAGCGCGGCGGTGCCGTAGCCGGGCACGGGAGCGGTGCTCAGGTCGAGCGGCGCCGGGTCGGCGCCGCCGTGGAACGGATGGCCCATCAGTCGACGGCCGCGGTCGCCTCGGAGAGCGCCTGCGCGAAGGCCAGGGTCTGCCGTACGGTGTCGGGCCCGTCGCCCGCCTCGCTCACCCGCAGCGACAGGTCGTCGGCGGTGGACGAGCCGGTGTAGCCGTGGTCGGCCTCGCAGTTCGGGTCGCCGCAGGCGGCCGGCTCCAGGTCGAGCCGCGAGACGGCGCCCCAGCCGATCGTCAGCACGACCTCGCGGGGCAGCGTGCCCGGTTTGTACGACTCCGGGTTCGCCACGACCCGGCTCACCACGACCGAGGAGATCCGGCCGATCTTCACCGACTCGGTCGACGTCGTGGCGTACGGCGTCGGCGAGGTGTCGTCGGCGGCCTGCTCGTCGGTGTGGCTGACGATGAAGCGGCCCTCGGTCAGTACCAGCACGGTGACGTGCCGGCGCACCTCGTTCGCGTCGAACGTCGTCTCCTGGTGCACCAGATACGACGCGACCGGTTCCTGCCCGACCGCGGCCTCCACGGCCTCCGACACGAGCGTCGGGTAGTAGCCACTGCGTTCGATCGCCGTCCGCAGGCCCTGCGTCGTGGTGCCGGTCTTCGCCATACGCCCATCCTAATCGCGTCCCCGCCAACCCCCTGCGGGGTGCGCACGCGGAATCCCCCCTTACCCCCGTGCGGGGGTGCGCGCCTTTGCGGTGGGCACCGCTGTCTCTGGGTGAGTGCCACGTGCGGTGGCCTTCCACCCGCTGCCCCGGTGGGGGCTCGTCGCGCAGTTCCCCGCGCCCCCGGGTGACTGCCACTCGCGGCGAGCTTCCACCCGCCGGCCCGGTGCGGGCTGAGCACGCAGTTTCCCGCGCCCGGGTGACTGCCGCTGACGGTGGGTTGCCACCTGCCGGCCCGGTGCGGGCTGAGCACGCAGTTCCCCGCGCCCCCGGGGGGCGACGCCTGCCGCGGGGAGGCTTTCAGGTACAAGGTCGGGCGGGACGCGCCTGCACGTGCAGGGAGCACCGCAAGAGGCCCCTCTCTGGGGCGCGCGGGAACTCGCGACACGCCACGACGGACCGTCGGGTGGCCGCCGGCGGGGTGGGCGCGGTGCGGGTCAGAAGGAGGAGAGGGCGCGCGGCCCGAGATCGGTACGGGCGGGGGGCGGAGCCAGCCGCACGGTGGCCCCGAGGACAGTGAGCCCGTCGGGCGCGACGACCACCGGGTCGAGCGCCACCCCGACGACCTCGGGAAGATCATCCGCCAGCATCGACACCCGCAGAAGCAGCGCTTCGAGCGCCCCCGTGTCGACCGGCTCGGCCCCGCGCCAGCCGAAGAGCAGCGGCGCCGCCTTGATGGAGCGGACCAGTTCCGCGACGTCCCGGTCGGTGGCCGGGACGAGCCGGTGGGCGATGTCCCCGAGCAGCTCGGAGGGCGGCCCGGCCAGCCCGAAGGACAGGACGGCCCCGGCCCCGGGATCCATGCCGGCGCGTACGACGGTGTCGACGCCGCGCGGCGCCATCGCCTGGACGACCGGCAGCAGCTCGGCCGGGCCGCCGAGGCGCGCGGTGAGTTCGTCGTAGGCCCGCCGCAGGTCGGCCTCGTCGGCGAGGTCGAGCCGGACGCCGCCGAGGTCGGCGCGGTGCCGCAGGTGGGGCGCGGTGGTCTTGAGGGCGACCGGGTAGCCGAGCGTCGCGGCGGCGGCGACGGCCGCGTCGGGACCGGGCGCGGGCAGCGCGCGGCGGACGGTGATGCCGTAGCGGCCGAGCAGCGCCGCCGCGTCCTGGTCGGACAGGGTGATCTCCGCCGGCGGTGAGCCGTCCGGCAGCAGGCGGCGTACGTCGTCGGCAGCCGCGGCCTCCTGGATGTCGTCGAACTCCGGCACCCGGCCCGGCTCCGCGGCGCCGGCCCGCCACGCGGCGTATCCGGCGGCCTCCGCGAGGGAGCGCACGGCCCGGTCGGGCGCGCGGTAGGCGGGAACGCGGGCGCCGGGTCCGCCGGGGGCGCCGAGCCGGTCGGCGAAGCCGTCGAGGGCGAGGTGGACCACGACAACGGGCTTGCCCCCGACCGCCGACCGCCGCAGGGCGTCGGCGAGCTCGGGATCGTCCCCGGCCCCCTCGCCGGGACCGGGCCCGCCGGAAGGCCCGGGCTCCGGGCCCGGCTCGGCGGCGACCCCCAGGCCGGCGTCGGCGGCGAAGGCGGACTCGGCGGACCCGGTGTCCGCCGGCTCCTCGGTGCCGACCCGGGGAATCGCGGTGACCACCACCGCGTCCGTGCCCGGGTCGGCGAGCGCGGCGCTGAGCGCGGCGGCGAAGTCGGCGGGCGCCGCCCCGGTGGTGAGGTCGAGCGGGGCGGCGGGGCGCAGGCCCGCGGTGAGGGCGGCGTCGTAGGTGAGCAGGCCGAGCGATTCGGAATTGCCCAGGATCGCGACCCTGTCGCCTGCGGGCAGCGGCTGGAGCGCGAGGAAGAGCCCGGCGTCGAGCAGTTCGGTGACGGTGTCGACCCGGATCACCCCGGCCTGCCGGAAGAGCGCGTTGACCGTGCTGTCGGGGATGCGGGTCACCGGCACGCTGTGCCCGGCCGGCACCGAGCCGCTGTGCAGCGCGCCCTTGACCACCACGACGGGCTTGGCCGCGGCGGTGCGGCGGGCGAGCCGGGTGAATTTGCGCGGGTTGCCGAAGGATTCGAGGTACATCAGCACCGCGTCGGTGTCCGGGTCGTCCTGCCAGAACTGGAGCAGGTCGTTGCCGGAGACGTCGGCGCGGTTCCCGGCCGAGACGAAGGTGGAGGGTCCCGCGCCCCGCCGGTGCAGCCCGGACAGCAGTGCGATGCCGATCGCCCCGGACTGGGTGAACAGGCCGAGCCGCCCGTGGTGCGGCATGCCGGGCGAGAGCGAGGCGTTGAGCCGTACCGCGGGCGCGGTGTTGAGCACGCCGAAGGCGTTCGGCCCGATGACCCGCATCCCGTGGCTGCGGGCCTGCCGTACGAGGTCGCGCTGCCGCTCCCTGCCCTCGGGTCCGGTCTCGGAGTAGCCCGCCGCGATGACGACCAGGCCGCGTACTCCGGCCTCCCCGCAGTCGGCGACGGCCTGCGGCACCCACTGCGCGGGGACGGCGATCACCGCGAGGTCGACGCTCCCGCCGCTGTCGGTGATCTCCCGCACCGAGCGGTGTCCCGGTACGCCGTCGAGGTCGGTGCCGCCGGGCGGGAAGGAGTGGTTGACGGCGTAGAGGCGGCCGGTGAAGCCGCCGGCGACGATGTTGCGGAGCAGGGTGCGGCCGACCCCGCCGGGCCTGCGCCCGGTGCCGATCACGGCGACCGATTCGGGGCGCAGCAGCCGCTGCACGGACCGGGCCTCGGCCCGGTGCTCCCTGGACCGCATGACCTGCATGGACTCGGTGGTGGGCTCCAGGTCGAGATCGAGGTGGACGACGCCGTCGGCGAAGCTGCGCTGCTGGGTGTAGCCGGCGTCGGTGAAGACCTTGACCATCTTGCGGTTGGCGGGCAGGACTTCCGCGGTGAAGTGCAGGATGCCGCGCTCGCGGGCGACGGCCGCGATGTGTTCGAGCAGCGCGGAGGCCACCCCGCGGCCCTGGTGGGCGTCCTGGACCAGGAAGGCGACCTCGGCGCGGGTCCCGGTCCTGCCGGAGGCCGACCGGCCGGCCTCGTCGGTGCGGTCGTAGCGGACGGTGGCGATGAACTCGTCCCCGATGGTGGCGGCCAGGCCGACCCGGTCGTCGTAGTCGTGGTGCGTGAAGCGGTGCACGTCCCGGTCGGACAGCCGCGGGTAGGGCGCGAAGAAGCGGTAGTACTTCGACTCGTCCGACACCTGTTCGTAGAAGTCGACGAGCCGTCCCGCGTCGTCGGGGCCGATCGGCCGGATGTGGGCGGTGCCGCCGTCCCGCAGCACGACATCGGCCTCCCAGTGCACGGGATAGGGCCGGCGCCCGGTGTCCTGCGGGTCGTGCTGGTCGCTCATGGCCCCCAGCGTATGCGGCGTGGCCATCTGGCGGCGGGCAGGCGCAGAGGGCAGTCTTGGTGAGCGCACCGGCGTGCCGACCGGCTCTCCGGCCGTGCAAAAATGGTCTAGACAACTTGGAAGACCTGACACACATTGAGGGGCAGCACCATGGTTGAGCGCCGCGTCAACGTCGGCTGGGCGGAAGGGCTGCACGCCCGGCCCGCGTCCATCTTCGTCCGCGCGGTGACCGCCGCGGGAGTGCCGGTGACCATCGCCAAGGCGGACGGCAGCCCGGTGAACGCCGCCTCCATGCTCGCGGTGCTCAGCCTGGGCGCGCAGGGCGGCGAGGAGATCGTCCTGGCGTCGAACGCCGAGGACGCCCAGCAGGCGGCGACCGCGCTCGACCGGCTGGCGAAGCTGGTCGCCGAGGGCCTCGAAGAGCTTCCCGAGACCGTCTGACGGTTTTTCCGCAGGCCTTACCGCCGGCCGCCGCCGCGCGCATGCAGAATTCAGCGGGTCCCCGTAGTCCCTCCCGGATTGCGGGGTCCCGCTTTTCTGCAATTGCCGGCGGCGATACCGGTGCGGCAATTCACGACTCTTGTATACGGTGCGATTGTTAATTGCGGCGGCGCACTGCGTTTACGCGGTGTTTCAGGGTCCTCACCGCGGCCGCGTGTTCGACGTGGACGGCGGCGAGCCTGCGGGCCCGCTCGGCGTCACCGCGGGCGACCGCGTCCACTATCGCGGCGTGCTCCTCCCACGCCTCGACGGCCCGTCCCGAGCCGCCGTCGGCGTAGACCCAGGAGATCTTGTGCCGCAGCTGGATCAGCAGCGCGGCCAGCGTCGGGCTGCCCGACGCCTGCGCCAGCGTCTCGTGGAACCAGCCGCTCAGCGACGGCAGATCGGACAACTGTCCCTGCACCGCCCGCTCCTGGCCCAGCCGGACCAGTCCGCGCAGCACCTTGAGGTGGGCGTCGGTGCGCCGCTGGGCGGCGCGTGCGGTGCCCAGCGGCTCCAGCAGGCCGCGGATCTCCAGCAGGTCGGCGGCCTCCTGCTCGGTGGGCTCCGCGACCGACGCGCCGGCGTGCTTGCGGGTGCGGACGAAGCCCTCGGACTCCAGGGTGCGCAGCGCCTCGCGCACCGGCACCCGCGAGACGCCGTAGCGCTGTGCGAGCAGTTCCTCGGTCAGCCGGCTGCCGGGCGGGAAGTAACCGCCGACGATGTCGTCGCGGATGGCCGTACACACCACCTCGGCGGAGATACGCCTCGCCGTGCCTTCCGTCCCGTTCACATCCGATTCCGCATCGCAGGACTCCGTTCTTTCCCCGTTATTCTGCAGTGACTCTATTCCAGCACGGATGGAAATGGGAATGCGGCCCGGGAATCAGGGCCGATTCGCACGGAACCCCGGCGCCTGGGCGGGCGCCGGGGTTCCGGGTCGTGCGGTGCCGTCGTGCGGTGCCGGGGGCGTGCCCGGGCGGAGCCGCCCCCGGGGGCGCTCAGCTGGTGATGCGCACCGGGCCGATGCCCAGCTCGCGTACCGGCTCGGCGATCACCGAGGCGTCGCCGACCAGGACCACCACCAGCCGGTCCAGCGGGAAGGCGCTCACCGCGGCGGCGGTGGCCTCCACGGTGCCGGTGGCCGCGAGGCGGGCGTAGAGCCGGGCCTGGAAGTCGTCGGGCAGCTCCTGCTCCACCTGGTCGGTGAGGGTGCCGGCCACCGCGGCTGCGGTCTCGTAGCGCAGCGGCGCCACCCCGACCAGGTTCTGCACCGCGACGTCCCGCTCCTCGTCGGTCAGGCCGCCCTCGGCCAGGGTGCGGATCACCTGCCGCAGGTCGCCGAGCGCCGCGCCGGTGACCTCGGTGGCCACCGAGCCGCTGATCGCCAGCAGCGCCGCGCCCGTACCGTCGGCCGACGACAGCAGCACCTGGCCGAAGGCCCGCACCCCGTAGGTGTAGCCCTTCTCCTCGCGCAGCACCCGGTCGAGCCGGGAGGTCAGGGTGCCGCCCAGGCAGTAGGTGCCGATCACCTGCGCCGCCCACACCGGGTCGTGCCGGTCCGCGCCGGTACGCCCGATGAGCAGCTGGGTCTGCACCGCGCCGGGCCGGTCCACGATGACCACCCGGGCGCTGTCGTCCGAGGTGATCGCCGGGCGGGGACGCGCCTCGGCCTTCGAACCGGTCCAGCGGCCCAGCGTGTCGTCCAGCAGCGCAGGCAGGTCGATACCGGTCAGGTCGCCCACCACGACGGCGGTGGACGTCGCCGGCCGCACATGGGCGGCGTAGAAGGCGCGCACCGCCGCCGCGTCGATCCTGCGGACGGTCTCCTCGGTGCCCTGCCGCGGCCGGGAGCAGCGCAGGGTGGCCGGGAAGATCTCGTTGGACAGCGCCATGGCCGCGCGCCGGGCCGGGTTGGCCAGCTCGTGCGGGATCTCGTCGAGCCGGTTGGCGACCAGCCGCTTGACCTCGTCGTCGGGGAAGGCCGGCGCCCGCAGTGCCTCGGCCAGCAGCGCGAGCGCCCGGTCGAGCCGGGAGGCGGGCACTTCGAGCGTGACCCGGACCCCGGGGTGGTCGGCGTGCGCGTCCAGGGTGGCGCCGCAGCGCTCCAGCTCGGCCGCGAATTCCTCCGCGCTGTGCTGGTCGGTGCCCTCCGACAGCGCCCTGGCCATGATGGTGCCCACGCCGTCCAGGCCCTCGGGCTCGGCGTCGAGCGGCGCGGCCAGCAGCACCTCGACCGCGACGACCTGCTGGCCGGGGCGGTGGCTGGTCAGCAGCGTGAGGCCGTTGCCCAGCGCGCTCCGCTCCGGGGCGGGGAAGGCCCACGGCTTGGGGTCGCCGGCCTGCGGCTGCGGGTGGAACGTCATGACGGCAGCGGTGTCGCTCACAGCTCGCCCTCTTCCTCGTCCTGATCCTGGTCGTCCTGCTGGCCCTTGCCGGTGGGCTCGTAGACGAGCACGGCCCTGTTGTCGGGGCGCAGCCGGGCCGCGGCCACCTCCTTGACCTGCTCGGGCGTGACCGACAGCACCCGCTGCACGGCGGTCAGCGCCAGCTGCGGGTCGCCGAACAGCACCGCGAAACGGCACAGTTCGTCGGCCCGCCCGTTGACCGTCGCCAGCCGGTCGAGCCACTCGCGCTCCAGCTGGGCCTGCGCCCGCTCCATCTCCTCGGCGGTGGGGCCCTCGGCCGCGAAGCGGGCCAGCTCCTCGTCCACCGCGGTCTCGATGGCGCTCAGTTCGACGCCGCTGGACGCCTTGATGTCCAGCCAGCCCAGCGACGGCGCCCCCGAGAGCCGCAGCAGCCCGAAGCCCGCGGTCACCGCCGTACGGTCGCGCCGCACCAGCCGGTTGTGCAGCCGGGACGACTCCCCGCCGCCCAGCACGGTCAGCGCCAGGTCGGCGGCGTCGCCCGCGGCGGTGCCGTCCTCGGGCAGCCGGTAGGCCGCCATCAGGGCGCGCGAGGGCACGTCCTCCTCGATGACCTCGCGCAGCTGACCGCCCATCACGTCGGGCAGCGAGCCGTCCTTGGGCGCGGCCTTGCCGTCGTGCGCGGGGATGCTGCCGAAATACTTCTCCACCCAGGCCAGCGTCTGCTCGGGGTCGATGTCGCCGACGACGGCCAGCACCGCGTTGCCGGGCGCGTAGTACGTGCGGAAGAAGGCCCGGGCGTCGTCCAGGGAGGCCGCGTCCAGGTCGGCCATCGAGCCGATCGGCGTGTGGTGGTAGGGGTGCCCGTCGGGGTAGGCGAGCGCGGTGAGGCGCTCGAAGGCGGTGCCGTAGGGCACGTTGTCGTACCGCTGGCGCCGCTCGTTCTTCACGACGTCGCGCTGGTTGTCCAGGCTCTCCTGGTCCAGCGCGTCCAGCAGGCTGCCCATCCGGTCGGCCTCCAGCCACAGGGCCAGTTCGACCTGGTGGGCGGGCATCGTCTCGAAATAATTGGTGCGTTCGAAGCTGGTGGTGCCGTTGAGCGAACCGCCCGCGCCCTGGACCAGCTCGAAGTGGCCGTTGCCCTTGACGCTGGCCGAGCCCTGGAACATCAGGTGCTCGAAGAGGTGGGCGAGGCCGGTGCGGCCCTTGACCTCGTGCCGCGAACCGACGTCGTACCAGAGGCAGACGGCCGCGACCGGGGTGAGGTGGTCTTCGGAGAGCACCACTCGCAGGCCGTTCGCCAGGCGGTGCTCGGTGGCTGTCAGGCCGCTGGAGTGTGCCTCCGGCGTGGCCGTGTGACCCATGGGCAAGCTGTCCTTCCGGTCGCGTGCTCGTGACTGCGTAGAGTGCTGCCACTCTAGGCAAGCGAGTCGCCGGGCGGCGAAGTTCCCGCTCGTGGGCGCGCTCGTGCCGGGTCGTGGTCGGCGTTGTCGGCGGCGCGGTCCACAATGGTCCGCGTCAGTTCACCGGTCCAGCCGAACGACCTTCCGGTCCAGACGAAGGAGCGCCGCCGAGATGGCCCGCCGCACGACGAAGACCCCGCCGCCCGACGACGGCTTCGAGGAGCGCATCCTCGACATCGACGTCGTGGACGAGATGCAGGCCTCGTATCTTGAGTACGCCTACTCGGTGATCTACGCGCGCGCCCTGCCCGACGCCCGTGACGGCATGAAGCCGGTGCACCGCCGCATCGTCTACCAGATGAACGAGATGGGCCTGCGCCCCGACCGCGCCTTCGTCAAGTGCGCCCGGGTCGTCGGCGAGGTGATGGGCAAGCTGCACCCGCACGGCGACTCGTCGATCTACGACGCCATGGTGCGCATGGCGCAGCCGTTCTCGCAGCGCCTGCCGCTGGTCGACGGGCACGGCAACTTCGGTTCGCTGGACGACCTGCCGGCCGCGATGCGGTACACCGAGGCCCGCATGTCGGGCCCGGCGCAGCTGATGGTCGAGTCGATCGACGAGGACACCGTCGACTTCGCGCCCAACTACGACGGCCAGGAGCAGGAGCCCGGCGTCCTGCCGGCGGCGTATCCGAACCTGCTGGTCAACGGCTCCTCCGGGATCGCGGTCGGCATGGCCACCAACATGCCGCCGCACAACCTGGGCGAGGTCATCGCCGCCGCCCGGCACCTGATCCGCTACCCGAACGCCGACCTCGACGCGCTGATGCGGTTCGTGCCCGGCCCCGACCTGCCGACCGGCGGCCGGATCATCGGCCTGTCCGGCATCAGGGACGCCTACGAGACCGGCCGCGGCACCTTCAAGATCCGCGCCACGGTCACCGTGGACGACGTCACCCCGCGCCGCAAGGGCCTGGTCGTCACCGAACTGCCCTTCACCGTCGGCCCCGAGAAGGTCATCGCCAAGATCAAGGACATGGTCGGCGCGAAGAAGCTCCAGGGCATCGCCGACGTCAAGGACCTCACCGACCGCGAGCACGGCCTGCGGCTGGTGATCGAGATCAAGAACGGCTTCAATCCCGAGGCCGTGCTCGAACAGCTCTACAAGCTGACGCCGATGGAGGACTCCTTCGGCATCAACAACGTGGCGCTGGTGGACGGCCAGCCGCTCACCCTGGGCCTGCGCGAGCTGCTCGAGGTCTATGTCGACCACCGCTTCGAGGTCGTGCGGCGGCGCAGCGAATTCCGCCGCACCAAGCGCCGCGACCGGCTGCACCTGGTGGACGGCCTGCTGGTGGCGCTGGTCGACATCGACGAGGTCATCGCGATCATCCGGGCCAGCGAGAACGCGGCGCAGGCCAAGGAGCGCCTGATGGCGCGCTTCGGCCTGTCCGAGATCCAGACGCAGTACATCCTGGACACCCCGCTGCGCCGGCTGACCCGCTTCGACCGGATCGAGCTGGAGGCGGAGCGCGACAGGCTCACCGCCGAGATCGAGGAGCTGACCCGGATCCTGGAGTCCGACGCGGAGCTGCGCAAGCTGGTGTCCTCGGAGCTGGCGGCGGTGGCCAAGCGGTACGGCACCGAGCGCCGCACCGTGCTGCTGGAGTCGGCGGGCACGCCGGTCTCCGCGGTGCCGCTGGAGGTCGCCGACGACCCCTGCCGGGTGCTGCTGTCCTCGACCGGGCTGCTGGCGCGTACGTCCAGGGGTGACGGGCCGGGCGAGGGCGGCGGGCGGCGGGCCAAGCACGACGTGATCGTCTCGTCGGTGCCCACCACGGCCCGCGCCGACATCGGGGCGGTGACCTCGTACGGGCGGCTGCTGCGGCTGACGGTGATCGACCTGCCGATGCTGCCGGACACCGCGGGAGTGCCCACGGCGGCCGGCGGCGCGCCGCTGACGGAGTTCCTGGCGCTGGAGGACGGCGAGCGGGTGCTGTGCCTGACCTCGCTCGACGAGTCCTCGCCCGGCCTGGCGCTGGGCACAGAACAGGGAGTGGTCAAGCGCGTGGTGCCCGACTACCCGGCGAACAAGGACGACCTGGAGGTCATCGGCCTCAGGGACGGTGACACGGTGGTCGGCGCGGTGGAGCTGCGCACCGGCGAGGAGGACCTGGTCTTCATCACCGACGACGCCCAGCTGCTGCGCTATCCGGCTTCCCAGGTACGCCCGCAGGGCCGCCCGGCCGGCGGCATGGCGGGCGTCAAGCTCGCCGACGGGGCCAAGGTGATCTCCTTCACCGCGGTGGACCCGGCGGTGGACGCGGTGGTCTTCACGGTCGCCTTCGCCGAGGACACCCTGGAGGGGGCGGGTGAGGGCACGGCGAAGCTGACGCCGTTCGAGCAGTATCCGCGCAAGGGCCGGGCCACCGGCGGGGTGCGCTGCCAGCGCTTCCTGCGCGGCGAGACGGGCCTGGTCTTCGCCTGGGCCGGCGCCGCTCCGGCCCGCGCGGCGACCGCGACCGGCGCGCCGGCCGAGCTTCCCCCGAAGGACCCGCGCCGCGACGGCTCGGGCGTGCCGCTGGCCAAGCCGGTGGCGGTGGTGGCGGGTCCGGTGTAGCGGGGCCGCCCCCGGAGTTGTCATGGACGGCCCGCGGCGGCGGTTAGGCTCGCCTTCGTGAGTACGTGTACGACGGCGTCGGCGGAGCTGGGTGAGCCGGTGGGCGCCACCGCGGCCACCGCCAGGACCTGGCTGCTCATCGAGCAGCCAGGGCCGTGGGGGGCCAAGGCGCTGACCGGGAGCAGGCTCGACCCGGCGGTGGGCCGGGCGCTGGACCGGGCCAGCGACGGTACCGGGGTGCGGATCGCGCTGATCCGCAGGCCCGGGCGGCACGCCGACCTGCACACGCCCGCCCGGCACCGGGTCCACATCGGGCACACCGCGCCGGGCCGCGGCTGGGTCCGCAGCGACACGGTCGCCGACCCGGCGGAGCTGGTGGAGCTGGACTTCGCGGCGCTGGGCGCGGGTTCGCACGGCGGCTTCGGCGCGGCCCACGCGGGCCCGCCGCTCGCGCTGGTGTGCACCAACGGCAGGCGGGACCGCTGCTGCGCGGTGCGCGGCCGGCCGCTGGCCGCGGAGCTGGCCGCCTCCGGCGGCGCCGACACCTGGGAGGTCACCCACCTGGGCGGCCACCGCTTCTCCCCCACCATGCTGGTGCTGCCCTACGGCTACGTCTACGGCCGGGTCGACGGCCGGCTCGCCAAGGACGCGCTGGAGGCGGCGCGTTCGGGCCGGATCGTGCTGGACGGCTGCCGCGGCCGGTCCACCTGGGACCGCCCGGGCCAGGCCGCCGACCTGGCCGTACGCGCCCTGGCGGGCGAGGACCTGGAGGACGCGCTGACGGTACGGCGTACGGTCGCCGAGCCGGGCGGCGGGTGGTCGGTCCTGGTCGCCCACACCGACGGCCGGGCCTGGGACGTGACAGTGGCGCGGACCGCCGCGCAGCCGCCGCGCCCGGAGAGCTGCGACGGCCCGCTCGGCACCCCGGCCCTGCTGGAGGCGACCGGGATCACCGCGGTCACCGGACGTTCGTGACGAATTCGGTGGTGTAGGTGCGGCTCAGGTCCACGGTGGTGTGCTGGAGATTCGGGTTGAACGCCTTGAGCACGCTCTCCACGGTCGTCGGACCGTCGGCCGGCATCACCCCGTCGGCGGTGAACATCGGCAGCGTCGCCTTGATCGACTCGGCGTAGAGCTCGGCGCCGCCCTGCGCGTAGTCGGCGGGCATCTTCGCGGCGATCTCCTGCGGGGTGTGCGTGGACATCCACCGGAGCGTCTTCACGAAGGCGTTGGCCAGCTTCTGGACGGTGTCCTTGTGGCCGTTCACCCAGTCGGTGTTCATGTAGAGGCTGGAGGAGGGGTAGAGCCCGCCGAGCGCCTGCCGCGACCCCTCGGGCGTACGCATGTCGTAGAGCACCTTGCCGACGCCCTTGTCGGGGATCTGCGCGACGGTCGGGTGCGTCTCGGCGCAGGTGCTGCTGATACAGCTGATGATCACCGGCGGGGTGACCGCGCTGGCCATCGGGCTCTTCCTGGCGCCACTCAGCGACCAGATGGACGAGCAGTCGATGCGCAGGGCGCTGGCCATCGCGCAGACGGTGGCGGCCGAACCGCAGGTGGCGCAGTCGCTGCTGACCACCCGGCCGACCCCGGGCGGCCCGGTGCAGGCGGCTACTTCCGGGTCGCCGAGATCGACTCGGCCTATGTCGGCAAGGTGCCCGGCTTCCGGGTGGCGGCCCGGGCGCACACCGCGGCGCAGGCGCTGGCCACCCTGGAGCGCGGCCGGATCGACCTGGTGCTGCTGGACCACTATCTGCCGGACGAGACCGGCCTGGCGCTGGTCCGCCGTATGGGGCAGTTGGGCCACCACGCCGATGTGATCATGGTGACGGCCGCCAGGGACGTGGCGACCGTGCAGGCCGCGATGCGCTTCGGCGTACTGCAGTATCTCGTCAAGCCGTTCGGCTTCGCGGGCAACTTGACGGTTACGCGGCGCTGCGCCGCACTCTGGACGGGGTGGTCGGAGGCGGCGGCGGTGAGGCGGGCCAGGAGCAGGTCGACCGGATTTTCGGCGCGCTGCGTACGGCCGCCGCGGCGCCCGCCGCCCTGCCCAAGGGCCATTGCGCGCCCACCGCCGACCTGATCCGCCGGGTGCTGCGGGAGGCGCCGCACCCGCTGTCCGCCCATGCGGTGGCCGAACGCGCGGGCCCCAGCCGGTCCACCGCCCAGCGCTATCTCAAGCATCTGGAACAGGCGGGCCGGCTGCGGCTCACTGTGAAGTACGGCGACACCGGCCGCCCCGAGCACCGCTACGCCTGGGCGCGGGCGGGCTGACCGCCCGTCCTACACCGCTCCGGCGCCGGTGAGCGACCGCACCTCCGTCTCGGCGTAACGCCCCGGATCGGCGGGCTCGGGCGAGAGCACCGTGCCGAGCCACCCCGCGAGGAAGCCCAGCGGGATCGAGATCAGGCCCGGATTCTCCAGCGGGAAGACATGGAAGTCGGTCCCGGGGAAGAGCGCGTCCGGCCGTCCCGACACCACGGGCGACAGCACGACCAGCAGCAGCGCGGGGACCAGCCCGCCGTAGATCGCCCACACAGAACCGCGCGTGGTGAAGCGCCGCCAGAACAGCGAGTACAGCAGCGCCGGCAGATTCGCGGACGCGGCCACCGCGAAGGCCAGGCCGACCAGGAAGGCGATGTTCTGGTCCTGCGCCAGCAGGCTCAGCGCGATCGCCGCCGCACCGATGCCCACCGCCGCGAAGCGCGCCACCCGCACCTCGTCCTGCTCCATCGTGCCCTCCCCCGGGTCCCGCCGCCCGTGCTTGGCGATCGGCCGGCGCAGCGCGGTGTAGAGGTCGTGGGCCACCGAGGCCGACGAGGCCAGGGTGATACCGGCGACCACGGCCAGGATGGTGGCGAAGGCCACCGCTCCCACCACGGCGAACAGCACGGTGCCCCAGGTCGTCCCCGCCCCGCCGCCCAGCGCCTCGGCGAGCAGCGGCACCGCCGTATTGCCCGCCTCGTTGGACGACCGCACGGTGCCGGACCCGACCACGGCCGCGGCGCCGAAGCCGAGCACGATCGTCATCAGGTAGAACACCCCGATCAGCCCGATCGCCCACACCACCGACCGGCGGGCCGAACGCGCGGTCGGCACGGTGTAGAAGCGCGACAGGATGTGCGGCAGTCCCGCGGTGCCCAGCACCAGCGCCAGCCCGAGGCTGATGAAGTCCAGCCGCGACGTCCAGCTCCCGCCGTATTTCAGTCCCGGTGCGAGGAACGCCTCCCCGTGCCCGCTGCCGGTCGCCGCCGAGTGCAGCAGCTCATCGACATTGCCGTGGAAGCGGACCAGCACCATCACGGTGAGCAGCACCGTGCCGCCGAGCAGCAGCACCGTCTTCACGATCTGGATCCAGGTGGTGGCCCGCATCCCGCCGAAGGACACGTAGAACACCATGAGCGCCCCGACTCCGATCACCGCCCAGGTCCTGGCCCCGTTGCCCTGACCGCCGATCAGCAGCCCGACCAGACTGCCCGCGCCCACCATCTGCGCGACCAGGTAGAGCACCGACACCACGACGGACGAGATGCCCGCCGCGATCCGCACCGGCCGCTGCCGCATCCGCGCCGACAGCACATCGGCCAGCGTGTAGCGCCCGCAGTTGCGCACCAGCTCCGCGACCAGCATGAGCACCACCAGCCACGCCACCAGGAATCCCACCGAGTAGAGCAGCCCGTCGTAGCCGAACAGCGCGATCAGCCCCGAGATGCCGAGGAAGGACGCCGCCGACATGTAGTCGCCCGCGATGGCGAGGCCGTTCTCCATCGAGGTGAACATCCGCCCGCCGACGAAGAACTCCTCCGACGAGCTGCGCCGCCGCCCCGCCCACGCGGTGATCGCCAGGGTCACCGACACGAACACCGTGAACAGCACCACGGCCAGGCCCTGGTGCTCACCCGCCGAATCCGCCAGGTAGCGGCCGGCCTCCATCCGCCCGCCGCTCAACGCACCCGCTCCTGTCCGGTCCTGGTCGCCAGCGTCCACCGCAGATCCAGCGCCGCCCGGTCTCTGCGCAGCCTCGCGTGTCTCACATACGCCCAGGTCAGCAGGAACGTCGTGGCGAACTGCGCCAGCCCGGCGACCATCGCCACATTCACCTCCCCCGCGACCGGCCGCCCCATCAGTCCCGGTGCGGTGGTGGCCAGGACCACGTAGAGCAGATACCAGGCCACGAAGGCCGCCGCCGCGGGAAAGACGAACCCGCGATAGCGCCCTCTCACCTCCTGGAACGCCGCGCTGTCCTGCACCTCCTGATAAACCGCTCCTCGGTTCCCGACCGCCCCCGCAGCAGCCGGTGGCGCCGCGACCGGTGGGGCCGCGACCGCCACCGGTTCGGGTACCCAGAGCCCCGCGCCTCCGGCATCCCGCCAGGGATCGTCCACCCGCAGCGCCAGGGGGTCGCCGCCGTCGTGCTTGTCCACCGAACTCTCCTCGTTCCACGGCCAGATGGGCCGTGTGCCCAATCATGGACAGAGCGGAACGATCCATGTACAACAACGCGAAACGTTCACCTCATCAGGTGATGCCGTGCCGGAAGGCGTATCCGACGACCGCGAGGATCACCTGGGCGTTGACCGGACCGGACATGACGGCCGCCTCCGTAGCGAGCGCCAGGGTGGCGACGAGCGCGGGCAGGGCCGCGGTCATGACGGCCAGGCCGACGCCGGGCCGCCGGCCGCCCGGACCTGGCGGCCGGTTTGGAGCCCGCTACCCGCGTCTCGTACCTCCCGCTGCCGACTCCCCTCCGACTGTGCCGCCGCGGCACGCCCGCCGCCTGCCCGGCCGTCCCCGGTCCGCCCGTGTACGCCACGCCGGGAGGGCGGCGTGGCGTACGCGGGCATCGGCCTGGATCTACGTCCACGCCTCCGTCTACGGCGCGCCCCATGTGTAGGTCGCGGGTCCGACGAGCGTCGTCCACGTGGTGCCGTTGGCCGAGCCCAGAACGGACAGCGTCTGGGTCCGCTTGGGCCAGCCGGGCGGAAGGGCGATGCCGACCGAGCCGAGCGGAATCGCCGCGCCGAGGTCGACGGTCAGCGTCGACGGCCAGGCGCCGGCCGTACCCTGCCAGTACGTGCCGGTATTCCCGTCCACCCCGTTCGGCCCGGGGAATCCGGGGGTCGTGCTGCTGGCCGTGACCGGGGCGTTGAGCGCGAGGTTGTGGTTCGTGGCGTCGTAGACGGCGAACTCGGCCGCCTGCGCGCCGGTTTGCATGCTGTTCGCGGTGTAGCTGAGCCGGACGTACCGGTCCTTGCTGCCCGCCGGCAGTGCGACGGCGACGTTCTCGCCGTTCGGCGGTCCCGCGGTGTCCTCGCTGAAGGCGACATTCACCGGTGCCGGCTCGCCGATGAACTCGGTCGCCGCGCCGTCGCCGAGCACCGCGGTGTCGAGCGTGCACGCCTCCAGCAGCGTCGCGTTCTTCACCCCGTCCTTCTGGCAGACCGCCAGCGCCCGGTCATGCAGGGCAGCCGGCAGCTGGTCGGCCCAGAAAGGCGTGGCCGGATCGGAATTCTGCGTGTTGTCGCCGCACACCGCGACCAGGGACTGGCCCGCCGGGACGCGCCAGCTGTCGCCGTAGACCTGGTAGAGCGTCGTCAGGTCGACCGGGATGCTGATGACCGTGCCGGTGCTTGTCCTGAGCTGGTTGTTCGTGCCCGGCGCGTTGGCCAGCAGCCCGCTCACCGGCTGCGGGTACGTGCCGAGGCCGACGTGGACGTCCACGTACCCGGGGTTCATCGTGGCCGTCATGCTGTCGCCCTGGGGGTCGGTCACGGCGTACTGGTTGCCCGTCCGCACGATCGTGTCGCCCGAGGGCAGGCTGAGCGTCCCGCCGGAGGTCAGCGAGGTGGCGTTCCCGTTGACCATGAGGCCGCGGGAGGCGCACACCGCGACCGTGTCCGCGCCCATCTGCGTGGCGACCGCGCTGTTGACGGCGGCGCCCGGCCAGCCGAGCGAGGCACCGGAGACCTGGTTCGACTGCACGGTCATGGCCGAGGAGCGTGCGAGCGTGAAGGTGCCGTCCGCCTGGAAGTCGTAATAGGTGCCGCCGAAGGTCTCCAGGTGCGTGTCACCCGTGCCGTGAGCCGCGGCGCACGAGGGCGGCGTGGTCAGGACGTTGCTCTGGACGCTCTCGATGGAGGGAGATGCGCCGGTGGAGTAGGCCGCCGAATTGACGAGGTTCAGGTTGTTGGTCTCGCCGGTGAAGCCCTCGGTCAGACAGGTCGGGGCGGCCGTCGTGCCGTTGTGGGTGACGGTCTTCACGGTGATCGTGGAGCCGGCGTTGAAGTTGGCCGACGAGCCGCCGCCGTTGCCGCCGATCATGAACTCGACCGCGTTCCAGGCCGTCGAGAGGCCCAGGGTGCTGTCGGCGGTCCCGGCGCTGTAGAGGGTGCCCCCGGTCGACATGACCGCGCTGTCCGTCAGGCTGGTCACGTTGCCGGACAGGCTCAGGCCGGCGAGGTTCGCGATCGGCTGCGAGGGGACCGCGACGGCGGGGCTGTTCCGGTAGCAGTCGCTGAGGTACGACGACCAGCCGGCCGGGCAGGTGGTGAAGTAGTTCAGGATCCAGAACTGGATGAAGGCCGAACTGCTGCCGGAGCCCGGGTTGGCGAAGATGAACTGCTCCCATCCCTGGCACCCGGGGTGCCCGGCGCAGACGGGGCTGGTGAAGGGCGCGCTGTTCAGCTGTAAGGAGTAGGAGTTCGGGACGCCGCCGCCGGTCTCGCTGGTCACGCCGGAGACGGTGGAGAAGGAGCCGGTCGCACCGTTCAGGAGACCGGACACCCCGGCCGAGAAGTCGATGCCGTTGCCGACCACGTCGGGCGTCGGCCCCGCTGCCGGGCCCGCGCCCGTCTTCGCGACGGCGGGCAGGTGGGGACCGGCGACCGCGTCGGCCTTCGGCGCGTAGCGCTGGTTCGGCGCCGTGGCGCAACTGGCGCTCTGCCAGGCCACTGCCGGGTAGGAGGCGGTGTAGCAGCCCTTCGCCGGGGCGGCGAGCCGGGTCATGGCGGTGTGCCACTGCGGCGTGGTCATCGGCGAGGGGGTCGCGGTGCCCGCCGCTGCGCCGGGCGGGACCAGCATGGTCGTGACCAGGGCCGTGACCACGGCGGCGGCGACGCCGAGGATGCGGCGGAGCTTTCTGTGCTTCGGGGCGGAGAACTTGTCAGGAGGCATGTCTGCGCTCTACCTTCTCGCGAGATCGGCCCACGGACACCGCGGCATGCGCGGCGACAAGGTTCACGGCAGAGCAGTGCCGGACGACGGTGGTCCATTCCCACGGGTGCACACACGCTCCGGCGCGAGGCGTCGGTTCGCCGGCTGCGTCCCGTCCTGGAACCGGTGCCGCGGGGTGGTGCTACGCATCGTAAGCGGGGCTCAACGGTTAGTCGATATCCGCTGCACCACTGAACTTCCGCACCCCCGGCCGCGGCCCGCCCCCGAGCACCGGACCCGGCCCACCCCGCCGACCAGGCCGGCGCGGCGGGCGCGGACTACGGCCCGCCCCGCCGGCTCGGCCCGCGGACCGCCGCCCCGGCCTGTTTGCTCCGCCGCAGGTCAGACGTCGATCTTCGAGCGGCGGAGCGTCGTGGCCGAGTTGGCGGTGGACCAATCACCCACCCGTCTGACCTGCGACGAAGCCGCCGATCCTGTTCTGACCTGGTAGTTTCCCAATGACCGGCGTTGGCCCCCGACGGCCGTCTTCGACTGTCCTGCGGACCGTCTGCGGACCGCATCCCGCCAGGGTGCACATGCCGAAGGTGTCGTCCGGTCGCGAGCCGAAGCGGATGACGGCTTCGACTGCCGTCGGCTTGGTGAGTTCGACCTCATGGCCGCCTAGCTGTCCGAAGAGGCGGATAGGGACCGCTCCGGATTGCGTCCTCAGCCCGGTCAGCCGCCGCATCCAGGCTTCTCGCTCTCGTTTGCTGCGCCGCAGCCGTTCGGCAGTCGTGACGTCGCGGGAGCCTCTGCGATCTCTTTCGTTGTGCTCTCCGCGGCACAGCAGCAGGACGCGGGCCACCATACGGCGAGGACCGGGGCGGACAGCGCCACGCTTTTCACACTCGCCACATCCACTTCACCACTGCCGGAATACAGGAGTATCCGCACCCGGCGGGATCCAGCCATTTCCCTCACGCACACCTCAGCGTGTCGCTCGGAAGACCGGGCGAGAGGTGCGCCCCGGTGACGTGGCGCATGGTGCACAGCGGCAGGGGTTTCCGCTCGGCCGTGCTGCTTTCCGCTCCCGGCTGATCGGCATCTGCGGCGGCAGCGGGCCGGTTTCGGTCGCCTTGACGAGTGGTGGACCGAACCCCATGCTGGTGATCCGATCGGCCAGCGGGCTTTCCCATCAAGATGTGCGAGGAAACGACCCCGAGTACGCGGTACGGAATGCACGCAGGGATCAGCGGAACGCGTGCGCCCGGCGTCCACATGAGATCTCGACATGTGACCTCGGCGTGTAGTCGACAGGTGTGATCGCTTTACCGCCTCGTGAAAGAGCGCCGTGCCCTGTGGGCGCGGTCCTGACGCAAGGAAGGGTGATCAGATGAGACCGCAGGATCCCGGCCACTGTTGCGGCCGGCTTCGCGACCGCCGTCACACCGCTCCGCAGGGGCCGATGTGACGGGCGTGCCAGAGGGCGGAAGACCGGGCCGCCCGCTCCAGGTGCGCCGGACCCCCGTGCTCCCACCCGGGGCGACACCCGCCGTCCCTCCTCACGTCCCGTCCGCGGTCGCGCAGCCGAAGGGCGGCGCCGCCCTGCGCGGGGAGGGCGGCGCCGTCCTCCCCGCGCAGCGCCGCCTCGGCCTCACGCTCTACCGCCTCCGGCTGGAACACGAACTATCGCTACGCGCACTGGCCCGGCTGCTCGGCTACAGCGCCCACAGCGTCTTCGTGGACGTCGAGCGGGGGCAGCGGCTGCCCTCCGAAGCGCTGGTAAGCGCCTACGAGCGTGCCTTCGGCCTGCCGCAGGACTCGCTGCTGAACCTGCGCCGACAGGCGCTGGCCGAGCGGGCGGAGCGCCTGACCGACGCGCTGTCCCGCGCACTGGAGTCAGCGTCCGCTGTACCGCTCGCCGTACCGCCTGCTGCGCCCGCCTCCCACTGGCGCAGCAGGACCGTCCGCCTCGCGTCGGCCCTTGTCCGGCTGCAGACCGCCGTGCTCAGTCTCGCCCGCGCCCGGGGCGGGACCGGTTCCCGCCCCCGACGGTAGCCCGCCCGACCGGGCGCAGCCGGCGCCCTCGCCGACGGGGGGCGGGCTCATCGGGTGATGGCCGAGCGGTTCGCCGAGACCGGCGCCCGTGCGCGCGGGAGGCGGACCCGCGGGCTGCCGGCGGCACCCGCGCGAGTGGCGGTGTCGGGGCCGGCGCTCCCAGACCGCCGTGTGAGCGGGGTGAGGACAAGCCCCGCGGCCTTGTCCTCACCCCGCTCATGCGGCGGCGAGCCGCTGCCTGCACTCCTCCAGCGCCTCCTGCACCTCCGGATCGTCGGGGGTGCCGGCCGCCGCCGCTTCGAGGTCGGCCAGCGCCTCGTCCCAGCGGCCGACGCTGCGCAGCACGAACGCGCGGTTGTAGCGGATGGCGGGGTCGTGGGGTGCCGCCTCGACCGCGCGGCCGAAGTCGTCAAGGGCGGCGTCGGGTTCCCCGGCGTCGAAGGCGAGGCCGGCCCGGCCGCACAGCGCGGCGACCAGGTCGGGGGCGGCGGAGAGCGCCCGGTCGTAGGCCGCCCGGGCGCTCTCCGCCTCCGCGCGGTCGGCGTGCAGCCGACCCAGCGCGGCGAGCAGCAGCGGGCTGTCCGGCGCCAACTCCAGCCCCACGCGGATGTCGTGTTCGGCTGCTTCGGTCTCACCGCGGTCCAGGAGCAGGCCCGCGCGGTTGACGTAGGCGTCCACGAACCCGGGATCGAGTTCCAGCACGTAGTTGAAATCGGCGAGCGCGCCGTCCTCGTCGCCCTGCCCGTTCCGCAGGTCGCCCCGGTTGTAGTACAGCTCGGGGAAGGGCGGACCGAGCCGGGTCACGGTGTCGTAGGCGGCGGCGGCCTCCTCGTGACGGCCCATCCGCTGGAGGAGGTTGCCCAGGTCGAGGTGGTACTCGGGGTAATACGGGTCCGCGTCGATCACCGCACGGAATTCGGCGAGCGCCTCCTCGTAGCGTCCCATCCCCGTCAGCACGGTGGCGCGGTTGTGGCGCAGCACCGAGCGGTGCAGGCTGTGCTCGCCCTCGCCGAGTTCGCGGTCGAGTGCGGCCATGCCCTGGGTGACGAGTTCCAGCGCCTCCGAAGGGCGTCCCCGGTGAGCCTCGATCAGCGCCAGCCCGTTGTGGTGGAAGACGGTGCTGAAAGCCCGGCTGCGGGCGTCGGGCAGGAGACCGGAGATGGCGATGGCGGTGTTGATCCACGCCGTCGCCCGCTCGTGGTCCCGGCGGTCGGGCGCGCGGTGGCGGGTGTACAGCATGGCGGTGGCGTACGCGACCTGCATGTGGACGCGAGGGTCGCGCAAGTGGACGCGGGCCTCGTCGCAGATCGCCTCGGCCTCCTCAGCCCGGCCGAGTGCGGACAGCGTGGTGGGGAGCAGCGTGGAGAACGTCCAGCGCCGGCGCGCGGTGGTTTCCCAGTCGGTCAGCGCCCTGCCCCGCCGGCAGAAGTCCAGCACCGCGTCGTAGAAGCCGTGCAGCACGCAGGTGGTCATCGCCTGCTCCATCGCCGCCAGGCCCGCGCCGAGCGGATCCGAGCCGTGCTCGCGGTGGAACGGCAGGGCGCCCAAAGCCGTAACAGGGTCTTCGGCCGCCTCCAGTTCGTCGGCGCGCGTGTCGTGCAGGCGCTGCCGCTCGTCCGGTGCCAGGTCACGGTACGCCGCGAGCATCGCCAGGTCGTCGTCCCGGCAGTCGCCGGCCACGTACAGCGCCGCGAGCGCGCGCGGTTCCCCGGGCGACCGGGCCGGGGACCGGGCAGGGGCGCAGTCCACCCGGCGGCAGTACCGCCGGAGAGCAGTGGGCAGTTGCTCGCCCAGGGGGGTTCCGGGTTCGGCGGGCACCTCCGCGGCCGGTTCGAGCAGGCCGGTGGTGCCCCCGGCCACCACGGTCAGCACCGCCGGGTCCATCCGGCGCAGCAGGACCGCGATGAACTCCGCGTCGGTGCGGTCGGCGTGGTCGAGGTCGTCGACGACCACGGCGCAGGGTCCGTGCCCCGGGGCGGACAGCAGGTCGTGCAGGAACTCCTTGAGACCGTGCGCGATGCGCAGCGTCCGCTGCCGCGCGTAGAACCGGGTTCGCTCGGTCGGCACCGCCAGCGAGGTCAGCGTCTCCTGGGTGGCGGGAACGATGCCGCTCAGGTCGGCGGCGGCGGTGAGGATCTCCACCTGGTGCGTGGCGACCAGATCCGGGCGCTCGATCAGCGCCGCCGGCACCAGGGCGCGCATCAGCGCGCCGGCCACCGTGTACGGGCCGCCCGACCGCCGGTTCGCGTCGATCACCCGCACCGCGGGATGCGCGGGGCCGGGCAGCAGCAGCGTCCCGAGGCGCTCGCGCCGGTCGCGCCGCAGTGCTCCGGCCAGGAAGAGGTGGGCGGGGGCCGACTGGTGCGTCGGGTCAGGCATGGGTTCTCCCGTAGCGGTCAGGCGGAAGCGGGCGCGGCAGTCTCGGCGGTCGGGGCGGTTGCCCGCCGCTCGCGGACGTACATCGTGACGGCGACGGCCGTCTCGCCCAGGCTCAGCACAAGGAACAGCAGGCTGTCTGCGAGACCGGCGCCGCCCTGGTGGCCGTTGCCGGCCAGCCGGGCGGCCGCGGTGCCGAAGACGTGGACGAGGATGGGCAGCAGCGTGAGGAGCAGCGTGGCCAGGCAGAACGCGTAGCCGACGACCATGAGCCAGGAGTACCAGCGGGCCACGGCGTGGTCCCGGGGATGCCACTGCTCCGGGTCGTAAGGGGCCGGCCGCCGTAGTAGCGCGCACCACCGGTTGGCCAGTAGCTGGCGCGCGGTCGTCTGGAGGTCGACGCAGCCCAGCACAGTGACGACCAGGTAGTAAATGTCCGTCTGGAGGAAGAAGTACCCCTGCCAGACCAGCCGCAGCAGCGTGGCGTAGGCCAGCGCGAGAAGTACGGCACCGGCCGGCGGGAAGCCGCCGCCCGCACGGTGCGTGGCGGCGGCGAGCAGGGTGAGCACCGCGAAGCAGCCGACGTCGGTGAGCATGCCCGCGAGCATCGGCAGGTAGCGGCAGCGCCGCGACACCCCCGCGAGCCCGTCGAGGTTGGTCTCGAACACCACGTAGTACAGCCGTCGTCCGATGGACAGCCGCGAGGGCACGCCGAGCCGCCGTCCGGCCAGGGCGTGCGCGGACTCGTGCAGCAGGATCAGCGGGAGCTGGCCGACGAACAGCGTCAGCGTGAGCACCGACATGTAGTGGGTGAAGAAGACGTTGTGGTAGCGCGGTGCCGCGTCGGGAACGTGCACGACCACCAGGACGCACGCCGCCAGCAGCGCCGTGTAGAGCACCGCACCGACGGGCGAGAAGACCGCGCGGCCCAGTTGCCGCCATCGCAGGGGGCGCGCGGGCAGCGGCTCGGGGATGCCGTCCGCCCGCAGGAAGCCGAGTTCCGTCAGCTCGGCGGCGAAGTCGTCGATGTCGACGGGGTCTCCGTACTCCTGCTCGTACCAGCGGGCCGCCTGCCGCGGCGGCGTGCCTTCGACCAACCGCCGGAGCAGCGCGGCGCCGTCGGCGGGCAGTACGACGAAGGTGCCCTCGTCCATCCGGCCGACCGTCACTTCGTCGCCTTCGGGCTGGAAGGTCAGCGGATGGAAGGCGAGCGGTTCGTCGTGGGCCTGTACCGCCGTCTTCCCGGCGGGAGCAGCGTCGGCGGAGGCGGGCGATTGTTCGGGCATGGCTCCCCCGGGGGCTGGTGTTCGGAACGGAGCACGGCGGGACGACGAAGCGCGGCTGGACGGGACGCGGTGCGGGGCGGGCCTCGGCGATGGGCATGGTGTCGGCTGGCCCATCGCCGAGGTTTGTCACGGTCAGGCCACGTCGCAGGGGGGACCGCCGTAGAGCGAAGCCGAGGTCGTCAGGCGCACCGAACCCGCCTTGCGGATCTTGATCTTCTTCATTCCGTCCACCTCCTTCCGGGATGTGTCGCCCTCATTGGTAACCCGCGGGCAACTGCCCTGTCGCCGGTTGCGACCACCCCTGGCACAAGCCCAGAACGCCCGCAGAACACGACGCACGACCGTCGGCAAGCCCAGTTCCGAGTTGGTCCTGGATCGCGCGCAGGGTGTCGAACGCAGATCGCGGCCGTACGCGGTGCGGAGCGCCGCGTACGGCCGATCCGACACCCAGCCGAGCCGGTCGTACTCGTGGGCCGCGACCATGAGATCCCACTCCGCGTGGTCGCAGCAGAAAGTCTCGATGTCGATCAGTCGGACCGCCCCGCGCCCGGTACGTCACCGGATGGCCGGACACGGCCAATGCCTGCTGGATGTCCTCCACGACCCCGGCAGCCGAGAACCCTTCGGCCACCAGCCCGCACCTCCAGCCGCGCGGACCTGAAGTACTCCTCCGAGCGCGCGATCCGTACGGTCAGGGGCCGGCGCTCCAGCAGGAACAGCGCGTTCCCGCCCCGGCGGATCAGTCACGCGTGCGGATCCGGGCCGACCACCGCGCACGGCTCCACCATGACCCAGTGGGCGCGCGACGAGGTGAAGCCTCCATGCACGCTCCCGGCGCCGGGCGGCGGCATTACGACGTCAGACGTCGATCTTCGAGCGGTCGAGCGTCGTGGCGGAGCTGGTGATGAACCACTCCGCCACCCTTCTGACCTGCGGCGAAGCCGCCGATTCGGCGCTGACCTGGCGTTTTCCTGATGGCTGGCGTTGGCCCACGACGGCCGTTTTCGACTGCGCTGCGGACTGTTTGCGGACCGCTGCACGCGGGCTGGTGGTACACAGCCGCCCTAGCGTTGCTTCCTGATGATCTTTCGCACCCGACCCATAATCTCCCCGCGAGCGAAGAAGCCGAGGCCCTCTTGGTGCTTGAGCCACCGAGTGACCGGGCCCGCCGGCGGTTCAGAAACCTCCGCCCGAACCTGCCTTCCGGCCCGTGCGCCCAAACCCAACCGGCCCGGTCCCGGCAGGCCACCCGGCTCGAACAACCGGCACCCCGCCACCCGCTACAACGTCGGCAAAACCACCAGACGCCCCGAAAGCATCATCGAACGCGATCAGCTCAGAGGCGGACCTCAACCTCAGAAGGGAACAGCCAGCCCGGCCTCGCGCATTCGAAGCAGCGCCCTGCCCATACACTCGGCGACCGAGGCCCCATCAGCCCTCATCCCACCGTCCAGCGGCCCACCAGAAGCAGCAAACGTCCACGCCGGCTGACCGTCACGCATGCGCTCCGCGTCGACCCGGATCATGGCACGGACACCCTGCTCGCCAAGCCACTCCAGGATGGACAGCGTCACGTCCTCGACGCCGCTGGCCAGGTCCACTTCGGGCCGCCGCCCCGTCCCCTCGGTCATGGCCGCGACCCTAATCACCATCTGATCGGGTCGCGTCACGCACTCTCAAGGCGGGCCGCCTATGAAACTCAAGAACATGTCGCCGCCAGCCTCGCCGACCACCTTGTCAGCCCAGCTGTGAGCGGAGAGGACCCGCGCATGACACTGCGCCGGCTGATGCCGCGCGCCGCGTACGGCACCGTCGCCGTCCTCAAGGACGACGGCTCAGTCTGGGTGGCAGTGCGGACTCACCCGCAGCAGCCGTGCCGCTCGTACGGCATCACCGCGCACCTCACTGCCGCAGACCAGCGCCACTCGCCGGCAGCCCACGCTCTGTACGCGCCGGCCCTGCACACCTGGTTTTACGACTGGTGCATGACCACCGGCATGCGCTGTCTCCTATACGCCTCCGGCCTGCAACGCTTCCCGGTCCACTGGCCAGCTCAATTGGCCATTGAGCTGCTTGGCAGCGGAACCCACCGTGCGCGCCTGAACCACGTCAGCGCCGTCCACCTCGGCTAGGCCCCGCAACCGGCCACCAAGGTGCGGCCATGGATCCGACCTGGCATAGGAGCGGGCGCTGACAAAGGCGACCGACGTGATGCACGTCCAGTCCCCGCACTGGCCCGCCGACCTGCGCAGCGAGACGTCTGGGACTACGCCGGCGTCCGCAAGCTGCTGGGTGGTTCACACAACTCGCCGGCCTGCGGAGTTGGTCGGGCCGGGCGAGCCGTTGCACAGGCTAAGCAGGTGCGCCGGCACGGTGATATGACCCTTTTTTGGGGGGCGAGCGTGTAGCCATTGAGTGCTGGAGTCGTCAGGGCAGCGACGATCCGACGGCGTGCTTGGCCGGGCCGAGCACGCCGCACCGCCCAGGCGGGTGGGCCTTCGTCCTCTGTGGGCTGAGTGAAGCCGACGCGGGGTGTGCAGGGTTCGGGAACCGGGCGGTGCTATGTGCGGGGCCTGAGGCGCATGTGCAGCCGTTGCGGGCTGAGTGTGAGGGCCAGGGTGGGGCGGACGGGGCGGCCGGGCAGGGGTTCCAGGCGCCATCGTGTGGCGATCGTGGCCAGGATGATGACGGCTTCGGTAATGCCGAACTGGTCGCCGACGCACTTGCGGGCGCCTCCGCCGAACGGGATGAAGGAGCCGTCCGGTGGGTTGAGGTGGCGGGAGCTGCTCCACCGGTCGGGGTCGAATTGCTCGGGGTTGTCGTACTGGTCGGTTCGGTGGTGGATGAGATAGGGGCTGAAGAAGACGGCCGTGCCGGCGCGGACGGGGTGCGTGCCGAGGTGTGTGTCGGTGGTGGTGGTGCGGCTGACAAGCCAGGCCGGCGGATAGCGTCGCAGCGATTCCATGAGGACGCGGCGTGTGTATTCCAGCCTGGGCACGTCGTCGAGTGTGGCTGCGGCGCCGGCGAGAACGCTGTCGGCCTCGGCGTGGAGCTGTTCTTCGATGTGGGGATGCTGGGCGAGTGCGTGCAGTGCCCATGCCAGGGTGGCGGCCGCGGTCTCGATGCCGGCGAAGAAGAAGGCCATCAGCTGGTCGATGATCTCGGCGTCGGAAAGGTTCTGATCATGGCCGTCTTCGGGGGAATCGGGGCTGCCGAGGAGTACGGACAGCAGGTCGTCGTGGCCGGTGGCGGCGGAGCGGCGGTCTGCGGTGGCGCGGGCCATGGTCTGGCGCAGGCGGGATTGGGCCTGGTAGTAGCGGCGGTTGCCGGGGGTGGGGAGCGTGTTCAGGCGCGGTGGTGTGATCATGCGCCGGAAGATGCCGTCCGTGATGGCGCCGAGGTCCTCCAGTACCTCGGTGATGGCGGTGGGGTTGAGGGTGTCGGCGAACATGGTTGCCACCAGGCTCTGGGCCACGATGTTCTGCATCTCGGTATAGGCGTCGATGGTCTGGCCGTCGGTCCACGAGCCGGTGATGGTGTCGGTCTGTTCGGTCATCAGGCGGGCGTACGCGGGCAGGCGGGCAGGGTGGAAGGCGGGCTGGACCAGCCGTCGCTGGCGGCGGTGGTCGGTATGGGGGCAGAGGGGCAGGCCGTTGCCCAGGACTTCCCTGCCCTGGTCGAATGCCGGGCCGCCTTTGTCGAAGGTGCGGTCGTTGACCAGGACGTGGCGGGTCAGTCCCGGGTCGCACACCAGAAGGGCCTTCATGGGGCCGATTCGGATGTGGACCAGGTCTCCGCAGGCGGGCAGTGAGGTGAGGAATTTCAGGGGGTCGCGTACCAGTGGCAGGAGGTGGCCGAGGAGAGGCAGCGCTCCCGGTGCCTGGCTGATCGCAACGTCCGTTGTCATAGCTGTCCACTCTCCGGTCGGCTGTGCGGTGGATGAAGCGGGGACACGGGGTACGCGGGGCCGGTCGTCGGGTCGCGCGGTCGGTGTAGCGGGCGGTTTCCTCTGCCCAGAGGGCGTTGCCGGTCATCCAGGTCTTGAGTCCTTCGACCATTTCGGTGAGGGCTTGGCGGTCGTCGGGCTGCAAATGGGGGTAGAGGACGGCCTCGGCGCGGCTCTCGGCGGCGAGGAACCGTCCGGCCTGGACGTGGCGGGGCAGCGGCCCGCCGGTTCCTTTCCTTTCAAGAGAGCCAGTCCCACCCCAGGAGGGGAAGGTCTCGGTAACCAAAAAGGCGTGAACGTGTTGAACGGTCCTGTGCAGGCGAACCAGGGGGCGGGCAGACGAAGGCCCGCTAGGAAGAGCACCCTGAGAGCGGGGGCAAGGCGGATGGTTCCCGGGGGGCGCATGCGGATGCGAACGGGTCGAGGTGTGCTGCCCGTCGTTGCTGGTGGGAGAGGCTTCGGTGAGGTGCGAGGCGGCTAACAACGGCTAAAACAATCCACCTGTACGTGCCCAGTCCTGTTCCGTGCCGGATGCTGCGGCGCGCGATGGCCGGCACGATACGGCGAGCGCGGTTCTGGTCGCGGTAGATGTCGTGGTCATAGCCGCGGTCGGCGAACAGCGAGTCCGGCTTGCGACGGGGATGCCCGCGTCGGCCGCGGACTGCCGGGACCGCGTCGATCAGCGGCAGGAGCTGGGTGACGTCGTTGCGGTTGCCGCCGGTGGGGATGACGGCCAGTGGGGTGCGTCCGCCGCTGCGACCATTGCAGTGACGCCGCCCGACCAGGCTCGGAAGCCAACCCTTCTCACAGAAGGCCCTGACCCTGCCCTCTACGGCCAAGGCCATCAGCCGACTACGCTCCCACCTGCGCTCGCGGTGCACTCCGCAAAGCCGTACGGACCGCCAACGGCCTCACCGCACGGGTCCACGGCCTGGACGGAATCATCACCGATTCCCACGACAAAACCATCGGTCAGATCGGCCCGGGGTCGCGGTTCTCGCGCCGTCAGTCAGCCATGTCGCGGAGTTCGTAGCCCAGGAGCCCCCCCTCGAGCAGGGGGTAGACGAGGTTCTGCACATACCACACCATGTCCGTCATCTCCGGTGCGCCCGGGACCTTCCGGCGGTCGACTACGGGGCTGAAACCTGCCGTCGTACGGTCCCGGCGGAGGAGCAGGTGTCCGCCTGTGGCCGCCTGCGGATGGTAGAGGGCGATGGCGACGGCCTGCTCCCGTACCTCATCCGAGTCCAGCATCGCCACGACTTTCGCGGCCTGCTCCGGCTCCACTGACGTCCAGTCCCAGTCGTCGTCTCCTTCGAGCATGTAGGACACCCCGAGCGGTTCCACGGGTCCCCACCCGTGTCCCGCCAGGACACTGAGCACGCCGGCGACGGTCGCGGGGTACTCGAAGGTGAGGTCGATCTCGGCAGTCCGGGACAATGTGCGCTCCTAGCCCATGGGTACGATTTTCCAGGAGAAGCCCTTTTTGGTAAGCCACTCCACGATGTCCTGGGGAATCGGGTTCTCAGAGATGAGGCAGAAATTCTTGCCGCTGGCCATGGCGATTCTTCGAGCGTCGCCCAGGTTCGATCTGAATTTTTCCATGACTTTCGCGTTCCGCTGGGCCAACTCCCAGTATTCGCCAGATTTCGCCTCGTACCAGACCTCGGCGCCGTCCTCGTCGTAGGCGCCGTCGAACTGCCTGCCGCCCTCGCTGAATTCGTCTCTACCGCCGAGTTTCTGTACGAGATCCTCCTCGTACTTGCGCCCGCGTCGTTGGGCTTTCCTGCCTCCCGAGGGCTCCTCCTCCGGCGGCTCCTCCTCGGGTGGGGTGCGTCCGCCGCCGCCCCCGTCGCCTCCCTTTCCTCCCGAGCCGCCGCCGCGTGCCTCCGCCTCGGCCATCTCTCGGTCCAGCGCCTGGGTGACCTCAGCGGTCTCGGCGTCCACCGCTTCGACCTCGGGCACGTTCTCGGCGGCAGAGGCCAGTACGGTCTCCAACTCGGCCACGCCCTCGGCGGCGTAGTCCGCCACGACGGCATCCATGATGCCGTCGACGGAGGCAAACAGCGCGGCGGCCTCCCCCGCGTCCAGCGCCGCAGCCCCCGCGTCAGAACCGCCGAAGGTGAAAACGCTGCCCAGGACGCCCAACGCGGTGGTAATGCCCATGGTGATGCCGGCCTCGGACATCTTGTGCTCGAACTCGCTGTGCGCCTCGTCGATGGCGTGGGCGAACTGCTCACACACCGAGGCGAGCTTGGTGCAGGCCAGATAGGCGGTGGACAGCGGCGCCGACCCGCCCGGGTCGCCGTCCTGCCAGATCTTGCCCCAGAAGGCCGCCATGGCGGTGACCGCCCCGCTGGTGTTGACGTCGGTGATCGCCTGCACCTGTAAGTGCAGGCTCACGCCCAGGTTGTTGATGTCCGCCGCGGCGGTACGAAAGGCCGTCGCGGCGTTGCGCAGCTTGTCCTGGTGGCCGTCGACCCAGTACTTGTGGAGCGGCGGGGGCCAGTGGTTGCTGCCACCGCCGATCGCGGTCGGCGGGTCGGGGTAGGTGATGTCGTCTACGACGTCCGGCCAGCCGAAAAGCTGCGGTGCCCCCTTGCCCGCTCTCGGGTTGGAATGGTGGTCGGCCGTGAGGTAGTTGTTCGCCGTCCGCACCAGCCCGTTCGCGCACTGCCCGACGGCCCGGACCGCCGCGGATATCGTTGCGAACAGCGCCTTGGCCGCCGGATCGTAGCCCTTCGCGAACTGCTTGCCGTACGTGTCGTCGCCGGCCATGCCTGCGGCGTCCTGCAGCGCCGTGGTCAGTGTGCCGGCGATGCCGTCGAGACGGGTCTGCCCGCCGGCGAAGGTCGTCGCCGCGGCATTCAGGTCCGAAGGTGTGACGTCGATGGGACCGGTCGGCTCGCCCCAGCTCACCTGCCGCCGCTCCAGATCCGCAGGTTCGCCGTCTCGGCGCTGTGGTAGTTGCCGTGCGCGGTGTTCGTGACGTGGTGCATGTCGCTCAGGGCTTTGTGCAGGTCGGTCGACGCCTGCCGCCACTGCGCGAAGACCGAGCCGAATCGGTTGCGCGCCTCACCCTCCCAGGAGGCCTCGAAGCGCTTCATCCCCGCGTCCAGCTGGGTCAGCAGGTACTCCAGGCTGTCCGCCTGGCCCGACAGTTCGCCGGCTAACTCGGCCAAGGCGGCCAGTTCCACTTTCAGACGCGAGGTCATCGCGTACCCCCTCCCCGTGGCGGAACCCTCAGAGATCCGCCACCTTGCTGTGCGGCGGCGACACCGGCGGGTCCACGTGCAGTTTGCGGAAGTCGTCCAGCGTTTCCAGATCCTGCGCACTGAACCCGTCGCGGCTCAGTTCGACCGCCTCCCTGACGAAGGCCAACGTCCGCCGCACCGTCCCGGTGTCACCGGCCACACGCCGGTGGATGTCGTGGTACTCCGACGCGGCATCGCTCATCCAGCAGGCCTCCGCAGTGTCGGCCATCGCGCTCAGCCGACGCTCCAGCGCCTCCAGCAGCCCCTCGGCCTCGTTCATGTTGTTCGCAAGGCCTGTCAGATCGTCCGCCGTGAGCCTCAGCAACGGCTCCGCCATGGCACGCCCCTCCCCTGGCAGTCCTTCCTCTCGATCCTGGCATCTTCACCTCCCGAGCGTTGAGGTGCCTGGTAAAGGCTGTGCCAAGGCTGTGTTGTGAGGCGCCTGAGAGACGGAGTTCGACCTCTGGGCAAGGCCTCACCCCGGGATGGGTGATCGTCACATCCAGTCTCGGCCAACCCGCACCCCGGGACCGTCGCCCGGCTGCACGCCCTCTGGCTGACCCTGCAGCAGCTCACAGACAACTGCTCCGGCCAGATCGGTGCACACGAACGGACCCGGGCCGCCGTCGACAAGGCCTACGCGGACCGCCCCGAAGAGGGCGACGCAGAGGCCCGCGCGGCGGCCTGAACAACCCCCAGAACTGACGTGACGTCAGTTCTCTTGCGGACTGTGTGCGGACTACAAGAGGTCCCCGAGTCCGCCCGGCCGCAAAACCGCAGGTCAGACGTCGATTTTCGAGCGGTCGAGCGTCGTGGCGGAGTTGGTGATGAACTCCTTGCGCGGCGCGACCTCGTTGCCCATCAGGAGGTCGAAGGCCTGCTCGGCGGCCTCGATGTCGCTGATGTTGATGCGGCGGAGGGTGCGGTGGCGGGGGTCCATCGTCGTTTCGGCCAGCTGGTTGGCGTCCATCTCGCCGAGGCCCTTGTAGCGCTGGATGCCGTCCTTGTAGCGGACGTTGCGGCGCTGGAGGTCGAGCAGGGTCTGGCGCAGTTCGCTGTCGGAGTAGGTGTAGACGTACTTGTCCTGGCCCTTCTTGGGCTGGACCAGCTCGATCCGGTGCAGCGGGGGGACTGCGGAGAAGACCCGGCCCTCCTCCACCATCGGGCGCATGTAGCGCTGGAACAGGGTGAGCAGCAGGCAGCGGATATGGGCGCCGTCGACGTCGGCGTCGGCCAGGAAGATCACCTTGCCGTAGCGCGCCTGGTCGATGTCGAAGGTCCGCCCGGAGCCGGCTCCTATGACCTGGATGATCGCGCCGCACTCGGCGTTCTTGAGCATGTCGGAGACCGACGACTTCTGGGTGTTGAGGATCTTGCCGCGGATCGGCAGCAGCGCCTGGAACTCGGAATTGCGCGCCAGCTTGGCGGTGCCGAGCGCCGAGTCGCCCTCCACGATGAACAGTTCGCTGCGGTCGACGTCGTCGCTGCGGCAGTCGGCGAGCTTGGCCGGCAGCGAGGAGGTCTCCAGCGCCGTCTTCCTGCGCTGCGCCTCCTTGTGCTGCCGGGCCGCGATCCGCGTCCTTGCGGCGGCGACGGCCTTCTCCAGCACCGCGCGGGACTGGGCCTTGGCGTCCCGCTTGGTGGAGGTCAGGAACTCCTTCAGCTCCTTGGCCACCACGGTCGACACGATCCGGTTGGCGGCCGAGGTGCCCAGCACCTCCTTGGTCTGCCCCTCGAACTGCGGCTCGGCCAGCCGTACGGTGACGACGGCCGTCAGCCCCTCCATGGCGTCGTCCTTGACGATGTCGTCCTCGGCGACCCGCAGCAGCTTCGTCGAGCGCAGCGCTTCGTTCACCGTCCTGGTGACGGAGCGCTCGAAGCCCGTCACATGGGTGCCGCCCTTGGGCGTGGCGATGATGTTGACGAAGGACCTGGTGGTGGTGTCGTACCCGGTGCCCCAGCGCAGCGCGATGTCGACGCCCAGTTCCCGGGTGACCTCGGTCGGTGTCATATGGCCGCGGTCGTCCAGGACCGGCACGGTCTCCTTGAACGTGCCGGTGCCGGTGAGCCGCACAACGTCGCAGATCGGCTTGTCGGGGGCCAGGAACTCGCAGAATTCGCTGATGCCGCCGTCGAAGTGGAAGGTGTCCTCGACGGGCTTGTCCGACTCGATGCCGCGCTCGTCGCGCACCACGATGGTCAGGCCCGGCACCAGGAACGCGGTCTGCCGGGCCCGCTGGTGCAGCGTGTCCAGCGAGAGCTTCGCGTCCTTGAGGAAGATCTGCCGGTCGGCCCAATACCGCACCCGGGTACCGGTGCGGGTGCGCGGGACCTTCTTGGCCTTCGTGACGCCGCTGGCGGGCTCGAAGGGCGCCTCGGGGCCCGCTCCGCTGAACGAGCCGGGCACCCCCCGGCGGAAGCTGATGGCGTGGGTGTGCCCGCTCCTGTCCACCTCGACGTCCAGGCGGGCCGACAGGGCGTTGACCACCGACGCGCCGACGCCGTGCAGGCCGCCGGAGGCCGCGTAGGAGCCGCCGCCGAATTTGCCGCCGGCGTGCAGCTTGGTCATGACGACCTCGACGCCCGACAGGCCGGTCTTGGGCTCGATGTCCACCGGGATCCCGCGGCCGTTGTCCCGGACCTCGATGGAGGCGTCCTCGCGGAGGATCACCTCGATGTGGTCGCAGTGGCCGCCCAGCGCCTCGTCCACCGAATTGTCGATGATCTCCCAGACGCAGTGCATCAGACCGCGACTGTCGGTGGAGCCGATGTACATGCCGGGCCGCTTGCGAACCGCCTCGAGCCCTTCGAGAACGAGGAGGTGCCGCGCGGTGTAATTGGAGCCGTCGCGATCTGCGCCCGTCAGCAGCGCGGTGGACGGCACGGATGTTTCGGCGGTCACGCGGACAACTCCTCGATCAGGATGGCCTGAAGGTCTTCAGCCGTATCGGTGAGAGGGTACCGAGGTCGGGGGGTGCGGCCACGCCGCGACCCGGTATCCGAGCGCCCATCCTAGTCGTTTTCGAGCAAGCGTTCGATCACCCGCGCGAGTGATACACATGTCACGTTCCCAAAGAGGCATGAACCATTTAGGCTCCGGGCACGTCCTCAGCAACACCCCGGCAAGCCGGTCGGGGCCAAGCTTGGGCAAGTACGACAAAAGCACCAAACGCAACATCCACCGCAAGAACTCCTATTCGCCGCCAATCGGTAACACCCAGTCACCCCGAGGCCCGTTTTCGAGGAAAAGTCGTCAGCGGGAACGTTTTCGGCCTGGTTGGATGTTGACCCTGGTACGACAGCTCGTCGAGCTAGAGAAGAGGCGACGTGACTACTGTTCTGACCCCCGCGAGTCCGCTGACGGCGGCAGACCGCTGCGACCGTTGCGGCGCTCAGGCCTACCTGCGTGTCGTGCTCATCAGTGGCGGTGAACTGCTCTTCTGCGCACACCACGGCCGCAAGTTCGAGCCTGAACTCAAGAAGATCGCTGCGGAAATACAGGACGAGACCGGACGGCTCACCGACCCCCCTGCGCCGGCGGGAGACGACGAGCGCTGACACGTCGCACCAGCGACCAGCTCGGACCTGCGGGCGGACGGACCCCATCAGGGGGTGTCCGCCCGCAGGCTTTCCGTCACATGTGCTGGGCCACCAGCCCCGACACCGCCGAGACGCGCGTGTACACCCCGGGATAGGCCGCCTCGGCGCAGCCCGTCCCCCAGGAGACCAGGCCGATCAGCCGGCCGTCCGCGACCAGCGGCCCGCCACTGTCGCCCTGGCAGGCGTCCTTCCCGCCTTCGGACATCCCCGCGCACACCATGGATGCGCGCAGATACGTACCGTCACCGTTGCCCGGATAGGCCTTCTCGCACACCGAGTCGGCCAGGACGTCGACCGTGGCCGTGCGCAGCGACTGCGGATACGCTCCCTGCCCCGTCGTGTCGCCCCACCCGTAGACCTGCGCCTGGGTCCCCGCCGTATAGGGCGCGGTGTCCTCCGGTCCGGCCATCGGGATGACGGAGCCCTCCGGCAGTGCCTGTGACAGCGTGATCACGGCGACGTCGCCGGCGTTGGTGGCGGCGTCGAAATCGGGATTGACCCACACGTCGGACAGCGGTATTTCCTCACCGGCCGACCCGCTGAGGTCCGTACGCCCGGCGATGACCCGCAGATCCGGCAGTTTGCGCCAGTCGGTGACACCCAGCGCCTCCTGGCCGAAGCAATGTGCCGCGGTGACGACCGTACGCGGCCCGACCGCCACACCGCCGCAGAACTGCCCCGATCGGCCGGCGCCGAAACGCTGGCGGCTGGAGAGCGCCACGACCCACGGCTCGCTGTCCGTCGTGGTGGGCGCACCGCCGACCACGACTCCGTTGGCGGCGGCCGGGGCCGCGGGCGCCGCCAGGGGGACGGCAAGCGCCGGCAGCAGGGCCGCCGCGGCTATCAGTGCACGGCGGCCGCCCACGGCACGACGGTGCGAGCGGGCGGGGATGGGGACATGCATACGGCCTCCTGACCCTGTGAATCACTCTGGACACCCAGAGTCATCGATAGGGTCGGAGGCCGCATCCGCAAGGATCGGCCGTCCCGCCCGGGCGGGACGGCCGATCGGGGAACGTCAGTCGAGGTAGTCGCGCAGCACCTGCGAGCGCGACGGGTGACGCAGCTTGGACATCGTCTTGGACTCGATCTGCCGGATCCGCTCCCGCGTGACGCCGTACACCTTGCCGATCTCGTCCAGCGTCTTGGGCTGCCCGTCGGTCAGGCCGAAGCGCATGGAGACCACGCCCGCCTCGCGCTCGGACAGGGTGTCGAGCACCGAGTGCAGCTGCTCCTGCAGAAGCGTGAAGCTCACCGCGTCCGCCGGCACGACCGCCTCGGAGTCCTCGATCAGGTCACCGAACTCGCTGTCGCCGTCCTCGCCGAGCGGGGTGTGCAGCGAGATCGGCTCACGGCCGTACTTCTGGACCTCGATGACCTTCTCCGGGGTCATGTCGAGTTCCTTGGCCAGCTCCTCCGGGGTGGGCTCACGGCCCAGGTCCTGGAGCATCTGGCGCTGCACCCTGGCCAGCTTGTTGATGACCTCGACCATGTGCACCGGGATACGGATAGTGCGGGCCTGGTCGGCCATCGCGCGGGTGATCGCCTGGCGGATCCACCACGTGGCGTACGTGGAGAACTTGAAACCCTTCGTGTAGTCGAATTTCTCGACCGCACGGATCAGGCCCAGGTTGCCTTCCTGGATCAGGTCCAGGAAGAGCATGCCGCGGCCGGTGTAGCGCTTGGCCAGCGAGACGACGAGCCGGAGGTTGGCCTCCAGCAGGTGGTTCTTGGCCCAGCGCCCGTCCTCGGCGATGATCTCCAGCTCGCGCTTGAGCTTGGGAGCGAGCTTGTCGGCAGCCGCCAGCTTGTCCTCGGCGAAGAGGCCCGCCTCGATGCGCTTGGCCAGCTCCACCTCCTGCTCGGCATTGAGCAGCGGGACCTTGCCGATCTGCTTGAGGTAGTCCTTGACCGGGTCGGCGGTGGCGCCGGCGACCGCGACCTGCTGCGCGGGCGCGTCGTCCTCGTCGTCGTCGGAGAGCACGAAGCTCTCGGACTCCGTCTTCTCGGTCTCTTCCTCGCCGGCCTTGCCGGGGGCGACGTCCTCGAGCGACTCCTCCGCCTCGACCGCCTCGTCCTCGCCCGCGGAACCGGCGGTCTTCTTGGCCGCCACCTTCTTCGCGGGGGCCTTCTTGGCGGCCGTCTTCCTGGCGGCGGTCTTCTTCGCGGGCGACTTCTTGGCTGCTGGGTTTTCCGCCTCCACCGATGGCTCCACCGTGGTCTCGGCCTCGGCTGCCGCCTCGGAAGCGGTGGCCCTGGGCGCAACGGTCTTCTTGGCAGGGGCCGCCTTGGTGGCGACCGTCTTGGTGGCAGTACGCTTCGCCGGGCTCTTGGCTGCGACGCTCTTACGGGTGCGCTTGGGCGCCTCAGCGGCACTCACCATCAGCGTCACACCCTCCTCGTCGAGGACCTGGTTGAGGCTGCGCAGAACGTTCTTCCACTGGGTTGCCGGAATCTGGTCCGCTTCGAACGCCCGACGCACATCGTCGCCTGCGATCTGCCCCTGGGCCTTACCCTGCTCGATGAGCGCCATCAGAGACTCGGACTCGGCGATCTCGGACGGGAGCGTACGGGATGTGCTGGCCGACACGAACAACCTCTCGGAACGATGGGAACGACTCGGTGGAACCGCACAGCGACTCAGCGTCAAGCTCAATGCTGAATATTCCTCGTACGGTCGCCACCTCTTAAGTCATCGCACTGCCTCGCCTGGCGTTACGCCCAGCTTACGTGGCCCGAGTCACACCCCAAATTGTGCAGATCAGCGGCAAAGCCGGACATGTGCCACGCACGGGGCCGCCGCAGGCCCCTGACTACGGGGTCCACGGCGGCCCGGCGGGGCGGTCAGTGCTCTCGGGGGGCGGGGACGACGTGGTCGGCGGGAGCGGCCTGCTCCGACGGAGCGGAGAGCAGCTGGCGCATCGCCGCCTCCGCCGTGCCGCCGTCTCCGCCGGCGAGCGCGTCGACGATCCGGTGGTGGAGTCCCACCGAGGCGTCGCCGGGCCGCTCGCAGCCGGTGACCGGACCGCCGGAGACGTGCAGCGCCGACGACACGATGCCGGACAGGTGCTCCAGCATGCGGTTGCCGGCGACCTGGAGCAGCAGGGCGTGGAATTCCACGTCCGCGCGCGTAAAGGTGAGCGCGTCGCCCTGGGCGGCGGCGTGCGCCATGATCTCGGCCATGTCGGCCAGCCGCTGCTGCACGTCCTCGCGGCCGTGGCCCGCGGCGAGCCGGGCGGCGAGCGGTTCGATGGTCCAGCGCAGTTCGAGCAGCTCGCGGCGCTGTTCGTCGCGCTGCGGCCCGAAGGCGCGCCATTCGATGATGTCGGGGTCGAGCAGATTCCAGTCGCTGACCGGCCGGACCCGGGTGCCGACATTGG
Organism: Streptomyces sp. NBC_01477; assembly: GCF_036227245.1. Lineage (GTDB taxonomy): Bacteria > Actinomycetota > Actinomycetes > Streptomycetales > Streptomycetaceae > Actinacidiphila. The sequence continues at coordinate 2,282,576 of NZ_CP109445.1, forward strand.
GCCGGGCGCTGACCAGGCCCTTGGCCTCAAGGACCCGCAGGGACTCGCGCACCACGGTGCGGGAGACCTCGAATCGCTGGCCGATCTCCTCGGGGACCAGCGGGCGGTCGGCGCCCAGGTCGCCGGAGACGATCATCTGTCCGAGCTGCTGAACGAGTTGGCCGTGCAGTCCCCGGCCACGGTTGCCGCCGGCCCGGCGGCCCACCCGGGTCATGTCCGAGTCCAGGCCTTCCCAGGAGCCGAGCCCTGGACGGTCGCCACCGGGGGCGTCGGCATACGAGTAGCGGTCCAGCTCGCCCGGGCCGGCGATGCCGGAGTCGGCGGATCGAGCCGCGGTCATCATGGTGTGCGCAAGGGTACTCACGCATCCTTTGTCGGCGATGCCGATGCGCGCCTTGAGGGCTTTGCTGAAAAGCACACGAAAGGGTGAGCGCTCATCACCTGATAATTGACGTTTTATGAGGACGAATCACCCCTCTTCACCGTCGGTCCCGACAGGTCCCGCGGACGGAAGGGGAGTTGGCCTGCGGCCGCGCCTGCGCCCGCGCAAGGCACCTGCCAGATAGGCGATGACCAGGCCTGACAGCGACAACGCCAGTGCGAGGACGAGCGGTTGCGCAGCCGAGTGCAGCGCCGCGAGGGCCGCACGGTCGTCGGCTTGCGGCGCTCCGCTGAGCACCGACCACAAGGCGCCGCCCGCGTCGAGGAATTGCCGCCCGGTGCGACCACCGAGCAAGGCCCGTACGCCCGGTGCGATCAGCAGCGGCACCGACAGGACCGCGGACAGCCCGAGCGCCGTCGTACGGAACGCGCACGCCGCGAGCACCCCGGTCCACGCGCACCCGACGGCCAGCGCCGCCCAGCCCGCCGTGGCGGCCGACAGCGCCGTCGGGTCGGGGGTGCGGCCGGGGCCGAGGGCGAGCCGCAGCACGGCGGTGTCCGCCAGCGCCGCCAGAACGGCGAGCATCAGCGCGAGGGCGCCGCTCACCGCGAGTTTGGCGGCGAGCAGCCGCGGCGCCCGGGGTTCGGGGCCGAAGCCGGGGGTCAGCGCGGGGAAGGCGAACTCCTGCCCGTACGACAGCGCTCCCAGCGCTCCGGCGCCGACCGCGGCGGCGGGCAGCGGAAGCGCCGCGGGCCAGCCGGACAGCAGCCGCAACGGTGACGCGTGGGCGGCCCCGCCGCGGGCCAGCAGCAGCGCGCCGAGCACGGACGCGACAAGGGCCGCCGCCGCGGTCGGCCAGGGGCTCCGCACACCGAAGCAGCGGCGCAGTTCGTAGCGCACCGGCCGCAGCGGGCTGTGCGGCATACGGTGCGGCGAGGACCGGCGCTGCTCGGGGACGGCGCGCGAGGCGTCGTCCCCGTCGTCCGTGGACGGGCCGGTGTCCTGGGCCGCCGCTGTCCCGTCCGCCAGCTGGTGCAGCAGGATGCCGTTCCGGTAGGCGACCTCGCCGACGGCCGCCGACGTGGCGCCGTAGACGGCGATACGGCTCCCGCTGGTCGCGACCACCTCCGCGCCGTCCTCGGCGAGCAGCCCGGCCAGCCGCTGGGCGAACGGCGACCGTACGGCCACGTGCGGCCGCAGCCGGGTCCCGGCGAAGAGCGCCGCGGGCTGGTCGGCGACGATCCGGCCATCCGCCAGGGCGATCACCCGGTCGGCGGTCCTTGCCAGCGCTCCGGGGTCGCGGCCGGTCAGGAGCACGGCGCCGCCCGCGGCCGCGTGACGGCGTACGAGCGCGTGCATCCAGGCCGCCTCGCGCGGCGGAAGCTCGCGGACCGGGTCGTCGAGGACGAGCGCGTGCGGGTCGGGCAGCAGCGCCACGGCGAAGGCCAGCCGCCGGTCCATGCCGAGCGAGTACGTGCCGAGGCGCCGGTCGGCCACCGCGTCGAGGCCGACGGTTTCCAGCAGGTCGTCGGCGCGCGCGGCTTCCAGGCCGTGCGCGGCGCAGAGCATGCGCAGATGGCCGCGCGCGGTGCGGCGCGGGTGTCCGGGGACGTCGCCCAGGACCGCGCCGATCGCGTGGGCGGGCCTGGCCAGTTCGTGCAGCGGGCGGCCGTCGACAAGCGTGGCGCCCCTGCCGGCCTGCAGGCCGAGCAGCAGACGGGCGGCGGTGGACTTGCCCGACCGCGCGGGTCCGAACAGACCGGTGACCTCGCCCGGCCGGATGTCGAAGGTGAGGTCGGCGACGGCGGGCGGGGCGCCGCGGCGGGGCATGCTGGTCAATCCGATGGCCTGGATCACCCTCGCACCATAACGCTGGAAAAGGGGTAAATCTCCCCGCGAACTACACCTCGGGTCTGAGCATCGGCGGATTGAGCAGAGTGGCCCCGCCGGCCCTGAACAACTGTGCGGGACGGCCGCCCTGACGAGTTGTCGTCCCCCCGGTCGGCACCAGGAAGCCCACCGTGCCGGTCACTTTGCGGTGGAAGTTGCGCGGGTCGAGCGCCACACCCCAGACCGCCTCGTAGACCCGGCGCAGCTCCCCCACGGTGAATTCTGGCGGGCAGAAGGCCGTCGCCAGGGACGAATACTCGATCTTCGACCTGGCCCTTTCCACCCCGTCCGCCAGGATCCGCGCATGGTCGAAGGCCAGCGGCGCCGTCTCGCCGGGGTGCTCCTGCCCGCCCTCGGCCAGCAGCGTGCCGACCGGCGCCCAGCGCGCGCTGCGCGCGTCCCCGCCGGCCTTCGGCGCGGGCAGATCGGGGGCGAGCACGAGATGGGCGACGCTCACCACCCGCATCCTCGGGTCGCGCTGCGGATCGCCGTAGGTCGCGAGCTGCTCCAGGTGGGCGCCGCTCTGCGCCCGCAGCCCGGTCTCCTCGGCCAGTTCGCGCGCGGCGGCCTGCGACAGGTCCTCGTCGGCCCGGACGAACCCGCCGGGCAGTGCCCATCGCCCCTGATAGGGAGGCTCGCCACGGCGTACTGACAGCGCGCACAGCGCGTGATGTCGCACTGTGAGCACGACCAGGTCGACGGTGACGGCAAAGGGCGGAAAGGCCGACGGGTCGTAGGGCGACATGCCGCGATCCTAGTCGTCTGCTTGACGATAATCAGCCGGATCGACACCTCTCCGCGATCACGTCCTCCGGTCGTCCCGCCCGCCGCAGGCACCGAGCCGCAGCCCCGGTGCGGCCTCCTCGACCATCGCCGTCCCCCGCCGGCCGACCCGCACCGCGAACGGCGCCTCCGCGATCCGTATCCCGCTCAGCCGAACGGCCCCCACCGGCGCGCAGGACAGTGGCCGCAGCGCGACGGACCCGCCCGGTGCGTCCGGCCGTACCCCGGCCAGCGCGGTCAGCAGATGGACCGATCCGGCCGCCGCGAGCGCGGCGGGACGGCAGGCCATCGGATGCGGGCACGGCGGCCCGCTGCCCGTCCGCTGCTCCCCCGCGTATATCTCCGGCAGGCGCAGGCCGAACGCCGCCGCCGCGTCGAGCACCCCCTTCATGAGCGAAGCGGCGGCCTCCTCCAGCCCCGACGCCGCCAGCCCCGCCACGGCCACGGCGGTCTCATGGACCCGCACAGCACCACTGCGATGCCCGAACGGGCTGTAGCCGGGCGAGCCGGCCGACAGCGTCCGCAGGCCCCAGCCGCTGTCGAGCCCTGCCGTGGTCAGCAGCCGCCCGAGCTGCGCGGTCCGCGCATCGTCCAGCAGGCCGTCCGCCGCCCTGCCGCCGCCGGACAGCCCGGTGTCGAGCAGATGGGCCAGCGATGACGACACGGCGTCCAGCGCCCTGCCGTCGGCGGTGCACGCTGCTGCGGGCCGACCCCCGCCGGGTTCGTCGATCCAGAACCGCTCGCGGAACGCCGCCCGCAGCGCCGCCGCCCGGTCCCGCCATTCCTCCGCTCCCGGTCGGCCGAACGCGTCGAGCAGATCCGCGCCGTGCAGCGCGGCCCGGTGCGCATGGGCCTGCACCTCCGTGCGCAGCGGCCCGCCGGGCGCGGGGTCCGCCACGAGTCCGCCCGCCTCCGACGCCGCCACGGCGCCGCGCAGCCAGTCCAGGCAGCGCTCCGCCGCGGGCAGCAACGGCTCCGTCTCACGGGCGGGCAGTCCCCAACGCCACGCCTCCGCCAGCACGCTCACGAACAGCAGCGTCGCCTCCGTCCCCGAGGACAGCGGCGGCAGGTGCGGGCCCATGTCCCGCGGCGCACCGGGGATCCGTCCGGTGCCGGGGTCCTGCATCCGCGCGAGCGTACGCAGCGTCCCCGCCGCCAGCCGGGTGCCGAACGGAAGCAGCATCCGTGCGGCCCACAGCGCGTCGGACGGTGCCAGTCCGAGCCGCCACGGCGCCCCGGCCGCCGCATGGATGTCCGCCGGATGCCGCGGGTCGCGCAGCAGCAGACCGTGGAGGTCGTCGAGCGCGGCGCCGAGCAGGGCGCCGGCCCTCGAGTCGTCCGCGTCCAGTGCCGCGTCGGGCCACAGCCGCGGCGGCCGCGCGGGCCGGGACGGGCCGGGGACGGCGCCGGCCGCCGCGACAGGCCCGGTCCGCAGCTCGACCGTCCGCGACGCCCCGGCCGGCAGGTCCACCCGCCAGCCCAGCCGGCCCGCCGCGGCCAGCACCACGTCCGGCGCGGGCCGGGCCGTCGTCTGCACCGCGTGCTCGCCGTCCGACCACCTCAGCCCCGCCCCGCTGACCGTGCAGGACACCTCGGCGCCCGCCCGGCCCGCGGCGACCGCGGCCAGCGCCGCCAGGTCGGTGCCCAGGGTGATCTCGACCGGCAGCCGCAGCCGCACCGGGCCCGTGTTGGTCAGCGTGATCCGCTCCGTGCCGTCGACGGACCTCACCCGCTCGACGGTGACGGAAGGGTCGGGGCCGCGGTCGGCCGCCGTCCGCACCACCGCCATGAAGCGGACCCGGTCGGCGCCCAGCATCGCGGCCTGCACGGCGAGCGGTTCTGCCCCCGCCACGGTCAGCACGCACCGGGCCAGCAACCGGCGCCCGTCGCGGTAGAGGCCGTCGAATCCCTCTCCCTTCAACTGCCCGCACCGGCCCGAGACCGCGAGCGCCGGGGCGGCCACGCAGATCAACGCGTCGTGGACGGCGATCGGCGCTCGGTCCGCCCGGACCGGTCCGGGGTGCGGCGGTGCCTTCACCGCCGCCCGCCCGCCCGCGTACCGCACCGCCGCCGGACTGGCTCGGTGATCGAGGCCGCGTTGGGCCGCGAACGGTTCGGCTGTCGCGCTGTGTGCTGCACATGTGATGAACGGCGTGTCGCGCACACAGGTCACGGGCCGTCTACGGTTCCTGAACGAAAGGCACCATTCGCGCCGCCCCCGCATCCCGCGGAGCAGCAGAAAAGAGGCAGCATGCCCGTCCACCGCCAGCCCGGCACCATCGTCACCGACCACCGCCTCCAAGTGCCGCTCGATCACACGGCACCCGGCGGTGAGCACATCGAGGTCTTCGTGCGGGAGGTGGTGGCGGCGGACAAGGACGCCGACCGGCGGCCCTGGCTGCTGTACCTGCAGGGCGGACCCGGCAACCGCAGTCCGCGTCCGCTGGGCCGGGACGGCTGGCTGGCGCGCGCGCTGGACGACTATCGCGTGCTGCTGCTCGACCAGCGCGGCACCGGGCTCTCCACTCCCGCGAACCGCCAGACGTTGCCCGCGCGCGGTGACGCGGCCGCACAGGCCGAATACCTTTCGCATTTCCGGGCCGACGCGATCGTGCGGGACTGCGAACTCATCCGGCGCCGGCTGCTCGGGATCGACGAGCCGTGGAGCGTCCTCGGCCAGAGCTTCGGCGGCTTCTGCGCCGTCACCTACCTGTCCTTCGCGCCCCAGGCGCTCAGCGAAGTGCTGATCACCGGCGGTCTTCCGGGACTGCGGGCGACACCCGAGGGGGTCTACCGCGCGGCCTACCCGCGGATCCGGCGCAAGAACGCCGCGCACTACGCCCGCTACCCCGAGGACGTCGCCGCGGTCCGGGACATCGTCCGCCATCTGCGCGACCGCCCCGCCACACTTCCGGGCGGCGGCGTGCTCACCCCGCGCGCCTTCCAGGCCCTCGGCCTGATGCTGGGCTCGGGCACCGGTTCGCACACGCTGCACTACCTGATCGAGGACGCCTTCGTCACCGGGCCCGCCGGACGCCTGCTGTCCGACTCCTTTCTCGCCGAGGCCCAGGGGCACCTGTCCTTCGCCGGCGGCCCCCTCTACGCGGTCCTGCATGAGGCGACCTACGGCCAGAAATCCGTCTCCGCTCAGGGGACCCGGTGGGCGGCCGAGTCCGTCCGGGGCGAATTCCCCGATTTCGACGCGGACGCCGCGCTCGACGGCGAGGGACCGGTGCTCTTCACCGGGGAGACCATCCACCCGTGGATGTTCGAAACCGATCCGGCGCTTGCACCACTGCGCGAGACGGCCGAACTGCTGGCGCAGCGCGAGCAGTGGCCGGACCTCTACGACCCGGACCGGCTGGCGCGCAACGAGGTGCCTGTCGCGGCGGCCGTCTACCACGACGACATGTACGTCGACACGGCCGATTCGCTGGCTACCGCCCGGGCGATCCGGGGCCTGCGGACCTGGGTCACCGACGAATACGAGCACGACGGCCTCCGAGTGAGCGGCGGCCGGGTCCTCGACCGGCTGCTCCGGCTGGTCCGCGGCGAACTGTAGTCGCCTCCAGAATCCTTCTGCGCCGGGTGCTCTGCAGGGACCGCCGCACCACTTCGGGGTCCAGCCCCTGGCTGACGGCGTGCTGAAGCAGGCGGGCGAAGGTGCAGTGGGGTTCGAGGTCGAGTGCCCGGCACAGGGCGACACGCGCCTGCGCCTCGTCGTCCGAGCACCAGGCGACCCAGCCGGTCAGGGCGAGCAGCGCCGCCGCGTGCTCCGCATACGGCCCCGTGCAGCGCCTGGCCAGCGCCCGCCACAGCCGGATCGCCGCGTCCGCCCTGGCCGGGTCCGCCCACTCCGCGACACGGTCACGTGCCTCGCGGTCCTGGAGGCCCAGGATCATCTCGGCCGCATCACCGTGTACGAGGAGGGCGTCGTCCCTCCTGTCGGCCCGCACCGGATCGGTGACCGGAGCTGCCGAGCCGAACGCCTCCAGGGCGATACCCGCCAGTTCGACCGTGCGCTCCGTGACAGAGGCGCTTGCGCTTCTGTCGAGCATGCGCGGCACCAGCCTGGCGCACGCCAGGTCGAGCGCGGTTTCGTACTCGGCATCCCGCGACTCGACGGGCCGGAGCCGGGACTCCAAGTCGCGCAGCGACAACGGCATCCGGATGCCGTTGTACGCGGCAACGGCGGCGATCGCGGATCCGCCGGGCTCCGCAAGGGGTACACCGCCGTCCGGGGGGTGCACCGCGCCGCCGGGCTCGGGCCGGCAGTACGACCACCAGCGGCCCCCCGAGACGCAGAGCGCCTCGATCACCGGAACGTCCAGTTCACCGCAGGCAATGCGGATCTGCTGGGCGAACGGCCGCAGGCGCTCCATCACCTCGGAGGACCGCTCGCCCGCGCGCGGGTCCCGGCAGAGGAAGACCACGATGGAGGACGGTCGGCCGCCGCGCTGCAAGCTGCCCGTCACCAGGCAGTCCGCGAGCTGCTTGGCGAGCTGCGGCCACTCCTCGGGGTCCTGCGGGTCCTCGGGCAGCCCGACCCGCAGCCTGCCTCCGAAGCGCCCCTGCTCGCCGTGCAGGGCCAGCAGGACCACCGAGTCGTCGGGGTGGTAGCCCATCAGGAACGGCAGGGCGTCCACGAGTTCGTCCGGCCCGCGCAGGACGATCTTCATGTCGCCCGCCGACGATGATGACTCTCCGTACTGAGTTTGGTTGCTCTGTGTCATGACTTGAGCTTGCCGCAGAGAGCGCACTTCCCACCAGACCCCCTCAAAACCTGTGGATAACTTTGGACCCGGAGTTATCCACAGGTCGCCGAACGGCGTTGGCGTTCTGTCGGTGGTGTCCTGTTGCATGGAGGCATGACTGAAACGACCACCGAACTGCGTGCCGCCGCCGACACCATCCTGAGCCGGCTCGTCGGTGCGGAACCGGGCGCCGCGCGGCTGCGCGAGGACCAGTGGCACGCCGTCGAAGCGCTGGTCGCACACGCGCGCAGGACGCTGGTGGTGCAGCGCACCGGCTGGGGCAAGTCGGCGGTGTACTTCGTGGCCACCGCGCTGCTGCGCGAGCGCGGCGCCGGTCCCACCGTGATCGTCTCGCCGCTGCTCGCGCTGATGCGAAACCAGGTCGAGGCGGCCGCCCGGGCCGGAATCACGGCCCGCACGATCAACTCGTCCAATGCCGAGGAGTGGGGCGGGATCGAGGCGGAGGTGGCGGCGGGCGAGGTGGACGTCCTGCTCGTCAGCCCTGAACGGCTCAACAATCCCGACTTCCGGGATCAGGTGCTGCCCAAGCTCGCGGCGACGACCGGCCTGCTGGTCGTGGACGAGGCGCACTGCATCTCCGACTGGGGACACGACTTCCGTCCCGACTACCGGCGGCTGCGCACCATGCTCTCCGACCTCCCGCCGGGAGTGCCCGTGCTGGCGACCACGGCGACCGCCAACGCCCGGGTGACCGCGGACGTCGCGGAGCAGCTCGGCACCGGCATGGCAGGCTCGGACGACGAAGGCACCCTTGTCCTGCGCGGGCCGCTCGACCGCGAGAGCCTGTCACTCGGTGTGCTGCGGCTGCCCGACGCGGCGCACCGGCTGGCCTGGCTCGCCGACCACCTCGACACCCTCCCGGGCTCGGGGATCATTTACACCTTGACGGTGGCCGCCGCCGACGAGATCACCGCCTTCCTGCGGCAGCGCGGCTACCCGGTGGCCGCCTATTCCGGCCGGACCGAGAACGCCGACCGGCAGGCGGCCGAGGCGGATCTGCTCGCCAACCGGGTCAAGGCACTGGTGGCGACCTCCGCTCTCGGCATGGGATTCGACAAGCCGGACCTCGGCTTCGTCATCCATGTCGGGTCACCCTCGTCCCCGATCGCGTACTACCAGCAGGTCGGCCGCGCGGGCCGCGGTGTCGACCACGCCGAGGTCCTGCTCCTCCCGGGCCGGGAGGACGAGTCGATCTGGCGGTATTTCGCCTCGCTGGCGTTTCCGCCGGAGGAGCAGGTCCGCCGCACGCTGGCCGTGCTCGATGAGGCCGACCGGCCGCTGTCGGTGCCCGCGCTGGAGACCCGGGTCGATCTGCGCCGCTCGCGGCTGGAGATCATGCTCAAGGTGCTCGACGTCGACGGCGCGGTCCGCCGGGTGCGCGGCGGATGGACTGCCACCGGCCAGCCATGGGCGTACGACACCGAGCGGTACGCCTGGGTCGCGCGCCAGCGTGAGGCCGAGCAGCAGGCGATGCGCGACTACGCGGGAAGCACCGCGTGCCGGATGGAATTCCTGCGCCGCCAGCTCGACGACGACCAGGCCGAGCCGTGCGGACGCTGCGACAACTGCGCAGGGGCGCGCTTTCCCGTGGAGGTCTCCGCCGCAGCACTCGACTTCGCACGCCGCGCGCTGGGCCGTCCCGGTGTGGAGTTGGAGCCGCGCAAGATGTGGCCGACGGGCCTTGAGGCGATCGGCGTCTCCCTCAAGGGCCGCATTCCGGCAGGAGAGCAGGCGTCGACCGGGCGGGCGCTGGGCCGGTTGTCCGACATCGGCTGGGGCAACCGGCTGCGGCCGCTGTTCGCCGACGGGGCGGCGGACCGGCCCGTATCGTCCGAGGCGGTGGAGGCCGTGGTGCAGGTCCTCTCCGACTGGGCCAGGGGCCCGGGCGGTTGGGCCAGCGGTGAACCGGACGCACCGGCCCGGCCGGTCGGCGTGGTCGCGGTCGCCTCGCGCGGCCACGGCGTGCTGGTGGAGACCCTCAGCGCCCGCATCGCGGAGGTCGGCCGGATGCCACTGCTCGGCAGGGCCGAGTACGCGCAGGACGCGGATCCCGGCGGGGTGCCGCGCAGCAACAGCGCCCAGCGCGTGCGGGCACTGCACGCAGCATTCGTGCTGCCGCCGGAATTGATTGAAGCTGTGAAGGCGGCGTCCGGCCCTGTGCTGCTGGTCGATGATTTCTCGGACACCGGCTGGACACTGGCTGTCACCGCCCGCCTGTTGCGCCGGGCCGGCGCGACGGCGGTGTTCCCGCTGGTCCTGGCCGTGCGGGGGTGAGGGATCCGGGGGCCGGGCCGGGGCCGGGATCTATCCGACGGAGGGGACCATTCCGGTCGCGAACGCCAATTGCCCGTTGCCGCGGGGCAGTACGCGGGGAAGAATTGGAGGCGGATCCCCGAACGGCTCTCCGAGCCCCCTGACCGGCGCACGCCCGCGGCCGGTCCGCGGGTGTATCCGTGAAGGGAGGACCGTGACCATCGGCTTCGTTCCGGAGACGTCCTCCGCCACCACCTCCCCCGCGTCGCGCACCCTGGAGCCGGCCGAGTGGACCGACATCGGCATTCCGCTGCTGGCGAGCCCGCGCGAGGTGGTCAAGGACCTGCACACGAGGCATCTGCCGTCACCGTCCACCGCGGTGATCGCGGTGTACGACCCGGACGGCCGGATCCGGGCCAGCGCCTCGTTCGCCGGCCGCAGCGGTGTCGTGGACGGCTGGGAACGCCGCAATGCGCTGCTGTCCCATCTGCGCCGTGTCATTCCGCATGACCTGCGCCTGCGCACGCCGGTGCGCACCGCGGTACTGATGATCTGCCGCGACGGGGTGCCGGGTTGGACCGCGGAGGACGGCGCCTGGATGTGGGGACTGCGCGACGCCTGCACCCTGCACGGTCTGCGCTGCGGCTCGTACGTGACGCTCACCGGCGACGGCTGGCACGTCATCGGTGAGAACCGCGCCGGGCGTACGCCGAACGCCAACTCGTGGTCGCGCGCCCGGACCGACCAGGCGCCCGCGGTCGCCAGCGGCACACCGCAGACACTGCGTCACGTGTCCGCGCGCTGAGCGTCCCCGGGCGGATTCCGTCCGCCCGGGGACGCTCAGGCGCTGGCGCCGAGCGCGCTGTTGATACGTGCCGGGTCGCCGCAGACGATCAGCAGAACACCGGCCCGGGCCAGCGCGGTGGCCAGCGCCCGCGGCAGCGTGTCGTCGTTGCCGCCGTTGAGCGCCACGACCACCACCGGCCGGCCGGTGGCACGCGGGGCGGCGATGTCGGCGTAGAAGACGTCGTCGGCGGCGGCGTGCTGGGCCCAGTAGGACGGTTCGCCGAAGCTGAGTTCATGGATCGCCCACGGATGCTGCTCGCCGGTGGTCAGCACCAGGATCTCGCCGGGGGCACGGCCGGTGTCGAGCAGCAGGTCGACGGCCTCCTCCGCCGCGTCGAGTGCTCCCTCGACCGGGGCCGGGATGAGCTGGATCTGTGCGGATCCGGTGGAGGACGGGCGCTGCGCGGGCACCTCCGCGCCCTTCGGCGCGGCAGCAGCCGGAGCCGGCTGGGTCGCAGCCGTCGGACCGGTGGTGTCGCTCGGGCGGCTGCTTCCGGCGTGGCCGGACGGCGAGCCGACGGCGGCGACGGCCCTCGGCGGTGCCGGCCGTGGCGCGGCGGGCCGGGGCGGGCCTGGGACAGGACGGGGGGTCGACGCACTCCGGCCGCTGGTCGGAGCAGTGCGGGGACCCGGGACGCTCTCGTGAATCTGAGGCTCCTCGGGGGTGAGAGGCATGAGTTGATGTCTATCAAATGCGCACCGAATGCGCAGCGGGGGGTGGGGGCTGGATCAGAAATCGAAACCGAGTTGTTCCCCTGAGTCGTCCGGATTGCGAACCTTCTTCAGGTGCTGCCAGCGCGGCAGCGCGTCCAGGTACGACCACGACATCCTGTGCAGCGGCGTCGGACCCAGTTCCTCAAGTGCGGAGCGGTGGACGGGCGAGGGATAGCCGGCGTTGTCGCCGAACGCGAACGGGGCGTAGTCCGCGCCGAGTTCGGCCATCTCGGCGTCGCGCCGCACCTTGGCGATGACGGAGGCAGCGGCGACAGACACGCACGACTGGTCGCCCTTGATCACCGTCCTGACCTGCCACGGCCCTCCGGCGCCCAGGTAGTTGTGCTTGCCGTCGAGGATGACCGCCTCCGGCGGCTCGGGCAGTCCTTCGAGGGCACGCAGCGCAGCGAGCCGCAGGGCGGCCGTCATGCCCAGTCCGTCGATCTCCTCGGGCGACGCCTGGCCGAGCGCGTAGGACGTCACCCAGCCGGTGAGTACGGCCGCCAGGCGGGTGCGGCGCTTGGGGGTGATCAGCTTGGAGTCGGTGAGGCCTTCCGGCGCACGGCGCAGGCCTGTGACGGCGGCGCAGACGGTGACCGGTCCGGCCCAGGCGCCGCGCCCCACCTCGTCGATGCCTGCGACGGTCTTCACGCCGAGTGTGGCGCGCATCGAGCGCTCGACGCTGTGTGTGGGTGGTTGGTACGCCATGGCGGGCACCAGCCTACTCGCCGTTCCGCCGCGCCTTCCACGGGCCGATCAGGACATCACGGCCCAGTCCGGCAGCGCTTCGGTCCGCCTGGTCCATGCCGCCGGCGGCTCGCCGCCCGGCCGTGCGGCGACGATGCCGCCGACGATCGCGCAGGTCGTGTCGACGTCGCCGCCCGCCTTCGCGGTGGTCCAGAACGCCTGCTCGTAGGCCCCGAGGTGGCGCGCCGCCGACCACAGGGCGAACGGAACGGTGTCGTGGGCGCTCGTACGCCGGCCGCAGCCCAGCACCGCTGCCACCGTGCCGACGTCGGCGTAGTCGAGCATGTCGCGGGCCCGGCGGACGCCGGCCTGCACGGCGCTGCGCGGCACGACATCGAGGACCGCACCGAGCAGATCGGACGGGTCCTGCGGCCCCGCGGGGTCGGCGGCGAGCGCCGCTGCGGCGGCCACTGCCATCGCACCGGCGACCGCTTCCCGGTGCTGGTGCGTGGTGTACGCCGAGATCTCGGCCTGGTGGGCTGCCTGGACAGGGTCGCCCGCGTACCAGGCGCCGAGCGGAGCGACCCGCATCGCGGCGCCGTTGCCCCACGATCCCTGCCCGTTGAAGAGCCCCGCCGCCAGTTCCCGCCAGTCGGCACCTTCCTGGCGGATCAGCCGGAGCATGCGGTTGACGGCAGGACCGTAGCCGCGGTCGAAGTCGTGGTGCTCGGCGAAGGACACGGCGAGCGCGTCCTGGTCGATACGGCCGTGCGCGGCGAGTACGGCGAGCACCGAGCAGGCCATTTCGGTGTCGTCGGTCCACTGCCACGTGCCCGGCGGCAGTTCACCGTTCTGGAGTCCGGAGTAGTGGGCCGGGACGAAGAACTGTGAGCCCAGGGCATCGCCCACGGCCAGGCCCTGGAGGCTGGTGAGGGCGCGGGAGATGCGTGCGGAGTGGGTGGTGTGAGCCGTCATGACGTCGGAAACTCTGACATCGTGCCTGTTCCGGGTCAATCTCCTTGTGCCGAAACTCACCCGTCGCCGCCACCGGGCGGACCCGGTGTGCGCCACCGTTCGAACGGCCGGTCCAGGGTGTACTGGCCCGACGCCCCGAGCAGCAGGGTGCGCGTCTCGGCGTTGTCCGGGTTGGACAGGGCCTCGAACTCCTCCACCGTCCAGTGGAACCAGCGCATGCAGAACAGCCGCATGGTGAGCCCGTGGGTGACCATCAGGACGTTCGGCGGGAAGTCCTCCTTGTCGAAGGCGCGGTAGAGGGTTTCCAGGAACGCTCCGACCCGGTCGTAGACGTCCGCGCCGCTCTCCCCCATCGCGAAGCGGTAGAAGAAGTGGCCGTACGCGTCCCGCGCCTTGCGCTGCCGCTGGATGTCCTCGATGTCCTGCCAGTTGCCCCAGTCCTGCTCCCTGAGCCGCGGTTCCTCCTTGGCCCTGATCAGGCGAGGATCCAGACCGAGCGCACGGTAGGTGTGCCAGGTGCGCCGGTACGGAGACACGAACGCCTGGACCCGTTCGTCGCCGAACAGCTCACGCAGCCCCTCGCCGGCCTGTGCGGCCTGGCGGACGCCGGCGGCGGTGAGTTCCAGGGCGTGGTCCGGCACCCGCTCGTAAATGGTGTCATCCCTGTTGCCCTGGGACTGGCCGTGCCGGATGAGCACGATGCGGCGAGGACGTCCCATGACGATCAGCCTATGGTGCGACCGGAACGCCGGCTCGGCGGGGCCACCGGGCGGACCGCTGCGGATTCAGCGCCCGGCCGCGGCCGGCCCGGCTATGAGGTCCTCCGACAATTGCCGGAGCTTTCGCCGGGCCCCGGTGTCGTACGCCTGCCGGTCGGCGCACGCCTCGGTGAGGCCGTCCGGTCGGCCTCGGGCAGCCGGGCGAGGTCGGCGAGCAGCGCCTCCGCGCGGTCCTCGCCGGTGGCCTCCCGCACCGCGCGGCACACGTCCTCCGCGCGGTCCGCGTCCCGGCCGTGGACGAGGATCCGGTCGCCGGCCTCGGCGAGGCGCAGGGCAAGCCAGCGGCCCATTCCGTCGGTGGAACCGGTGATCAGTATGGTCCGCCGACCCGGCGCGGTCACAGCGCGGCCGGCCGCAGGCGCGACCCCCCGTCGACCGGGAGCACCACTCCGGTGGTGAAGGTCGCGCCGATCAGGTAACCGATCGCGCCGGCGATGTCCTCCGGGCGTCCCACCCGCCCCGCGGGCGCGGTCGAGGCGAAATTGTCGAAGGCCTGCCGCCGGGCCTCGGCGTCCATCCAGTCCCACCACGGCGTGTCGATGATGCCGGGCGAGACGGCGTTGACCCGTATCGGCGCCAATTCGACAGCGAGGACCGGGACCATCGCCTCGACCGCGGCATTGACCGCGGCGAGCCCAGCGGTGCCGGGGCGCGCCGAGCCGGCGGATCCCGCGGTGACGAAGGTGATCGAGCCGCCGGGGCGGAGCGCCTTGAGGGCGGCCTGCGCGGCAATGGTCTGGGCGACCAGCTTGCCTTCCGCCGCGGCCCGCAGATCGGCTATCGGCAGGGCGCCGAAGGGACCTGCGGCGGTGCTGCCGGTGACGGCCACCACCACGTGGTCGACCGGGCCGAGGCCGGCGAAGAAGTCATGGGTGGCGCCCTCGTCCAGGGCGTCCAGCGACACGCCGGAGGCGCCCTCTCCGAGCCGCGCGAGAGCGGCATCCAGCCTGGCCTTGTCCCGACCGGTGACGATCACTTCGCGTCCGGCCCGCAGCTGCTCCTCCGCGGTGGCCAGGCCGATTCCCGATGTGCCACCGATGACGACGGCACGTTCTGTCGATGCGGGCATTGCGCTCTCCATTTACGAGACATGCTGACTCGTTAACCATAAGCGAGACACGCTGTCTTGTAAAGTGACCTCATGGACGAGACACCCGTACGTGGCAGACCCCGCAGCGAGACAGCCAGACGCGCCGTGCTCGACGCGGCGCTGGCACTGTGCCAGAGCGGCGGCTATCAGGCGCTGACGATGAAGGGCATCGCGGAGACCGCGGGGGTCGGTCGTCAGACGGTGTACCGCTGGTGGCCCGCGAAACAGGACGTGCTGATCGACGCCCTGCGCGATCTGGCGCTGCGCAAGGCGGAGCATCTGGACCCCGAGACCGGCGACACGCTGCGCGACGTACGTACGCTGCTCGACGCCACCTTCACGCTCACCACCGCGCTCACGGGCAATGCGCTGGTGGGGCTGATGGCCGAGGCCCAGCACGACCCGGCGCTGTCGCAGCGCCTGCAGGCCACCGTCATCGGTCCACGGCGCCAGGCTCTCCGCCTGCTGCTGGCCCGCGGCGTGGAGGACGGCGCGCTCTCGGAGGAGGCGGTGCCGCTCGACCTCGCGGTCGACTTCGCCTTCGGCACCATGTGGTATCGGCTGATCAGCCGGCACGCCCCGGTGGACAGCGGGCTGGCGGAGCAGATGACCACGGCGCTGGCGACCTTGCTACGGCCGGGCGCCGCCCTGGCCGTGCCGTTCGCGGGCGTCGCCGACGCGCTGGCGGACCGGCCCGGCGGAGCCGCGTGAGCGGGCCGGCGCCCTCACACGGTCCACGCCTGCACCACGTCGACCACGTCACCCGCCACGGACACCACATCGCCGTCGAGGTCCGCCCGGTCCGAGAGCCGGGCCACCGCTCCCTCGCGGTATTTGCCGCGCTCCGTGGCGGTATCCCACGCCGACAGCACCAGGAAGTCGCTCTCCGTGCTCTCCGCGAAGACGCCGCGCAGCATGCCGGGTGAACCGGCCATCGCGGGGTTCCAGACGCGTTCCTGCATCTGGACGAAGTGGTCGATGCGTTCCGGGCGCACCTTGCACAGCGCCACCCGGAGCAGGTCGGTGTCGGAGAAGCGCGGCTCGAAGCCGACCTTCACATCCAGCCTGCGGGTGAACATCCGGACCGCGAGCATCTCGAACATGCCTGTCTGCGTGGCCGCCATGGCGTCGTGCGACCCCGCCATGAAGGCGTCGTAGGACGCCTGCCCGTCCCAGAAGGCGAAGAGATGAGCCACGCCAGGTTGCGAGCGGCTCCAGCCGCCGGCCTGGCCGTGGAATCCCGGCTGCTCCCTGAGCGCAGCCCACCGGCGCTGCCCCCGGTCGAAGCCGGCCCGGTCCAGGACGCCGCAGCGTATCCACTTCACCAACACCGCGCCATCGTAGTGGCGCGAAGGCCGGAGATCGTCCCGTCTGCGACGGAGATCTCCGCCGGGCGCCGGGTTCCGGCCGTCGCGCAGGTCCCCTAAAGGCGACGCACGCAGCGGCGGGGAGCCGGCCAGAGGCCCGGGCTCCCCGCCGCTGTCGCATACCGATCAGACGATCAGCGGACCGGCGGTCAGCTGCACCCGCTAGTGGAGCCGCAGCCCTCGCACAGGTAGCAGCTGCCGGCGCGGCGCATCTTGGTGCCGCAGGAGAAGCACAGCGGGGCGTCGGCGTTGAGGCCGAGCTGGATCTCCAGCAGCTCCGTGGAATTGTGCGCTTCCTTGGGCGCCGGAGTGGCCGCCGGTGGCTTGGCCACGGTCAGCGGCGCACGGGATTCGACCTGCCGCGGCGCGGACTGGGCGAGCCCCTCCACGTCGACGTCGTCCTCGCCCGCCTCGTACGAACCCGTGTCCAGGTGTCGCTGCCGCTCGTCGGCGGAGTGGATGCCGAGGGCGGAGCGGGTCTCGAACGGCAGGAAGTCCAGCGCGAGGCGGCGGAAGATGTAGTCGACGATCGACTGCGCCATCCGTACGTCCGGGTCGTCGGTGAGTCCGGCCGGCTCGAAGCGCATGTTCGTGAACTTCGAGACGTAGGTCTCCAGCGGGACCCCGTACTGCATGCCGACGGACACCGCGATGGAGAAGGCGTCCATCATGCCCGCGAGGGTGGACCCCTGCTTGGACATCTTCAGGAAGACCTCGCCCAGACCGTCGTCGGGGTAGGAATTCGCCGTCATGTAGCCCTCGGCGCCGCCGACGGTGAAGGACGTGGTGATGCCGGGACGGCCCTTGGGCAGCCGCTTGCGCACCGGGCGGTACTCGACGACCTTCTCGACCTGCGCGGGCGCCTGTGCCGCCTTCTCGGCCGCCGTGTCGCCCTTCTTCTTGGCCGAGAGCGGCTGGCCGACCTTGCAGTTGTCGCGGTAGATCGCCAGCGCCTTCAGGCCGAGCTTCCAGCCCTCGTAGTAGACCTCTTCGACCTCCTCGACGGTGGCCGACTCCGGCAGGTTCACCGTCTTGGAAATGGCACCCGACAGGAACGGCTGGGCCGCGGCCATCATGCGCACGTGGCCCATGGCCGAGATCGCCCGCTCGCCCATGGCGCAGTCGAAGACCCCGTAGTGCTCGTGCTTGAGGCCGGGCGCGTCGATCACATTGCCGTGCTCGGCGATGTGGGCGACGATCGCCTCGATCTGCTCGGGCTGGTAGCCGAGCCTGCGCAGCGCGGTGGGGACCGTGTTGTTCACGATCTGCATCGAGCCGCCGCCGACGAGCTTCTTGAACTTCACCAGGGCCAGGTCAGGTTCGACACCCGTGGTGTCGCAGTCCATCATCAGGCCGATCGTGCCGGTCGGCGCGAGCACCGACGCCTGGGCGTTGCGGAACCCGTTCTTCTCGCCGAGCCGGACGACGTCCTGCCAGGCCTCGGTCGCCGCGGCCCATACCGGGGTGTCCAGGTCGTCGACCCTGCGCGCGGCGCCATTGGCGTCGGCGTGCTGCTTCATGACGCGCTTGTGGGCGTCGGCATTGCGGGCGTAGCCGTCGTAGGCGCCGACGACCGCCGCCAGTTCCGCCGACCGTTTGTAGGACGTTCCGGTCATCAGCGAGGTGATCGCCCCCGCCAGGCCCCGGCCGCCGTCGGAGTCGTACGCGTGGCCCGTCGCCATGAGCAGGGCGCCGAGGTTGGCGTATCCGATGCCCAGCTGGCGGAAGGCGCGGGTGGTCTCGCCGATCTTCTCGGTGGGGAAGTCGGCGAAGGAGATCGAGATGTCCATCGCGGTGATGACCAGCTCGACGACCTTCGCGAAACGCTCCGCGTCGAAGGACTGGGCGCCGTTGCCGTCGTCGCGCAGGAACTTGAGCAGGTTCAGCGACGCCAGGTTGCAGCTGGAATTGTCCAGGTGCATGTACTCGCTGCACGGGTTCGAGGCGGTGATCCGGCCGGTCTCCGGCGAGGTGTGCCAGTGGTTGATCGTGTCGTCGTACTGAATGCCGGGATCGGCGCACGCCCAGGCGGCCTCGGCGAGCTTGCGGAACAGCGACCGCGCGTCGACCTCTTCGATGACCTCGCCGGTCATCCTGGCGCGCAGGCCGAATGCGGCGGCCGACTCGTACGCCTTCATGAACTCGTCGTTCACGCGCACCGAGTTGTTGGCGTTCTGGTACTGGACGGACGTGATGTCGTCGCCGCCCAGGTCCATGTCGAAGCCCGCGTCACGCAGTGCGCGGATCTTCTCCTCCTCCTTCACCTTGGTCTCGATGAAGGCCTCGACGTCCGGGTGGTCGACGTCCAGGACGACCATCTTGGCGGCGCGGCGGGTGGCACCGCCCGACTTGATGGTGCCCGCGGAGGCGTCGGCGCCGCGCATGAAGGAGACCGGCCCCGAGGCGTTGCCGCCGGAGGAGAGGAGTTCCTTGGAGGAGCGGATACGGGACAGGTTCAGGCCGGCGCCCGAGCCGCCCTTGAAGATCATGCCCTCTTCCTTGTACCAGTCGAGGATCGACTCCATGGAGTCGTCGACGGACAGGATGAAGCACGCGGAGACCTGCTGGGGCTGCGCGGTGCCCACGTTGAACCAGACCGGCGAGTTGAAGCTGAACACCTGGTGCAGCAGTGCGTAGGTCAGCTCGTGCTCGAAGATCTCGGCCTCGTCGGGGCTGCCGAAGTAGCCGTGCTTCTCGCCCGCCGCACGGTAGGTGAGCACCACCCGGTCGATCAGCTGCTTCAGGCTGTTCTCGCGCTGCGGGCTGCCCACCGCGCCGCGGAAGTACTTGCTGGTGACGATGTTGACCGCGTTCACCGACCAGAAGTCGGGGAACTCGACGCCACGCTGCTCGAAGTTGATCGAACCGTCGCGCCAGTTGGTCATGACGACGTCACGGTGCTCCCAGACCACCTCGTCGTACGGATGCACGCCGGGGGTGGTGTGGATGCGCTCCATGCGCAGACCCTTGCTCGTCTTGGACCCCTTGGTGCGGGAACCGCGTGCCGGGCCGCTCGTCGTCTCTGTCATTCCGCCTCCCTGTATGGGCGAAAACGCCCTGATGTGCGCGGATCTTCCCGCAGCACGATGTGTCCATGGCCTCGGCACGCGTCGCGTCCGGGCAAAATCTGTGTCCTGCGCGCCGCTCAGTCGGCGGCGGATGCGGACGCGGGGACACCGAGGTCCTCGTCGAGTCCGCCAGGAGTGGTGGGCGGCAGCTGCTCGCGCAGCTCCGTGATGGCCCGCTCGAAGTCCTCCAGCGAGTCGAACGCGCGGTAGACCGAGGCGAACCGCAGATACGCGACGAGGTCGAGGTCCTGGAGCGGACCGAGTATGGCCAGTCCGACGTCGTGGGTCGACAGCTCCGCACTGCCGGTGGCCCTGACCGCCTCCTCGACCCGCTGCCCGAGCTGGGCGAGGGCGTCCTCGGTGACGGGGCGGCCCTGGCACGCCTTGCGCACCCCGGCGATCACCTTGCTGCGGCTGAACGGTTCCGTCACGCCGCTGCGCTTGATCACCATCAGTGACGCGGTCTCCACGGTCGTGAACCGGCGACCGCAGTCGGGGCACTGGCGGCGCCGGCGGATCGAGGCGCCGTCATCGGTGGTACGGCTGTCGACGACACGGCTGTCGGGGTGTCGGCAGAAGGGGCAGTGCATCGTTCCTACTCCCTCCCTCACTCCATGGTGAGCGCGCGACAAAGAGGCCTGCGCGGCGTCGTACGACCCCGGCGAGCAGCCTCAAGCATAGGTGACTCCCCCGGCGTTGAATGCGCCGGGTCCCCGGCCGGAACACAACCGGTGGGGGCCGGGTCCTATCCAACCACTAGATGTGGTGCGGCGGAACCAACCGACGCGCTGAGCGTGTCACACGTCGCGGACACGCACGACCGCGCCCGCCCATACCGCGGCGCGCGTCCGGGCGGCGGTGACACACTGGGGCCCGGCGCCGCCGGAGCGTCACGCGGCACGCTCCGCGGACCGGGCCCGGCCGACGGCTGCACATTCGGCGATCGAACTTCCATTCGATCAATACACCCGGTACCTTGATCACGTCAGCGGATTTATGCAAATTCACTCGAACGTGTGTTTGGCGCAACCTTTCGAAACCCACTACCGTTGTACTAACTGCCCGCGGCTGCGAAGCGGGCCTCCCGCACTTCATGCGGTGGGAGAACATCTCGAAAGGGGCCGCCGTGACCACCGCCGCAGAGAGCGCCACAGCGACATTGACCGCACATGACCGCTCCCCGGATCGAATCGGCCCGTTGGACGTGATGAACGAAGAGAACAGTCCGAAGCCCGCGCGCTCGCTTCCCGGACGGCCCCCGGGTATTCGCGCCGACAGCTCCGGCCTCACCGAACGCCAGCGCAGGGTCATCGAAGTCATCAGGGATTCGGTACAGCGCCGCGGATACCCCCCGTCCATGCGTGAAATCGGCCAGGCGGTGGGGCTGTCCAGTACGTCCTCGGTCGCCCATCAGCTGATGGCACTCGAGCGAAAGGGATTCCTGCGCCGCGACCCGCACCGGCCGCGGGCGTACGAGGTGCGCGCCTCGGACGCCGGGCATCCCCAGCCGACCGACACCTCGGGCAAGCCGTCCGCGTCCTATGTGCCGCTCGTCGGGCGGATCGCCGCGGGCGGACCGATCCTCGCCGAGGAATCGGTCGAGGACGTCTTCCCGCTGCCCCGCCAGCTCGTGGGTGACGGCGAGCTGTTCGTGCTCAAGGTGGTCGGCGACTCGATGATCGAGGCAGCCATCTGCGACGGGGACTGGGTCACCGTCCGCCGCCAGCCGGTCGCCGAGAACGGCGACATCGTCGCCGCCATGCTCGACGGCGAAGCCACGGTGAAGCGCTTCAAGCGGGACAACGGGCATGTATGGCTGCTGCCGCACAATGCCGCCTACCAGCCCATCCCCGGCGACGAGGCCACCATCCTCGGCAAGGTGGTGGCGGTGCTGCGCAGGGTCTGACGCGCGGGTCCTCCGAGCGCCCCGGAAACCGTACGACGGTTCCGGGGCGGACTCGTTGCGCCCCCGCCGCTCAGACCTTCGCCGCCGAGTCGATCGCGGCCAGCGAGCGCCGCACCTGGTTGCGATCCGTGGTGTACCAGAGGTCGGGCATGGACGACCGCAGGAAGCCGCCGTAGCGGGCGGTCGCGAGGCGCGGGTCGAGTACGGCGACCACACCGCGGTCCCCTGACGCCCTGATCAGCCGGCCCGCGCCCTGCGCCATCAGCAGCGCCGCGTGGGTGGCGGCGACCGCCATGAAGCCATTGCCGCCGTGCTCCTCGACCGACTTCTGCCGGGCACTCATCAGCGGGTCGTCGGGCCGCGGGAAGGGAATCCGGTCCATCACCACCAACTGGCAGTTCACACCGGGCACATCCACGCCCTGCCACAGCGAGAGAGTGCCGAAAAGGCACGTCATGGCGTCCTGCGAGAACGTACGGATCAGCTCCCCCAGTGTCTCCTCGCCCTGCAGCAGCACCGGGTGGTCCAGCCGGTCGCGCATCGCCTCCGCGGCCGTCTGGGCGCCGCGCATCGAGGAGAACAGCCCGAGCGTACGGCCGCCCGCCGCCTCGATCAGTTCGGCGAGCTCGTCCAGCATGTCCTCCCGGCCGGCGTCCCTGCCGGGCGGCGACAGGTGCCTGGCCACGTAGAGGATGCCCTGCTTGCGGTAGTCGAAGGGCGATCCGACGTCGATGCCCTTCCACGGCGCCACGTCCTCGCCCGCGGTGCCCTCGGCGGCCAGGCCGAGTGAGGCCGCCACGCCGTTGAAGTCGCCGCCGAGTTTGAGTGTGGCCGAGGTGAGAACGACGGAGCGCTCGGTGAACAGCTTCTCGCGCAGCAGTCCCGACACATTGAGCGGGGCGATCCGCAGGGAGGCCCCGAAACGGTCGTGGCGCTCGCACCAGACCACGTCGTATTCCGAGACCGACACCAGTCTCTCGCACACCTCGTGCACGTGCTCGACCGCGGCGAGGGCCTGCTTGCGCACCGCGTCCTCGTCCTGCACCGACTTGTCACGGGTGTCGCCGAGGGCAGTGATCACCTGGCGGCAGGCGTCCCGCAGCGCGGCGAGGACGTAGACGAGGTCCTCGGGGATCTCCTCGAGGCGCCCGGGCAGGGCCAGCTCCATCACCCGCTCGAAGCCTTCCGAGGCGCTCAGCAGGGCGTCCGCGGCCTTCTCGTTGACCAGCCGGGCGGCGCGCTTCACCGCGCGGTTCACGCTGCCCGCGGTCAGCTCCCCGGTCGCCACGCCGGTGACGCGGGAGACCAGTTCGTGCCCCTCGTCGATGATCAGCACTTCGTGGCCGGGCAGGACGGGGGTGCCCTCGATCGCGTCGATCGCGAGCAGCGCGTGATTGGTGACCACGACATCGGCGAGTTTGGCGCGCTCGCGCGCGGCTTCCGCGAAGCACTCCGCGCCATAGGCGCACTTGGTGGCGCCCAGGCACTCGCGCGAGCTGACCGACACCTGGCCCCAGGCGCGGTCGGACACGCCGGGGGTGAGGCCGTCACGGTCGCCGGTCTCCGTCTCGTCGGCCCAGTCCCGCATGCGCAGCAGGTCCTGGCCGAGCTTGCTGGTCGGCGCCGCGGCCTCGAAGGGATCGAACAGGCCCTCTTCGTCGTCCTGCGGTACGCCTTCGTGCAGGCGGTGCAGGCACAGGTAGTTGGAGCGGCCCTTGAGCATGGCGAACTGCGGCTGGCGGCGCAGCAGCGGCTGCAGCGCGGCGACCGTGCGGGGCAGGTCGCGCTCCACGAGCTGGCGCTGGAGCGCGAGGGTGGCGGTGGCCACCACCACCCGCTCTCCGTGGGCGAGCGCGGGCACGAGATACCCGAGGGATTTGCCGGTGCCGGTGCCCGCCTGGACGAGCAGATGGGAATTGTCGTCCACGGCGGCGGCGACGGCCTCGGCCATGGTGACCTGACCGGCCCGCTCCACGCCTCCGACGGCGGTGACGGCGGCGTGCAGGAGGTCGGTGAGCGCGGGTGGGGGCGTGTCAGTCATAGGAAGGCAAGCCTACGGCCAGCCACCGACAGCGCCGCTCCGCTGCGCCATCGCCGGTCGTCTCCGGGACCGCTCCCGTCGTCCGGTGCTAGCTTCGCCGGCCGGCCGGGCACCGCGCTGCCGCGCCGCCGCAAGGACCGCGTGCTGTGCCCGACGCACGGCGTGCAGCTCACCGACACCGGGCCGCTGTGCCCCCACGCCCAGGTCAAGGTGGTCATGGACGGCACCGTGCGCGGCCGCTTCATGGTGACAAAGGGCGCCCCGGTGGCAGTGGGCCGCGCACCGGCCGACGGCGGCGTGGCGCTCGGCGCGTGGATCGACGAGAGCGCCGTGGAGTCCGTGAGCCGTACCCATGTGCTGCTGGCCTACGACGGCGGCGCGCTGACCGTGCTGGACGAGCGCAGCGCCAACGGCACCCGCGTACGGCGCCGCCTTCCCGGCGGCGACACCACTGTGCCGCTGGAGCGCAGCGTCGCCCGCAGGCTGCGCAAGGGCGACTCCGTCGTCCTGCACGACCGCCTGGAACTCCTGCGCAGCGGACGCCGATTCGTCTTCGAGACCGACCCGGCGGACGGTACGGTCGCACAGCGGGAAGGCGGCGCGGCAGCGGGACCCACGATGATGCAACTGCCGCTGCACGACATCGAGTGAACGGGGTTCTCGTGGCGACGGACGTCGGTGCCGGTACGGTCCTGAGCGGCCGCTACCGGCTGGAGGAGCTGCTGGGCGGCGGCGGGTTCGGGCAGGTCTACGCGGCGGTCGACCAGGGCCTGGGGCGGCGGGTCGCGGTGAAGGTGCTGACGCTGCGCGCCGAGTGGGCGGACGCCGAACGCAGCGAGCGTCAGGGGCGCTTCCGCCGGGAGGCGGTCGCCGCCGCCGCGCTGAGCCACCCCAATGTGGCGACGATCCACGACGCGGGCGAGCACGAGGGACGGCCGTTCATCGTCATGGAGCTGCTGTCCGGCACCGACTTCCGCAATGTCCTGCTGGACCGCGGCGGCCTGCCGGTGCCGGACGTCCTGGCCTATGGCGCGCAGATCTGCGCCGGATTGCAGCACGCCCATGAGCGGGGTCTCGTGCACCGCGACATCAAACCCGAGAATCTGATGCTGCTCCCGGACGGCGTCGTCAAGATCTGCGACTTCGGGCTGGTCGCCCCGCAGGACCCGAATGTCACGCGGTACACCGAGCCGCAGGCGCTGCTGGGATCGCCGCCGTATTTCACACCGGAACAGGCGCAGGGCGGCGAGGTCACCGCCCAGTCGGACCTGTATTCGCTGGGCTGCGTCCTCTACGCCATGCTCGCCGAGGGGCCGCCCTTCACCGCGGGCAATTACATCGGCTACGCCTATCTCCACGTGCACGAGGAGCCCGAGCCGATTGTGAACCGGCGCCCCGAGGTGCCCCTGGAGTTGGCCCGGCTGGTGCACCAGCTGCTCGCCAAGGCTCCGCGGGACCGCCCGGCCAGCGCCGCCGCGGTGGCCGAGCTGCTGCGCGGACTGATGCGGCCGGCGGCACTGCGGCGGACGCCGACCGCCCTGGACCGCGGCGCCCGGCACCTGGTGTGGACGCTGCTCGAGGAGGGCGAGGCGCTGCTCGCCGCAGGCCGCTTCCACGACGCGGACGACCGCTACTGGCAGGCACGGCAGCAGATCCTGCGCCAGGGCGCGGACAACGAAGCCGCGTCCTTTGCCGCGCTTTTCGGACGGGTGCGGGCGCTCGAGGGTCTGAACGGCATCGAAACGACCCGCCGTCAGCTGGAGGAGCTGGCCGGCAATGCCGCGCGGGCGCTCGGCGCCGACCACCCGCTCGCCCGGTGCGCCGCCGCCTATGCGTCGGTCAGGGCAGCACACTGACATTGACGTCGGCGGCGAGCCGGAAGGTGTCCCCCGGTCTCAGGGGCGCTGTGTCGTTCGCCGCGAGCCGGTAGCCCCGCACATAGGTGCCGTTGGTGGATCCCTCGTCGGTGATCCATGCCGCGCCGTCGGCGTCGGCCCCCACCTTCGCGTGAATCCGCGACAGATTGTCGCGGTCGGCGAGGAAGGTGACAGCCGGGCACAGCTGCGGGTCCCTGCCGAGCCGGATCGAGTAGCCGGGTGCCACCTCGACGATCTGGCCGCCGGGGAAGTGCAGTCGCAGCGCGTGGACGGGCACATCCCTGCGGGTCCGCGCGGGCCTGGGCAGGGAGCCGGGGATCACGTTGATGACCCGGGTGTATTCGGACTCCGCACCGGGGTGTCCAGGATCTGCGTGGGCCTGCCCGGCTCCCGGCGTGTCGGGTCCACTCACCGCCGGCTGCGGCGCGCCGGGCCGGGACAGCCGTTCGGTCGCGGCCGTGGAGGAGAGCGGCGGTTCTGCCGCCGCGTGCACCGACGCCATCAGTGCGAACGGCACGAAGCAGCCCTGGCACACCAGTTGGCCGGCGAAGGAGCCCGGCGTGCCGCATTCCGGGCAGGATCCGACGCCCGTTTCCTCGCGCATCCGCCCCCATCCCTCCGCGGTACGACCGGTGCCGCGATCGTATCGGCTGGGCAGCGGCCGCGGTGCGGCCCGCGGTCAGACCGCGTGCAAGGGGTTGGGCACGGTGCCATGGACCGCGGCGTGGGGCCGCTCGGCCCGGTCGCGGTAGCCGTCGAGGTGCAGCCGGTTGCGGTTGAGGCACAGGCGCGCGATGCGCGGCGTGAGCAGATCGAAACTGGCGAAACGTTCCTTGAGATGGGGGAACCTCTTCTGGTGGCGGACGATCTCGTCGCGGACCAGGCCCCAGAAGTCGGCCTCCGGCACCCCCAGCTGGTCCTCGCACAGGGGCGCCAGATACCGCAGTACGCCCACGAAGAGGCCCGAGTGGATGAACTGGGTGAGGAATCCGGGGGCCTCGGTCAGCAGTACCGCCCGGACATCGTGCGGCATCGTGTCGTGCTCGGGCAGTGCTTCGGCGCTGACATTGACGTCGTCGACGAAGTCCTTGACCGCGAGCCGCACCGGGAGGTCGTGCTCGTCGAAGATGACGATGGCGTTCTCGCCGTGCGGGGAGAAGACCGTGCCGTAGCGGTAGAGGAAGTGCAGCAGGGGCGGCAGCAGGGCGCCGAAGAGGTGCCGCAGCCACGTTGCAGGGGTGACGCCGGAACGCGCGACGAGCTCTGCGGTGAAGGAGCGGCCGTCCGGGTCGGTGTGCAGCAGCGCGGCCAGCGTACGCGCGCGCTCCCCGGGTCCGAGATGCGCGGCCAGCGGCTCGCGCCAGATACAGCCGAGCAGTTCGCGGTATTGGTACGGGACGGTCGGCAGCCGGTCGTACTGCGGGTGCGCCACGGTCACCGAGGCGACCTCGCCGAGCAGGATCACCCTGGTCTCGTCACGCAGAAACGGATCTTCTGCACGCAGTCGCTCGACCCACGCGGTGACGGCCGGGGCGGCGAGGGTGCGTTCGGTGGGCAGGCCCCGCCACACCAGGGTGTTGAGCACCGACAGCGGCAGTTTGACCGTACGGCGCTGCGGGCGGCTGGTATTGAGGAAGGTCCGGATGGACTGCTGGGGCAGCCTGAGGTCGTTGTCGGTGCCGAGGGCGATGATGGACCCGTCGGCGACAGCGGGCGCGAAGAGCGGCAGGACCACGTTGTCCCACTGCCAGGGGTGCACGGGCAGCAGCAGGTAGTCGGCCGGGGCGCGGTCACGGCCGGCGATGGTGCGGTGAAAGGCGTCCAGCGTGACGGGCGGGATCTCGTCCGCGTAGAGCAGATCGGGGGTGGCGAGCGTGTCGACACCGCGGTATCGCGCCAGGCTGTGGTGCACGGCGATCCACGGCAGCCGGTGGTGTCTGCGGGCTTCGGGCGCCCAGTGGGCCGCGTCGGCGTCGGAGAATCCGATACGCCCCTTGTTGGCGACCAGCCAGGGGTGTCCGGTCTGGTGCCCTTCCAGCTCCGCGTAGCCCAGGTCGGCCAGGTCGGCGGCGCGCAGCGCGCCCGCGTCGAGCCGCAGGTCGGCGCGCAGCGTGGCGAGTATTTCGCGGATGAGGTGGCCGGTCGTGTCACCGCTCAGCCCGAGCACGCCGTCGTGGGCGTGGCTGAGGAAGTGCAGCGGATCGCCGTTCGGGCCGATGCTCGCGGGATCCACCCGCCAGCTGCCGTACGCGCCCCTGCGCGCGCGGAAGCGGTAGGTGAGTGTGTCGCTGAGCCGCAGGCGGTACGCCGTCGCGCCCGCCGCGGGGTCCGGTTCCGGGACGATCACCTCCTCGTAGGCGAATTCGGCGAGCAGCTTCGCCAGGAGGCGCCGGGCCGCGCGCTGCCAGGCGGCGGAGTCGGAGGAAGGGGGTGTGGTGATCACGGTGGACTCCTGCGGAGGACCTGGGGGTGCAGGCGGGTGGAAAGGGGGCCGGAGACGGCTGGTCAGAGCAGATGGCGCAAGGAGCGGTCGCGGATCATGAGGGCGGCGCGCTTGCCCGGGACGTCGGCTTCGGCGGACAGCCGGAAACCGGCGGCGAGGAAGGCCGCCACGGAGCAGGTGTTGCGGAGGTCGGGTTCCGCGACCACCCGGCAGCAGCCGGGCCGGTGCTCCAGGATCAGGTCGGCGACCGCCCTGATGAGGGTGCTGCCGAGCCCGCGGCCGCGGTCGGCCGCTCCTCCGATGAGCAGATGGACGCCGGTGTCCTGCGGCCTGGCCGGGTAGTGCCGGGCCAGCGGGTCGAGGTCGGCGCGGTAGATCTCCCAGTAGCTCATCGGGGTGCCGTGGAGCAGGCCGAGGCAGGGGATGCTGCGGCCGTCGCCATCGAGTTGCGCGTCCAGGTGCCGTCCGGTCACCGCGGGCTCGCCGGCCAGCTCCCAGAACTGCGCGACCGCCGGGTCGTTCATCCAGCCGGTGACGAGGGCGAGGTCGCGCTCCGCGTCGACCGGCACGAGGCGAAACGGTCCGGCAGGTGTGTCGGCCGGGGCCCATCGCGCGATGTCTCCGACCAGGCAGTGGTCGGGGTCGGCGCGCCCGGGCCGGGAGCCGGGGGCGCTCCTGCCGTACGGGGCGTCGGGAGGGGCGAAGAGCGCGAGGAATTCCGGTGGCAGCGTCAGGTCGAGGGTGTCGTCGGTGCCGGGGTCGGCGGGTGCCAAGATGACTCCTCCTCTTCTGCGCGGCGCCTGTCAGACGGCCAGCGGATTGGCGATGGTGACGTAGACCGACTGGGTGTCGACCGGGCCGACGAGTTCGTCCATCCCGTGCAGCCGGGTCAGCAGGTTGGCCTTGCAGCGCAGTTCCGTGCTGTGCAGCAGCAGCCCCGGCAGGCTGCTGCTGCCGCTCTGGGCCGCCCCGGCCAGGAAGCGGCGGAAGGCGGCGAGCAGCACCCGCTCATCGGCCAGTTGCTGCGACCCGAACGCACCGATCAGGCCGAAGACGTTGTTGATGCCGACGTAATAGGCGAAGCGTTCATCGACGACCTCGTCGGCGACGAAGGTGTCGCTGGCCGCTCCGACACCCGGCAGCCGCCGCTCCAGGTCGGCCCGGTGCGATGTGCGGTAGTAGTACCCCTGGTTGTCCCGGTAGCGTCCGCCGCAGGGCCAGCCGTCCGCGTCGAGCAGCACCAGGGTGTTCTGCTGGTGTGCTTCGAGTGCGATGCCGGTCTCGCCGTCCAGCCAGAGCAGTGGGCGGATCACGGCGTCGAGGTAGCGCAGGAACCACTCGGTGGCGACGGCCGGGGCCGGCCGGCCGGTGCGCTGGGCGAGCCGGCCGACCAGCACGGCCAGCCGGGACCTGAGGACGGGCGCCGCCCCGTCGGACGGCCAGGGGCGCGGTGAGGTCAGTCCCGCAATGCAGTGCACGGGGTCGCCCGGACCGAACGGATTGTGCCGGAGCACGACGTCGAGACCGGTGACCGGCTCGCCGTCCGCGGTGTCCACGGCAAGCCAGGCGGGGTCGCGCACGATGTCGAACCCGGGGTGGACGGCGCGCCATTGTGCTGCCAGCCCGCTGCGGAGCAGCCGGTGGACCTCGGTGCCGCGCAGCAGTTCCTTGCGCAGGTTCTCCCGCCGGGAGTTGGTGATGCGGACGCCCAGGGACAGCTTGAGCATCGCCGGTGCGTCGTGCCGGTAGACGGTGCGCACCGACGAGGTGGGGTGCCATGCGTCGCCGTACGGGCCGAGGTCGTGCAGCAGCCCGGCGTCGAAGAGGGCCTGCACGGCCGGCCGGTGCCGGATGTCGCGCGCCTGCCAGGGGTGCAACGGCAGCAGCGCGGTGCCTTCCGGCCGGGCAAGCCCGGGACCTGCCAAGGAGCTGATCAGGTCGACCGCCGCGGTCGGGCGTCCCCGGTCGGTCCAGGCGGAGTCGGTGGCGAGCAGCGCGGCGTCCACGGCGAGCCAGTGCAGCCGGAACGAGCCGCGTGTCTCGGGGGAATACACCGCGCTTTCGGCGTCGCTGAGCCCTTCGCGGCTCTTCGGCGCGGGGTGCATCGGATGCCCGAGGATCAGGGCCTGTTCCGAGTCGAGGAAGGGCAGTTCCGGGTCGGCGGGACCCGGCCGGCTGCGCCGGGCCGCGACGAAGGCGGCTGTGCGGCGCACCGAATCGGCCACTCGGGCGACCACGTCGGCGGCCTCCACAGGTGCACCGCCGACGTCCCTGACCAGCAGGGCGGACAGCTCGACGGCGGTCAGTGCGGGGCCGGTGAAGGTCGGGCGGACCGCGCCGAAGCAGTGGTGCCCGGTGGGCGACCAGTGGCGGACGGCCGCCCGGGCTTCGATACCGCTGGCCGGCAAAGCGATCCGCAGCACGCCGTCGGCGGGCCGCGGCAGCCCCCTTTCGCGCACCCAGCATCGGAGCAGGTTGTCGATCGCCGCCGCGTCGGCGACACCATAGGCGTCGGGATGCTGCATCGGGTCCAGGCCGACGCCGTCCGGCGCCTTGGGCTCGAACGCCCGGGCGGCCTGCGGAGGGCGCGGGCGCTGGAGCGGCACGCCGGTCAGGTCGGCGGCCGGGGACATGACGACTTCTGCGGGGGCGGTCATACGTGGGCTCCACTGGTCATTGCCACGGGTGTGCGGGGGATGCCGGATGCGGGCGTCATGCGGCGGCCCCCGGCGCGCCGGCGCAGGCGGCTTCCATGGCGCCGGCGAAGCGTTCGAGTACGGTCTCGGCCTGCTCGTCGGTGATGGTCAGCGGGGGCAGCAGCCGGACGACACTGCCGTGCCTGCCGCCGAGTTCCACGATCAGGCCGCGGCGCAGGGCCTCGCGCCGGACGCGCGCGGCGAGGTGCGGTGCGGCGGGCAGCACGCCGCGGTCGTCCCCTTCCGCGTCGGTGTCGACGATCTCGACGCCGATCATCAGGCCGCGGCCCCGTACGTCACCGATGCAGGCGTGGTGCGCGGCCAGTTCCCGCAGGCGGCCAGCCATGTGCGCGCCCATCGTCCCGGCGCGTTCGTGCAGGGCGTGCCTGCGTACGAAGCGCAAGGTCGCGGTGCCCGCAGCCATGGCCAGCTGATTGCCGCGGAAGGTCCCGGCGTGGGCTCCGGGCAGCCAGCCGTCCAGTTCCTCGCGGTAGACGATGACGGCGAGCGGCAGACTGCCGCCGATGGCCTTGGACAACACCATGACGTCGGGCACGATGCCGCTTCTTTCGACGGCCCAGAAGGTGCCGGTTCTGCCGACCCCGGTCTGCACCTCGTCCACGATCAGCGGGATTCCGCGGTCCGCGGTGATCGTCCGCATACGCCGCAGCCAGGTATCGGGCGCGGGGATCACCCCGCCCTCGCCCTGCACCGCTTCGAGGAGCATCCCGGCGGGCGGCTGCACCCCGCCCTTGGGGTCGTCCAGCAGATGCGCGGTCCAGCGCGCGGCCAGCTCGGCGCCCCGCTCCCCGCCGATACCGAATGGGCAGCGGTAGTCGTACGGGTACGGCAGCCGGGTGACCTGCGTGTCGGGTCCGTGCAGGGCGGCGCGCACCGCCGTGTCACCCGTTGCGGCGAGTGCCGCCGCGGTCATGCCGTGGTAGGCGCCGGAGAAGGCCAGCAGCCCGTCGCGCCCGGTGGCGGTCCTGGCGAGTTTGATGGCCGCCTCGACGGCATCGGTGCCGGCGGGCCCGCAGAACTGGATCCGGCCGTGCTCGGCGAGTGCGGGCGGCAGCGTCTCGAACAGGGCCGTGGTGAAGGCGTCCTTGACCGGGGTCGCGAGATCGAGCACATGCAGCGGCGCACCGGAGTCGAGGACGCCTCTGATGGCCTCCAGGACGACGGGGTGGTTGTGCCCGAGAGCGAGGGTCCCCGCTCCCGACAGACAGTCCAGATAGCGGCGGCCGTCCGCACCCTCGATCGTCATGCCCCGGGCGCGGACAGGGACCACGGGCAGCGAGCGCGCATAGGTGCGGGCGGCCGACTCGCGCTGTGCCTGTCTGCGCAGGATCCCCTCCGCCACCGTGGCGCCGCCGTCGTCGTATCCGTCGGCTGGCGCCGCGAGATGTCCCGGCGCGCTCGAAATGGCCGCCACGTGCTGTCTCCTCCGAGTCGCTTGCAGTCGGTTCGTCCCCCGTCCGTACTAACGACGTGGTGACGGACCGATCACGGGCCGCGCACAGAACTTTCCCGGCGGAACCGGTGAGCGGCCGGTGACCGTCCCTCACACCGACGGCGTTCCCGTGCGCCGTCCGTGCCGGCAGGCAACAGCACGTCGGGCACGCGGACTTCGTGGGGGGCTCACGTTCATGTCATCGATACGTCGGTCGTTGATGGCGGCTGCGGCAGCTGTGGTGCTCGTGGCCACGGCAAGTGCGTGCGAGTCGTCGGACGCCGGGGGCGACACCAAGCCCACGTCGGCGCGGTCGACGACGGCGAAGCCGAAACTCGACCTCTCCCTTCCGACGTCGCTGCCGACCAGCCTCGCCGACCTGAAGAAGTGGGAGCAGGCGTACAAGGACGGGGCCTGGAAGAACTGGGACCGGTCCCAATGGCTGCGCAAGGCGGCGGATTTCGTCAACCCGGTGATCGACGGGCTGTGGAACGACGACCGGATGAAGGGCGCAGACCCGGAGGACAAGAATGTCCCCGCCGACGTCCCGGCCGACCAGGGCCAGACCGACCGGGCGCCCTCGCCGGTGGCGGCGCGGGCGGCGGCGACGCCTTATCACCAGAGCGCGCCTGATGTCGGGAAGCTGTTCTTCGACAGCCCCAAGGGCTCGATGGTCTGCTCGGCCACCGTGGTCCAGGACCCGGCGCACCCGGGCAAGTCCAACCTGGTCTGGACGGCGGGCCATTGCGTGCACGCGGGAGCGGAGGGCGGCTGGTACCGCAACATCGCCTTCGTGCCCGCCTACAACGACTCCGGCAGGAGCGCCGCCGCGCTCAAGGGTGCCAAGCGCGACGTGCTCGCGCCGTACGGGGTGTTCTGGGCCGACGGTGCGAGCACGTCGCAGCAGTGGATCGACACGGGGGCAGAGTCGGGCGGCAGCGGCTCGCCGTACGACTTCGCCGTGCTGCACGTGACGCCCGAGAAGGGCGGCAAGTCGCTGGAGGAGACAGTGGGCTCGGCCATGCCGGTGTGGTTCGACGCCCCGCCGGCGGCGCAGGTCGGCACGCTGAACGCGTGGGGATATCCGGCGGCGTCGCCTTATGACGGTCAGCGGATGTACAACTGCGCGGACAAGCCCGGGCGGCTGTCGCTCGACGCGCAGCAGCCGACGGAATACCGCATCGGCTGCACCATGACGGGGGGTTCCTCCGGCGGGGGATGGTTCGCCAAGCGGCCGGACGGAACGACCGCTCTGGTCAGCAACACCTCGATCGGCCCGGTGAAGGCGACCTGGCTGGCCGGCCCGCGGCTCGGCGCGGATGCCAAGAAGGTCTTCGACGCGGTCAGCAAGAAGTTCAGCTGAGCGATCGCCGCATGGGTAAGGCCCCGTCTCCGGGAGACGGGGCCTTACCCATGCGGCGCCGGTCGTGGCATCGGGCGGCGGACCGCGATGCCGCGCCGGGTCGGTCAGTGGTGCGTGGCGAGCGTGAACGGGGCCAATTCCGCCGCCATTTCCTCGTGCACCCGGACCTTGAGCAGCGTGCCGTCGCCGGTGTGCTCCTCGGAGAGCACCTCGCCGTTCGCATGCACCCGGGACACCAGCCCCCCGTGGGTGTAGGGCACCAGGGCCTCCACCTCCACGTCGGGGCGCGGCAATACGTCGTCGATCATCTGCAGCAGCACGTCGATGCCCATGCCGGTGCGTGCCGACACGGCGATGGCGTTCTTCTCGTTGCGCAGCAGGCGCTGGAGCACCAGCGGATCGGCCGCGTCCGCCTTGTTGATCACGACGATCTCGGGCACGTCCAGCGCGCCGACATCGCGGAACACCTCACGGACCGCGGCCAACTGCTCCTCGGGCACCGGGTGGGAGCCGTCCACCACGTGCAGGATCAGGTCGGCGTCGCCGACCTCCTCCATGGTGGAGCGGAAGGCCTCCACCAGATGGTGCGGCAGGTGCCGTACGAATCCGACGGTGTCGGCGAGGGTGTAGAGCCGCCCGCTGGGCGTCTCCGACCGGCGTACGGTCGGGTCCAGCGTGGCGAACAGTGAATTCTCCACCAGGACGCCGGCACCGGTCAGCCGGTTGAGCAGCGAGGACTTGCCCGCGTTGGTGTAGCCGGCGATGGCCACCGACGGCACCTTGTGGCGCTTGCGCTCCTGGCGCTTGAGGTCGCGGCTGGTCTTCATCTCCGCGATCTCCCGGCGCATCTTGGCCATCTTCTCGCGAATACGCCGCCGGTCGGTCTCGATCTTGGTCTCACCGGGGCCACGGGTGGCCATGCCGCCGCCGGACGAGCCGGAGCCGCCACCGCCCATCTGCCGGGACAGCGACTGGCCCCAGCCCCGCAGCCTCGGCAGCATGTACTGCATCTGGGCGAGCGAGACCTGCGCCTTGCCCTCACGGGACTTGGCGTGCTGGGCGAAGATGTCGAGGATCAGCGCGGTGCGGTCGACGACCTTGACCTTGACCACGTCTTCGAGATGGATGAGCTGGCCGGGGCTCAGCTCACCGTCGCAGACGACGGTGTCGGCGCCGTTGTCCAGCACGATGTCCCGCAGCTCCTGCGCCTTGCCCGAGCCGATGTAGGTGGCCGGGTCCGGCTTGTCGCGGCGCTGGATGACGCCGTCCAGGACCAGGGCGCCCGCGGTCTCGGCGAGCGCCGCGAGTTCGGCCAGCGAATTCTCGGCGTCGTCCACGGTGCCAGAGGTCCAGACGCCGACGAGCACCACGCGTTCCAGCCGCAGCTGGCGGTACTCGACCTCGGTGACGTCCTCCAGTTCGGTGGACAGTCCCGCGACCCGGCGGAGCGAGGCCCGCTCGGAGCGGTCGAGCTGATCGCCGTCCCGCTCCTCGTCGATGTGCGTGCTCCAGGCGACGTCCTCTTCCATCAGGGCGTCGGCCCGAAGGCTCTCAGGGAGGCGCTGGCGGTCGTTCGAAGAGGAAGAAGAGGAGGAGGTCATCGGATCCTTAGGTCGTACGGTCAGGGTCCGGCACGCGTTCGCGCCGTCACTACGATGGTCGCACGCCGGACCGTCGCGGTCACGCGGGTTTCCCCGCGAGTGCGCGCAGCACGCAGACCACCCGTACGGGTGAAGCGTGCCGGGAACCGCCCCTCGCGACCACCCGTTCACTCAGAGTAATCATCGAGACCGGCCAAACCGGTCGATGACAGATCCGAGGAGTGAGTGCGGTGCGTAAGTGGAGGACAGCAGCGAAGCGGTCAGCCGCGGCCCGCGGCGACGGCGGGCTTCGCGCGGTAGACGTCGTAGACGCCGGGTACGGCCCGCATGGCGCGCATCAGTCCGGCGAGAGCCTGGGGGTCGGGCAGTTCCACCGTGTAGGTGTGCCGTACGCGGTGCTCCTGCGGCGGTTCCACCGCGGCCGAGACGATGCCGACGCCCTCCGTGGCGATCACCTCGGTCAGGTCGGCGAGCAGTCGCGGGCGGCTCAGCGCCTCGGCGAGCACCGTGGCGCGGTAACCGCCGGCCGGAGTGCCCTCCCGCCACCCGACGGGTACGGGGGTCCGGCCGGTCGCGATCATCCGGGCGGTGGTGAGGCACTCGGTGCGGTGGACGGTCACGGCGCCGCCGCGAATGACGAAGCCCGTCACCGCGTCGGGCGGGACGGGCGTACAACAGCGGGCCAGGCGCACCACGGCTCCCGGCAGGTCGGTGACCGCCACCGGCTGCCCGGCCGGCGCGCCGCCACCTGCCCGGGCAGGTCGAAATGCCGGGGCGGCGGCGGGCTGGTCGTCGTCCGCCGGTGCGGGGTGCAGTGCCAGCCAGCGGGTGATCGCGATCCTGGCCGCCGGGGTGGTGGCGTGCTCGAGCCAGTCGGCGGCCGGGCGGGAGGCGGTGGCGTCGTCCAGCAGCAGTTGAAGACTGTCGCCGTCGCGCAGCCGGGTGCCCAGTGGCGCCAGCCTGCCGTTGACCCGGACGCCGATACACCGGCGGCCGGCCTCACCGTGCACGGCATAAGCCGCGTCGACACAGCTGGCCCCTGCGGGCAGCCGGATCGTGCCGGAGTCGCCGCCGCCCTGCGCGGTGAAGACGGTGATCTCACGGTCCTGCGCGAGGTCGTCACGCAGCGCGGTCCAGAAGGTGTCGGGGTCGGGCGCGTCGCGCTGCCATTCGAGCAGCCGGGCGAGCCAGCCCGGCTGGGTCGGGTCGACCCTCCCCCAGACCTCTGCCGCTGCGGACCCCGGCGCCGTCCGTCCCGCACCGCCGCCCGCGGCGGACAGCGGCGTGCCGTCGGGGGACGGCAGGTGCTCGGCGGTGGCGTGCGGGTCGCCGAGGGCGATCACTCCGGCCTCCGCCACCCGGTGCATCTGGCGGGTGCGGACCAGGACCTCGGCGATCCGGCCCCGGTCGTCGGCGATGGCGGTGTGCAGCGACTGGTAGAGGTTGAATTTCGGCGCGGCGATGAAGTCCTTGAATTCGGCGATCACCGGGGTGAAACAGGTGTGCAGCTCGCCGAGCACGGCGTAGCAGTCGGCGTCCTCGCCGACCAGGACGAGCAGCCTGCCGAAGTCGCCGCCGCCGAGGTCCGCACCGCCGCGCTTGAGCAGCAGACGGTGGACGGAGACCGCATGCCGCGGCCTGATGGCCACTTCCGCCGCGATGTCCGCGTCGCGCAGCACCTTGCGCAGGTCGTCGGCAATCGTGGCCAGCGGGTCGGGCTGCTGTGCGTTGGCGGCGATCATGGCCTGGGTGCGGGTGTATTCCGCGGGGTGGAGGATCGCGAAGACCCGGTCCTCCAGCTCGGTCTTGAGCGCCTGCACCCCGAGCCGCTCGGCAAGCGGGATCAGCACGTCCCGGGTGACCTTGGCGATCCTGGCCTGCTTGTCGGGCCGCATCACCCCGAGGGTGCGGACGTTGTGCAGCCGGTCGGCGAGCTTGATCGACATCACGCGTACGTCGCTGCCGGCGGCCACGAGCATCTTGCGGAAGGTCTCGGGTTCCGCGGCGGCGCCGTGGTCGACCTTCTCCAGTTTGGTGACACCGTCGACGAGATAGGTCACCTCGGCACCGAAGTGCTCGCGCACCTGATCCAGCGTCACGTCGGTGTCCTCGACGGTGTCGTGGAGCAGCGAGGCCGTCAAGGTGGTGGTCTCCGCACCGAGTTCGGCCAGAATCAGCGTGACGGCCAGCGGATGGGTGATGTACGGCTCGCCGCTCTTGCGCGTCTGGCCGCGGTGCGAGGACTCGGCGAGCACATACGCCCGGCGCAGCGTCTCGACCGCTTCCGGTCCGGCCTGCGGATGCCGGGCGCGGTGGACCTTGATGAGGTGTTCGATGGCGCCGGGCAGCCGGTCCCTGGTATTCGTGCCCAGCAGTGCGGCCCGGCCGAGCCGGCGCAGATCGATGCGTCGCAGTCCGCGTCGGCGGGCCTCTGCGGCGCGCTCGGCGTCCACCGCGTTGTCTGCGCTCATCGGCACCTCCGGCAGCATGGACCGGCTGCGGAAGCCCTCGCACGACCCGCGGGGCCGCGCCGGTGATTGATGCTACCGAGCCCACCACGTGCGGCTGTCACGCTCTCGCCGAGAGTGATCCCCATCA
Source organism: Streptomyces sp. NBC_01477 (assembly GCF_036227245.1). Classification (GTDB taxonomy): domain Bacteria; phylum Actinomycetota; class Actinomycetes; order Streptomycetales; family Streptomycetaceae; genus Actinacidiphila. The sequence goes on from NZ_CP109445.1 coordinate 2,320,163, forward strand.
CCCGTTCGAGGGACGGTGTACGGGGATTCCTGGCGGAATGAGCCGGGTAACGGATTGGCGTGGGGGGAGTCAGCGGGCCGGGCGGAGGGCCGCGGGACCGGGTTCGAGGACTCCTTCGGCGACGATGACCGCGGGACCGGTCATCTCGATCCGGCCGTCGGTGTTCTCCGTGACCACCAGTCGGCCGCCGGGGACGTCGACGGTGTAGGTGACGGGGCGGCCGGTGTCCGCGGGGTCGAGGCCGTCGCGGCGGGCGGCGGCGACCATGACGGCGCAGGCTCCGGTGCCGCAGGACCGGGTCTCTCCGGAGCCGCGCTCGTGGACGCGCATGGCCACGTGGCGGGGCCCGCGATCCACGACGAATTCCACATTGGTACCGGCGGGGTAGGCCTCGGCGGGCGTGACGACGGGTGCCCGGAAGAGGTCTCCGGCTTCGTCGAGGTCGTCCACGAAGACGACGGCGTGCGGGTTGCCCATGTTGACGTTCACCGCGGGTCGGCTGCGGGCGCCGACCGTGACGGTGACGGCTCCGTCGGGCAGGACCGCGCGGCCCATGCCCACGGTGATGCCACCGGGGGCACCGTCGTCGCCGTCCTTGGCGATGTGGACGTCGCGCACCCCCGCGCGGGTGGCGACGGCCAGGTCGCCGGCGCCGACGAGGCCGGCCCGCTGGAGGTAGCGGGCGAAGACACGGACGCCGTTGCCGCACATCTCGGCGATGCTGCCGTCGCTGTTGCGGTAGTCCATGAACCACTCGGCCCGGTCGGCGAGCGCGGCGGCCTCGGGGTGGGCGGCGGAGCGGACGACGCGCAGCAGGCCGTCGCCTCCGATCCCGGCGCGGCGGTCGCACAGCCGGGCCACCTGGGCGGCGGACAGGTCGAGCAGACCGTCCGGGTCGGGGACGATCACAAAGTCGTTCTCGGTCCCGTGGCCCTTGAGGAAGGTCGAAAGGGCGGCGCCGTGGTGCGTGTCAGTCACATGTCGATCGTACGCGGACGGCCGGGCGGGCGGCGCGGGCCGTCAGCGCAGCCGGGCGACGCGCCAGACCGCCAGCACGGCGAGCAGGACGATCACGGCGGCGTAGCCGGCGACGAACCGCCAGTCGACCCGGGCGCCCGACCCGCGGGCAGGCAGGCCCGGCCAGGTGTGGCCGACCCGGCGGGCCGCCATCAGACCCCAGCCCGCGGAGCAGCCGCAGAGCAGCAGGCCGAGCATGGCGACGACCGGACCGGCGTCGCCGGATTCGAAGGCGAGAGGAAAAGCGAACATGAGAGATCCGCCCACCGCGAGCGCGATGATCGGAGCGAGCTGCCAGATCCTCAGCCGCCGTTGCGGTCGCAGTTCGCCGAAGGACTGACCGCCGTCGAGCGGCAGAACGGCGTCGATCGAGCCCAGCGGATCGAGGGGATCGAGCGGGTCGCCGAGGGCGTCCAAGGTCTCCAAGTGCACCAGTTCGTCGACGGGTTCCGCGTTTCCGACCGGGACGCCGTTGATCTCCTGTGACGCATGGGACTCGTAGGAGCCCGCTGCTGGGTCGCGCCCCTGGGGGGTGTCGCGTGGGCCGGCTGCCATCGCCACGCGCCCTCCCAAGTCTCCGACACCGTAGCTAGATGCTCGATGATGGCACGCTGGAAGGGCTGTTCCTGGACGCCGGAGCGTCCCGATGCCATCACGTGATCAGGCTGTGACCGCTTCTTCGAGCAACGTCAGCGCGTGGTCGGTGAGTTCCTCGCCCTGGGCGGTGAGCCAGTGCACACGCCCGTCACGCCTGAACCACGAATCCTGCCTGCGTGCGAAACGTTTCGTGGCCCGCACCGTCTCGGCGCGGGCCTGCTCCTCCGTGCACTCTCCGGCGAGTGCGGTGAGCACCTGCTGATAGCCGAGAGCGCGGGAGGCGGTGCGGCCCTCCCGCAGTCCGACCGCTTCCAGGGCGCGTACCTCGGCCACGAGACCGGCCGCCCACATGCGGTCGACCCGCAGGGCGATGCGCTCGTCGAGCAGAGGCCGGGGGATGCCGACTCCGATCTGCACGGTGTCGTAGACGGACTCCAGCGCTTCGGTCCGGGGCAGGTTGGCCGTGAAGGAGCGGCCGGTGATCTCGACGACCTCAAGGGCGCGGACGATCCGCCGGCCGTTGCTGGGCAGGATCGCCCGCGCGGCGGCCGGGTCGACGGCGGCCAGCCGGGCGTGCAGGGCGCCGGGGCCGCGCATGTCGAGTTCGGCCTCCAGCCGGGCGCGGACGGCGGCGTCGGTGCCCGGGAATTCCAGCGGGTCGATCGCGGCGCGGACATACAGCCCCGAGCCGCCGACCAGGACCGGGACCCGGCCCACCGCGTGCAGGCGGGCGATCTCGGCGCGGGCCAGCCGCTGGTAGTCGGCGACGTTGGCGGCCTGCGTCACGTCCCAGATGTCCAGCAGATGGTGCGGCACGCCCTGGCGTTCGTCGGCCGGGAGCTTGGCGGTGCCGATGTCCATGCCGCGGTAGAGCTGCATGGAGTCGGCGTTGATCACCTCGCCGCCCAGGATCCGGGCCAGAGCGACACCGAGATCCGACTTTCCGGCCGCGGTGGGACCGACGACGGCGATCACACGGTTCTTCACGGTGCCAGTCTCCCAAAGATCCGGCGCCGGATCTTTCACGGTCCCCGGTCCCGGCACCGGGGACTGGCGGCGCGCATTCGCGGCGGCGCGGGTATCGTCTGGAGAGAAGGGCATTTTGCGATGCTTGCGCTGTTTTGCGGCCGCCCGGTCGCTGGATGGCGAGGTCGCCGCCCTGATCGCGTCATCTTCGAGGGAAGGTGCCAGATGAGCTTCATGGACACGCTCAAGGACAAGCTCGGCATGGCGAAAGGCAAGGCCGGCGACCTCGCCGAGCAGCACGGCGACAAGGTCGACTCCGGGATCGACAAGGCGGCGAAAACCGCCGACTCGAAGACCGGTGGCAAGTACAGCGACAAGATCGACACTGGCGCGGACAAGGCGAGGGACGCCGCGGGCAAGCTGGGCGACAAGGGCGGCCGGGGCACCGGCGACTCGCTCTGACGCCGGCACCCGGCGGAACGCCGCATCCGCCGCACGGCGGCGGGTAGACGGCGAGTGAGACCGGACAGCCGCGGAATTCCACCTTCCGCGGCTTGTCCATGTGCGACGCGCCCGGTCAGCTCCAGGCGGCGACGACATATCCCACGCCGTAGGGAGCCGCCTCGTACAGCAGCTGTCCGCCGAGGCCGGTACCTCGCGCCGCGCCGGCCAGCAGTTGCCAGGGCGCCCGGCCGGCCGCTTGGAGCTGCTGCGCCAGCTCCGCATCGAGCCCCGCCAGCGCTTCGATGTCCGCGGCGGCGAGCGCGGCCCCGACAGCCGCGTCGAAACCCTCCGCCCGCTCGTCCAGATAGCCTGGAGCCTTGACGGAACGGCACGCGCTGCCGTCGCCCATCACCAGCAGGGCGACCCGCCCCGCCGACGCGGCAATGTCCCGCCCGGCAGCGGCGCAGCGGTCGGGTGCCAGCTGCTCCCCCACCCCCAGCCCCTCCAGCGGGCCCGCTTTCCAGTCCCGCAGCAGCCACGCTGCGACTGCCAGCGACGGCGGCAGCGCCCGTAGGTCGTTTGCGCCGCCACCGGAATCCGCCGCCATACCGAGCCGTACGTCCATCGCGACGCCGAACGGGCGGAAGGAGCCGCGGGCGCCCGCGGGAAAAGGGACGCGGCCCGGCACGTCGGCCGGTCCCACGGCGACCAGCAGGTCGGGCCGGGACGCGGACAGCACGCCGACCGCGTCGGCGCAGGCGTCCCGCAGCGCGTCCAGTTCGGGCGCGGCTCCGGCTGCCACCTCGGGTACGAGCAGCGGCGGGCAGGGGCAGACGGCAGCGGCGACCAGCATGATCGACACCTTACCGCCGGTACCGGACGGTGACTCCCGGTCCTCCGCGCCGCTCCGAACCGGCCTCAGCCGGCCGCGCAGCCACCCGTGGCGGCCACCGGTCCCGCGGTCCCGGCAGCCGGTGCCCCGATCGTCGGCAGCCCGAGCATCACACCGACCGGCTGCGGCGCAGGAGCCGCGGTCCGCCGCTCCCAGGCGTCGCCGGCCCGCGTGCGGCGTACGGACAGCGCGGGGCGCTCGGCGAGCAGGTGGTGCGGGGCTGCATAGGTGATCTCGACGGTCACCATGTCGCCAGGCCTGGCCTGCCCGCCCTCGGGACGCTCGAAGTGCACGAGCCTGTTGTCGGGCGCGCGCCCGGACAGCCGGCGGGTCGCGTCGTCCTTGCGGCCTTCGCCCTCCGCGACCAGCACCTCCAGGGTGCGGCCGACCTGGGTCTTGTTCTGCTCCCAGGAGATCTCCTCCTGGAGCGCGACCAGGCGCTCGTAGCGCTCCTGGACGACGGCCTTGGGGATCTGGCCGTCCATGTCGGCCGCGGGGGTGCCGGGCCGCTTGCTGTACTGGAAGGTGAAGGCCTGTGCGAAGCGCGCCTCGCGCACCACGTGCAGGGTCTGCGCGAAGTCCTCCTCGGTCTCGCCGGGGAAGCCCACGATGATGTCGGTGGTGATGGCGGCGTCCGGCATCGCGGCACGCACTTTCTCGATGATGCCGAGGTAACGATCCTGCCGGTACGACCGGCGCATCGCCTTCAGCACCCGGTCGGAGCCCGACTGCAGCGGCATGTGCAGCTGGTGCATCACGGTCGGGGTCTCGGCCATCGCAGCGATCACATCATCGGTGAAGTCGCGGGGGTGCGGGGAGGTGAAGCGGATGCGCTCAAGGCCCTCGACCGCGCCGGTGGCCCGCAGCAGCTTGCCGAACGCCTCGCGGTCACCGATGTCGGAGCCGTAGGCGTTGACGTTCTGGCCGAGCAGGGTGACCTCGATGACGCCTTCGGCGACCAGTGCCTCGACCTCGGCCAGCACATCGCCCGGCCGCCGGTCCTTCTCCTTGCCCCGCAGGGCAGGCACGATGCAAAAGGTGCAGGTGTTGTTGCAGCCCACGGAGATCGCGACCCACGCGGCATACGCGGACTCGCGGCGCGAGGGCAGCGTCGAGGGGAAGGTCTCCAGCGACTCGACGATCTCGACCTGGGCCTCTTCGGCGATCCTGGCCCGTTCCAGCAGCACAGGCAGCTGCCCGATGTTGTGCGTGCCGAACACGACATCGACCCAGGGCGCCCGCTTCACGATCGTGTCGCGGTCCTTCTGCGCCAGGCAGCCGCCCACGGCGATCTGCATGCCGGGCCGGGCGGCCTTCTTCGGCACCAGCTGGCCGAGGTTGCCGTAGAGCCGGTTGTCGGCGTTCTCCCGCACCGCACAGGTGTTGAAGACGACGACGTCCGCTCCGTCGGAGCCCGCCGGCGCCCGTACATAGCCGGCGCCCTCCAGCAGGCCGGACAGCCGCTCGGAGTCGTGGACGTTCATCTGGCACCCGTAGGTGCGGACCTCGTAAGTACGCGCGCTCATAACAATCCCCCAGAGTACGTGGTTCCCGGGCCGTGACGCTCCGTCTTGCCGCTGTCTTGTGCAGCCGTCGAGAGCGCGGCCAATTGCCGCGCCTTTCGCCTCCTCCGTCGCCGGCCCGCGGGCGCCGCCCGTACCCGCGGGAGCCGCCCGGTATTCGGCCGCCCTTCCGCGTATCACCGCAGCCTGGCAGGATCGCGGGGCATGGACCTCCCCCGCCCCGGTGTGCTGTGGCCGCAGGGCCGCCGCGCCCGGCGCCGGCGGGCGCTGCAGACCGTGCTGGCCGCCGCGTCGGCGCTCGCACTGCTGGTCTGGTGGCTGGTGCCGTCCGGCGGGCCCGGCTATCCGCGTGCTCCGCTGTCGTTTGCGACAGGCGTCGCCAACGGGGTCTACGAGAAGTACGGGATGCTGCTGCAGGGGGACCTGCGCACCGCGCTGCCCGGGGTCGATGTGACGCTGCAGCACACCGAGGGATCGGTCGACAACATCAAGCGGGTCGCGTCGGGGCGGTCCGACTTCACCATTGCGGCGGCCGACGCCGTGGCAAGTTACGACGGCCCCGGCAAGTCGGACCTGCGCGCGGTCGCGCGGCTCTACGACGACTACATGCAGCTGGTCGTGCCGTACGACTCCCCCGTCCACTCGATCCGTGACCTGCGCCACCTGACGGTCGGGGTCGGGCAGGCCGACTCCGGGGTCAACCTCATCACCCGCCGGCTGTTCACCGCGGCGGGCATGGAAATGGACAGGGACGTGACGGCGGAGCCGGTCGGCATCGACCAGGCGCCCGCGATGCTGCTCGACGGCCGGCTCGACGCCTTCTTCTGGTCGGGCGGGCTGCCGACCGCCGCGGTCGCGGCAATGACGTCCCCGGTGGCACGGATCAAGCTGGTGCAGCTCGGCGACCTGGTGGCGCCGCTGCACGCGCTGGGTCCCGACATGGCCTACTACCGGCAGGCGGTCATGCCGGCCGACGCCTATCCCTCGGCGCAGGGCGGCAAGGCGGTGGCGACCATCGCGGTGGCCAATCTGCTGGTCACCACCGACCGCGCGGACGCCGGGCTGGTGCAGCGGCTGACCCGGGCGGTGATCGACAGCCGGGACGCCATCGGCACGGTCGTGCACGCGGCCCAACTGGTGGACCTGCGCACCGCGGTCTTCACCGATCCGCTGCCGTTGCACGTGGGCGCGGAACGCTACTACCGCTCGGTAAAGCCGTAGAAGCTGTGGAAACTGTGGAAGCTGTGGAAGCCAAGGTGACCGCGCCACCCGCGGAAGCCGTACATGTCAGGGCCGTCGCCATGTACGAGCGGTCCGCCGCTACGTCGCCACCACCGGAGCCGTGCGCGGCACGGTGAGGGTGACCTCAAGGCCGCACGGATCGTGGTGGCCGTACCCGATGGCGCCGCCGCTCTGGGTGAGCAGGGCCCTCGCAATGGACAGACCGAGCCCCGAACCCTGCACGTTCTGATGCCGGGCGCTGCGCCAGAAGCGGTCACCGATCCTGGGCAGCTCGTCGTCCGCCAGCCCGGGGCCGCTGTCGGCGACCACGACCCTGGCGCTGTCGCTGTCGGCCGCCACCACGACGGTGACGGCGGAGCCCGCAGGGGTGAATTTGATCGCGTTGTCCAGCACCGCGTCCAACGCGCTGGACAGGGCGACGGGGTCGGCCCACCCGGTCACCGCGGAGCCGACGGGCGGCGCGCCGAAGTCCATGACGACGCCCGCCCGGTCCGCGACCGGCCGCCAGGCGGCTGTACGGGTGCGGGCCATGGCCACGATGTCCACGGCCACCAGATGGCTGCCGGAACTCTCGGCGACCGCGAGGCCCAGCAGATCGTCGAGCACCTGGGCCAGCCGCAGCCCTTCCTCCTTGACCGACTCGGCCTCCGTATGCCCCTCGGGCAGTTCGAGGCCGAGGAGTTCGATCCGCAGCAGCAGCGCCGACAGCGGATTGCGCAGCTGGTGCGAGGCGTCGGCGACGAAGGCGCGCTGCTGGTCGAGCACGGCCTCGACGTTGTCGGCCATCTCGTTGAACGAACGGATCAGGCGCCGCAGTTCCGGCGGCCCGCCGGCCGGCCCGACGCGGGATTTCATCCGGCCGGTGGCGATGTCGTGGGTGACCCGGTCCAGGGTCGCCACCGGCAGCAGCACCCAGCCGGTCAGCCGCACCGCGCACAGCACGGCGATGACCATGGCCGCGAGTTCACCCGCCGCCAGCAGCATCCAGCCGTGCAGGATGCGGGACCGCAGGGCGCCGGTCGGCGAATCGGTGACGACGACCGCCACCACGTCGCCGTCCCGCACGATCGGCGAGGCAATGGCGAGCCTGCGGTGCTGCCAGGGCCACACCTGCGCCGGGTGGTGCGCGCGCCGGCCCAGCAGCGCCGACTCATAGGCGTCGTAGAGTTCGCCTTCGGCGGGCAGCTGCCAGCTCTTGGGAGCTGTGGCCATCGCGGTGCTGTCGCGGTAGAAGACGCCGGCGCTGATGCCGTAGAGCTGCTCGTATCTGGCGAGTTCCGTGCGCAATGTGTGCAGCCTTTCGCCGTCCACACTGTCCACGAGGGACTTCTGTTCGTCGCGAGCGGTGACGAACTGCGCCAGCGCGGCGAAGCGCGTGGTGTCGTCGATCCGGTCGACGACGACGCGCTGCTGCTGCGCGGCGGCCAGGCTCGCGGCCAGCGGGATGCCGAGGGCCAGCAGGACACCCGCCATCAGCACGATCAGCAGCGGGAGCAGTCGGGTGCGCATGGTGCGGGACCTCGGCCGGTCGCGGGTCAGCCGGCGGACGGCACGACGAGCCGGTAGCCGACCCCGCGCACCGTCTCGATCATGGCCGGGGTGCGCAGCTTCGAGCGCAGGGACGCCACATGGACCTCAAGGGTGCGGCCCGTACCCTCCCACGCGGTCCGCCACACCTCGCTGATGATCTGCTCCCGGCGGAAGACCACCCCGGGCCGCCCGGCGAGCAGCGCCAGCAGGTCGAACTCCTTTCGGGTCAGCACGATCGGGTCGCCGTCCACGGTGACCCGGCGGCTGGGCAGTTCGATGGCGATCGGGCCGAGCAGCAGCCGGGTGCGCTGCCCGGCGGGTTCGGCGGTCTGCGCACCCGCGGCCGGCCCACCCCCGGGACCCGGGCCGGGCGGAGCGAGGCCGGCGGGACTGAGCGGCAGACGGCGGCTGACAGCGTGGATACGGGCGATCAGTTCCCCGGTGTCGTAGGGCTTCACGATGTAGTCGTCGGCGCCCAGGTTCAGACCGTGGATCCGGGACCTGACATCGGCACGGGCGGTGACCATGATCACCGGAGTGGCGGTCCGGCGCCTGATCCGGCTGCACACCTCGAAACCGTCCTGGTCGGGCAGGCCGAGGTCCAGCAGGACGCAGTCGAAGGAGGGCCCGCCGTCGGGCAGCAGCGCCTGGATCGCCTCCTCGCCGCTGCGGGCGTGCCTGACGTCGAATCCGTGCTTGCCGAGGAGTGCGGAGACGGCCGCGGCAACCCGGTCGTCGTCCTCCACCAGCAGCAGCCGCATCTGTGGTCTCCTCCTTCTGTCCGGCCACGTCCGGCCCGGCCCGGTCGGGCCCTGTGGGGTGCGTCCGGCTGTCCTGCGGCCTTCCCGCGGCCGGCGGCGGCCTGAGGCGGCCGGTCTGCCCGTCACCGGTCCGCCGTGCGGCCGGGGGCCGCATTTCGGCCCCCGTGACCGAATCCACGCTGATCGGCCGGGGGTGCGTCAAGGGGGTACCGGCTCACGGTGCCGACCGTTACCGAGCCGGTACGCGTCACGGGCGCCGTCCGGTGCGTACGGCATGCGCCCGGTGTGCTGTCGGCGCACCGCGCCGACGCGCGACTGTCGCTTGACGTGGGCAGGCGCAGTGGGTTGCATACGCTTTGTGACCGCACTTCTTCCGGGGGCAGCTGAGTGGACCCGGTGATCGTCGCGGGGGCAGGCCCTGTGGGCCTGACCCTCGCCCTCGCGCTGGCCCGCCGCGACGTCCCCGTCATCCTCCTCGACGAGGCGGAGGTGATCGCCGACGCCGAGGGGCTGCGGCGCTCGCGCACCGCCGTGCTCGGTCCGGCAGAAGTCGCGCTGGTCGAGCGGCTCGGCTGTCCCGCCGTCCGCGAGGACGGCGCCGCCTGGACCGGCTGGCGGACCGTACGCCGGCGCGACGAGGTGGCGCGGATCGACTTCGGGGCGGACGAGGCCCCGGTGCACATCGCGCAGCACCGGCTGGAGAACGGCCTGCGGCAGGCGCTGCTCGGCTGCGGCTCCGTCCGGATCGTGGCGGGCTGCCGGGTGGACGCGCTGGAGCAGGACGGACGCGGGGTCACGGTGCACACCAACGGCTCGCACGACACCTGGTGGCGGGGCAGCTATCTGGTGGGCTGCGACGGCCCGCGGTCGACGGTCCGCAAGCTGCTGGGGGTGCGTTTCCCGGGCCGCACGGCGGTGGACCGGCACGCTGTGGCGGTGGTGCGCGCCGACCTTCCCGAGCCGGGCGTGGCCCTGCTGCACCGGGACCCGCCGGGGGCGCCGGCCGGGCAGGAGGTGACGGCGCGGCCGCTTCCCGAGGGGTTGTGGCGGCTGGACTGGCTGCTGCCGGTGCAGGCGCGTGCGCTCACCCCTGACGCTCTGGTGGAGCGGCTGCGCGGCACGCTCACCGCGTGGTGCGGCAGCGTCGTGCCCTACGAGGTCGTGGGCTCCGCCGACTACTCGGTGCATCAGCGGCTGGCCAGGCGGTGGCGGTCCGGCCGGGTCTTCCTTGCCGGGGACGCCGCACACCTGATGGGGGCGCTCGGGGCGCAGAGTGTCGAGGAGGGGCTGCGGGACGCCGAGAACCTGTGCTGGAAGCTGGCCCTCGCGTGGCACGACGGCGCGTCCAAACTCCTGCTCAACAGTTACGAGGCCGAGCGGCGCGGCGCGGTCGGCGCCCGGCTGCGGGCCACCGACCAGGTGCTCCCGATGCTCCGGGCGAGCGGTGCCTGGCAGAACGTACGGCAGTCGCTGCTGTCGGGGTCGACCCGCGGGCAGGCGGAACTGCTGACCGACAGCCACCTGGGGCGGGGGGCGGCAGCCGCCTCCCGGGTCTACGGGCGTTCGCCGCTGGCGCTGCCCGCGCCGCGATCGGGCGGGGGCAGGTCCGGGGCGTCGCCGCTGGTGGCGGGGTGCGACACGCCGCCGGGCGGCCGGGTCAGCGATGTGCAGGTGACGGCGCTCGACGGTACGGTCGGGCGCCTGCGGGACCGGCTGGGGCGGGGGCTGGTGGTGGTCCTGATCGCGCCCGGCACCGGGGTGTGGGAGAGCAGGCACTGGCTGACGGCCGGGCTGATGCCCCGGCTGGCGTCCGCGGTCGCCGCGCTGCCCACTCCGGCGGAACTGCTGGTGGCCGAGACCTACCCGGGTGCGACGGCGCACAGTGTGCTGCTGATCCGGCCGGACGGCCATCTGGTCACGTCCATGGTCGGCTGCCGTCCGGCGGAGCTGTACTCCTATGCCGATCTGGCTCGCGGCGGTCCGCCGACCTCGGCCGAGGGGGACGGCCCGGACGCCGACGACCAGCACGATGACGCCCGAGAGGCCCCGGGGAGCGGCGCGGCGGGTACGCGGGTCAGCGGGCGTACGCGGTAGGCCGCGGCCGGTGCGGGCGCCGCTCTGCCTGCCTGCCCGGCCGCTCGGCTATTCCCATGCGTCCTGTCCCTCGACGCCGGGCCGCAGCTCGGCGTCGTCGTCGTCCTTCTCCTGCGCGAGGGCGTCGCGCACCACTCTCAGTGCCAGCCCCTCGCCGTATCCCTTGCGTGCGAGCATTCCGGCCAGCCGCCGGATCCGCCGGTCCCGGTCAAGGCCGCGGGTGCCGGACAGTTTTCGCTGTACGAGGGCCCGTGCGGTCTCCTCCTCCTGCTCGGGGTCGAGCAGGCCGACGGCCTCGGTCACCAACTCGGCGTCCACCCCGCGGTGACGCAGTTCCTGGGCGAGTGCCCGGCGGGCCAGGCCGCGGCCGCGGTGCCGTGACTCCACCCAGGCGTTGGCGAACGCCTGATCGTCAATCAGCCCCACGTCCTGGAAGCGCTCCAGGACGTGTTCGGCGACCTCGTCGGGGATCTCGCGCTTGCGCATGGCGTCGGCGAGCTGCCGGCGCGTGCGCGGCGTCCCGGTGAGCAGGCGCAGGCACAGTGCCCGCGCCTGCTCCTCGGGATCGAGCGGCGGCTCTTGCGAGGCCCTCGACTCGGAAGAGCCGCCGCGCTCCTGGGTTCTGCGCGCCATGGCGTCAGGCCTTGGCAGCGGTGGCCTTGGCAGCCTTCTTCGGTGCCGGAACCTCGGCCTTGGCCGGCGCCGCGGCATCTGCCGCATCGGCGCCCGGCTGGGCCGCCGGTGCCGCCTCGACCTTCTTCGGCACGCCGACGCCCAGCTTCTCCTTGATCCGCTTCTCGATCTCGTCCGCCAGGTCCGGATTGTCCTTGAGGAAGTTGCGGACGTTCTCCTTGCCCTGGCCGAGCTGGTCGCCCTCGTACGTGTACCAGGCGCCGGACTTGCGGACGAAGCCGTGCTCGACGCCCATGTCGATCAGACCGCCCTCACGGCTGATGCCGTGGCCGTAGAGGATGTCGAACTCGGCCTGCTTGAAGGGCGGCGCGACCTTGTTCTTGACGACCTTGACGCGCGTGCGGTTGCCGACCGCGTCGGTGCCGTCCTTGAGCGTCTCGATCCGGCGGATGTCGAGCCGGACCGAGGCGTAGAACTTCAGCGCCCGGCCACCGGTGGTGGTCTCCGGCGAGCCGAACATCACACCGATCTTCTCGCGGAGCTGGTTGATGAAGATCGCGGTGGTCTTCGACTGGTTGAGCGCGCTGGTGATCTTGCGGAGCGCCTGGCTCATCAGCCGGGCCTGGAGGCCGACGTGCGAGTCGCCCATCTCGCCCTCGATCTCGGCCCGCGGCACGAGGGCTGCCACGGAGTCGATCACGATGAGGTCGATGGCGCCGGAGCGGACCAGCATGTCCACGATCTCCAGCGCCTGCTCGCCGGTGTCCGGCTGCGACAGCAGAAGGTTGTCGGTGTCCACGCCGAGGGCCTTGGCGTAGTCGGGGTCGAGGGCGTGCTCGGCGTCCACGAACGCCACGGTGCCGCCGGCCTTCTGCGCGTTGGCCACCGCGTGCAGGGTCAGCGTGGTCTTTCCTGAGGACTCGGGGCCGTACACCTCCACCACCCGGCCGCGCGGCAGTCCGCCGACGCCGAGGGCCACGTCCAGCGCGGTCGACCCGGTGGGGATGACCTCGATGGGCTCATTCGGCCGGTCGCCGAGGCGCATGACCGCGCCTTTGCCGAACTGCCGTTCAATCTGCGCGAGCGCGGCGTCGAGCGCCTTGTCGCGGTCGTTTCCTGCCATGGGCTCCACCCGGGATGTCTGGTTCGATCGCTTCACGTCCACGACGCTAGCGCCTGCCACTGACAACGCGCCCGGACGTCGCTCCGGCCTGTGGATAACTCGGGCGGTTCCGACCAGCGGTTCCGGTCCGAATCCTTGCCGCCGACCCGGGAATCCGTCCGGCGCTTACATAAGAATGGATGTTCGAATTCCGTGTCAAGCGACCCGCCGGGGCGTCAGGCCCGGGGATCGGTCACCTCGTAGCGCCGCACGTAGGCCGCGAAGAAACCCTGGAGTGTGGCGGTCACGGGAATCGCGATGAGGGCGCCGACCGCGCCGAGCAGGGCGGTCCCCGCGATGACCGAGCCGAAGGCGACAGCAGGGTGGATGTCCACGGTGCGCGCGGTGATCCGCGGCTGGAGCAGGTAGTTCTCGAACTGCTGGTAGACCACGACGAAGCACAGCACCCACAGGGCGTCCCACGGGTCCTCGGTGAACGCGATCAGGACCGGCAGCGCGCCCGCCAGATAGGTGCCGACGGTCGGGATGAACTGCGAGACCAGTCCGACCCAGACCGCGAGCGCGGGCGCGTAGGGCACTCCGAGCACCTGGAGCAGGATGTAGTGCGCGATCCCGGAGATCAGCGCCATCAGAGCGCGGGAGTAGAGATAGCCGCCGGTCTTGGCGACCGCGATCTCCCAGGCCCGCAGCACCTCGGACTGGTGGGCGGGCGGCAGCACGGAGCACAGCGCCCGCCGCAGCCGCGGGCCGTCGGCGGCGAAGTAGTAGGTGAACAGCAGCACGGTGAGGATCTGGAACACGGTGCCGATGACGGTGGCCGACAGTCCCCACACGCTGCTGGCGCCGTTCGCGAGGTAGGTGCGCACCCAGTTGGAGTGCAGGACGTTGTCCCTGAGATCGCCGGTGTCGAGGTGCGAGTGGAAGGTCTTGTTGATCCACACCACGACGTCGTCCACGTACCGCGGCAGATTGCGCACGATGGTGCTGATCTGATCGACCAGCAGCGAGCCGAGCGCCAGGACGAAGCCCGCCGCCGCGATCAGGACCACGAGGATGACCAGGCCGGTGGCCAGCCCGCGGCGCACCTTGCGGGTGGCCATCCAGTCCACCGCGGGCTCGATGGCCACGGCGCAGAAGAACGAGATCAGCACGTTGACCAGCAGTCCGATGAGCCGGTCGAAGGCCCAGTGCGCGAACTGGTAGCAGGCGATGAGCGCGAGGGTCAGCACCACTGCGCGCGGCAGCCAGCGCGGCATACGGGCGCGGGGCGCGCGCGGCGTGTCGGGCGGTCCGGGTCCGTCGGGGGGCGGCGCAGGAGGCGTGGCCGGATCGGGGGTGTCGTCGCTTCCTGCCACGCGCCAAGTGTCGCCCCGCCCGGGGGGAAAGTCCTGATATATCGACTCATTCGGCGCAGCAGGTGCGCCGGCTGCGGCTCCGGCGTGGCCGGCCGGACAGCGCGGGGCGTCCGGCCGGCGGCGGGTCAGCGCCGGGCGGCGGCGGGTCAGCGCCGGGCGGCGGCGGGTCAGCGCCGGGCGGCGGCGGGTCAGCGCCGGGCGGCGGGTACGTCCATCGCGGCGCACACCGCACGCCAGACGTCCTTGGTCTCCCAGCCGTCGTCCAGCGCCTGGTGGACCGTACGCCCGCCCAGTTCCGCCATGACATGGTCACGTGCGAAGGAGTCGGCGTAGGCGTCACCGAAGTGGGCGCGCATTCGTTCCCAGAAAGTCGTCAACCGCATGGCTGCCAGTATCGCGCGCCCGCCGTGCGGATCCCGCCCGCCGTCACCATGCGCCGGACAGCGCGCGTACCGCCGCGGTGACGAGCACCGCTGCCGCGATCACCACCAGGAACGGCGCCCGCAGCAGCACCGCGACCCAGGCGGCCGCGAGCCCGGCGGCGCGCGCGTCGACGGCAAGGCGCAGCTGATCGGTCCCGAAGGTCTGCAGTGCGGTGAGCGCGGCGAGCAGCGCGATCGGCACCAGGGCCGCGAGCCGCTTGACCAGCGGTCGTTCCAGCACCCCTGCCGGTACGGACAGACCCAGCAGTTTCACGGCGTAGCAGCCTGCCGCCGTCACGGTGATCGCCATCCAGGTGTTCGCGCCTGTGCTCATTGCCGCGCCTCGTCCTTCGCCGGTCCGGCAGGTGCGGTGCCTGCTCCGCCGCGGCCTCGGCCGCCGGCCGTCAGCACCAGTGGCGCGGCGAGGGCGGCGACCAGCACCGGCACACCGGCCGGCAGCAGGGGCAGCCCCGTCAGCGCGAGGGCCACCGCCAAGGCCGCGACGGCGCGTTCTGTACGGCCTTTGACCATGGGGGCCAGCAGCGCGAGGAAGACGGCGGGACCGGCCGCGTCCAGGCCCCAGGCCGCGGGGTCGCCGAGCGCCGAGGCGCCCAGCGCGCCGAGCAGGGTGGTGAGATTCCACAGCACATACAGGCTCGCACCGGTCACGGTGAAGCCGAGCCGGGCACTGGCCCGGTCACGCTGGGCGAGCGCCACCGCGGAGGACTCGTCGATGACCCATTGCGCCGCCAGTGGGCGCAGCACCGCGGGCAGCCGCAGGAGCTGGGACAGGCGGAGTCCGTAGAAGGCGTTGCGGGCGCCGAGGAAGAGCGCGCCGGCCGCCGCCGTGAAGGGGCTGCCGCCCGCGCCGAGCGCACCGACCAGGGCGAACTGGGACGCGCCGGTGAAGACCAGCAGGGACAGTACGCAGCTCTGCAGCACGGTGAGCCCGGCGCCGGCCGAGGTCACGCCGAAGGCGAAACCGGACAGGCCCACGGCCACACCGACGCCGAGGGCGTCGCGGACCACGCGTGAGCGGGACGAGGAGGGAAGTGGGGACGATGGCCGGTCTGCGGCCCGATCGGGTATCGGTGGTGCGGTCACCCGCCCAGGCTAGGAAGCACCCGGCGCCAGGTCTTGTACGTTCTTGCGCTCGCGTTGGTACGCACCCGGCGGGACGCCGACGATGCGGGTGAAGTGGCGGTTGAGGTGCGGCTGGTCGGTGAAGCCGACAGCGGTCGCGGCGGTCGCGGGCGCGACCCCCGCCTCCAGCAGCTGGCGGGCGGCCTTGACGCGCTCGCCGGTCAGCCAGGCGTGCGGGGGCAGTCCGTAGACCGCCTTGAACGCCCGCAGCAGGGCGAAGGGGCTGGTGCCGAATTCGGCGGCGAGCTGTTCCAGGCTCGGCGGTTCCGCGAGCCTGGCCGTCAGCATCTCCCGTGCCCGGGCGGCGACGTCCCGGCCGCCCTGACGGCCCCGAGCGGCGACCGGTCCTGCACCGTGCCGGGTGAGCAGGCGGGCGACCAGGAGCCGCAGGCACGTGTCGGCCGCCAGCGCGTTGTCGCGCTCCGCGGCGGCGTGGACATCGGCGATCATCCGGGCCGTGGCGGGGTCGTGCAGGACGGTGGTGGTGAAGGCCGGGGTGCCGCGCGGCAGGGAGATCTCGGCGGCCACCGCGGCGACGACCTGCCGGGTGGGGTAGAGGACACGGTAGGCCCAGCCCTCCTCCGTGCCCGCGTAGGCCGTGTGCGGGGTCTCGGGGTTGATCAGGACGACACCGCCCGTACCGGCCCGCTCGGCCCCGTCCGGCAGCCCGATGCCCTCGACTCCCCCGGTGATCGCGGCGATCACATAGCCGTCATGGGCATGTCGGGGGAAGGTGTGCCGGATGTAGCGGGCGTGCAGCAGATCCACCCCCGGCAGCGCGGGGTGCTCCCAGTGTCTGGCCTGCTCGCGCGGGATCATGAGGCCATTGTGGCGTGGCCGCGCCAGGAGTTATCCACAGGTCGCGGTTCTGGCTCAGCGGGCTGTCGGTGCGGCGAGGCAGGATGGTGGCATGTCCAGTCGCAGCAGCCTCGATGCTTTCTCCCCCGCCACCCGCGCGTGGTTCACGGGGGCGTTCAGCGAGCCCACGCCCGCCCAGGCCGGGGCGTGGACGGCCATCGCCGAGGACTCCGACGTGCTGGTCGTCGCCCCCACCGGTTCGGGCAAGACACTCGCCGCGTTCCTGGCCGCACTCGACCGGCTCGCGGCCGCCCCGCCGCCGGCCGAGGCACGCAAGCGCTGCCGGGTGCTGTACGTCTCACCACTGAAAGCCCTGGCGGTGGACGTGGAGCGCAATCTGCGCAGTCCGCTCGCGGGCCTGCGCCAGGAGTCGGTACGCCTCGGGCTGCCCGAGCCCGAGGTACGCGTCGGGATCCGCTCCGGGGACACCCCGCCCGCGGAGCGGCGCGCGCTGGTCACCAGGCCGCCCGACATCCTGATCACCACTCCGGAATCGCTCTTCCTCATGCTCACCTCCGCCGCCCGGGAGGCACTGAGCGGGGTGGAGACGGTGATCCTGGATGAGGTGCACGCGGTGGCCGGCACCAAGCGGGGCGCCCATCTGGCCCTGTCGCTGGAACGGCTCGACCGCCTGCTGGACCGGCCCGCCCGCCGGATCGGCCTGTCGGCCACCGTCCGCCCGGTGGACGAGATCGCCCGCTATCTGTCCCCGCAGCGCAGGGTGGCCATCGTCCAGCCCCCGTCGCAGAAGCGGTTCGAGCTGTCGGTGGTGGTGCCGGTGCCGGATCTGGCCGAGCTGGGCGGCTCACCGGTCGCCGACCAGGCCGAGCACAGCGGTCCCGCCGCGGGTCCGGCCGAGCGGCCCTCGATCTGGCCGCACGTGGAGGAGCGGATCGCCGATCTGGTGCAGGCACATCGCTCGACGATCGTCTTCGCCAATTCGCGCAGACTGGCCGAGCGGCTGTGCAACCGGCTCAATGAGATCGGCCAGGAGCGCGCGGAGGGCGGTCCGCTGCCCGAGGCCCACTCCCCCGCCGAGGTCATGGCCCAGTCGGGTGCGGCCCGTGGCGCCCCGCCGGTGCTGGCCCGCGCCCACCACGGCTCGGTGTCCAAGGAGCAGCGGGCACTGGTCGAGGAGGACCTGAAAGCCGGCCGGCTGCCGGCCGTCGTCGCCACCTCCAGTCTGGAACTCGGTATCGACATGGGCGCCGTCGACCTGGTCGTCCAGGTGGAGTCGCCGCCGTCGGTGGCCTCGGGGCTCCAGCGGGTCGGGCGCGCGGGACACCAGGTCGGGGCGGTGTCCACCGGAGTGGTCTTCCCCAAGTACCGCGGTGACCTGGTGCAGTCGGCGGTGGTCACCGAGCGGATGCGGGCGGGGGCGATCGAGTCGCTGCGGGTGCCGTCCAACCCGCTGGACGTGCTGGCCCAGCAGATCGTCGCCATGACCGCGCTGGACAGCTGGGACGTCGACGAACTGCTGACGGTGGTGCGGCGCGCCGCGCCCTTCGCGTCCCTGCCGCATTCGGCCTATACGGCGGTGCTCGACATGCTCGCCGGGCGCTATCCCTCCGACGCCTTCGCCGAGCTGCGCCCCCGGCTGGTGTGGGACCGGGTGGCGAACACGGTGACCGGACGGCCGGGGACGCAGCGGCTGGCCGTCACCTCGGGCGGCACCATCCCGGACCGGGGCCTGTTCGGGGTGTTCCTGGCCGGCGCCGACCCGAAGAAGGGCGGGGGGCGGGTCGGCGAGCTGGACGAGGAGATGGTGTACGAGTCGAGGGTCGGCGACGTCTTCACCCTGGGCACCACGTCCTGGCGGATCGAGGACATCACCAGGGACCGGGTGCTGGTCTCGCCCGCGCCCGGTGTGCCGGGGCGGCTGCCCTTCTGGAAGGGCGACCAGCTCGGCCGCCCGCTGGAGCTGGGCCGGGCGCTGGGGGCGTGGCTGCGCGAGGTGGGCGCGCTTGCCGAGAAGCCGGCCAGGAAGCGGCTGTCGGCGGCGGGCCTCGACACCTGGGCCGCCGACAACGTGCTGGCCTATCTCACCGAGCAGCGGCAGGCCTGCGGCCACGTCCCGGACGACCGCACGATCGTGGTCGAGCGCTTCCGTGACGAGCTTGGTGACTGGCGGGTGATCATCCACTCCCCGTTCGGCGCGCAGGTGCACGCGCCCTGGGCGCTGGCGCTCGGCGCCCGGCTCCAGGAGAAGTACGGTCTGGACGCCCAGGCGATGCACGCCGACGACGGCATCGTGCTGCGGCTGCCGGACGCCGATCTGATGGGCCTTGACCTGCTGGATGTCGCCCCCGTGCAGCACGGGGCGGAATTCGACCCCGAGCAGTCGCCGGTGGGGGCCGCCGATGTCGCCTTCGACAAGGGCGAGGTCGAGCAGTTGGTCACCGAGCAGGTGGGCGGCTCCGCGCTGTTCGCCTCCCGGTTCCGGGAGTGCGCGGCCCGCGCGCTGCTGCTGCCGCGCCGCAGCCCGGGCAAGCGCACCCCGCTGTGGCAGCAGCGCCAGCGGGCGTCGCAGTTGCTGGAGGTCGCCTCCGAGTTCGGGTCGTTCCCGATCGTGCTGGAGGCGGTGCGCGAGTGCCTCCAGGACGTCTTCGACGTGCCAGGTCTGGTGGAGCTGATGGGCGACATCGAGGCCCGCAGGGTGCGGCTGGTCGAGGTCACCACGACCGAGCCGTCGCCCTTCGCCAGATCACTGCTGTTCGGTTATGTCGCGCAGTTCCTCTACGAGGGGGATTCGCCGCTGGCGGAGCGGCGGGCGGCGGCGCTGTCGCTGGACTCGCGGTTGCTGGCGGAGCTGCTGGGGCAGGCCGAGCTGCGCGAACTGCTCGACGCCGATGTGCTGGCCGAGCTGGACCGCGAATTGCAGTGGCTGACCGAGGACCGCCGGGCCAGGAGCGCCGAGGGCGTCGCGGACCTGCTGCGGCTGCTCGGCCCGCTGACCGATGCGGAGTTGGCCGCCAGGGGCGCCGATCCGGGCTGGGCCGCGGAGCTGGAGTCCGCCCGGCGGGCGATCCGGGTGCGGATCGCCGGGGCCGAGCACTGGGCGGCGGTCGAGGACGCGGGACGGCTGCGGGACGCGCTGGGCACGGCGCTGCCGGTGGGGGTGCCGGTGGCGTTCACCGAGCCGGTGAAGGATCCGCTCGGGGATCTGGTGGCCCGTTATGCCCGCACGCACGGCCCGTTCACGACCGGGGAGGCGGCGGCGCGGTTCGGGCTGGGGGCGGCGGTGGCGGACGGCGTGCTGCACCGGCTGGGCGCGGCCGGCCGGGTGGTGCAGGGCGAGTTCAGGCCGGGCGGCGCGGGCCAGGAGTGGTGCGACGCCACAGTGCTGCGCCGACTGCGGCGCAGGTCCCTGGCGGCGCTCCGGCAGGAGCTGGAGCCGGTGCCGCCCGCGACGCTGGGGGTCTTCCTGCCGCAGTGGCAGCACGTCGGCACGCACAGCCTGCGCGGGATGGACGGTCTGGCGCGGGCGGTCGAGCAGTTGCAGGGCGCGTCGGTGCCGGCGTCCGCGCTGGAGAAGCTGGTACTGCCGTCCCGGGTCACCGGCTACTCCCCGGCGATGCTGGACGAGCTGACGGCCTCCGGCGAGATCCTCTGGGCCGGAGCCGGCGCGCTGCCGGGCAAGGACGGCTGGGTCTCGCTCTACCTCGCCGACACCGCGCCGCTGCTGCTCCCGGCGCCGCAACCGCTGGAGCTGACCCCGCTCCACCAGGCCGTGCTGACCGCGCTGTCCGGCGGGTACGGGCTGTTCTTCCGGCAGATCGCCGACCAGGTGAGAGCCGGTGACCTGGGAGCCACGGAGCCGCAGCTCGCCGACGCGGTCTGGGATCTGGCCTGGTCGGGACGGCTCACCAATGACACGCTCGCGCCGCTGCGCGCCCTGCTCGGTTCCGGCCGCACCGCGGGAGCGACCGCGCACAGGGCACCCCGGTCGGTGCCGCGCGGCCGGTACAGCTCGCTCGCGAGCCGGGCCGTGCCGCGCGCCACGGCATCCCGCAGCGGTCCGCCGACCACCGCGGGGCGCTGGTCGCTGGTCCCGACAGCTGAGCAGGACCCGACCTTGCGGGCCCACGCCCTCACCCACGCCCTGCTCGACCGGCACGGGGTGGTGACCCGGGGCGCGGTGGCGGCGGAAGGCGTCGAAGGGGGGTTCTCCGCGGCGTACCGGGTCTTGGCGGCGTTCGAGGAGACCGGCCAGGCACGGCGCGGCTATGTGGTCGAGGGGCTGGGCGCGGCGCAGTTCGCGATGGACGGGGCGGTGGACCGGCTGCGGGCGCTGAGTACGGCCCGGGAGCGGGAAGAGGAGCAGGCCGGCCGTGCCAGGACGGTGGTGCTCGCCGCGGCGGACCCGGCCAACCCGTACGGTGCCGCCCTGCCGTGGCCCGAGCAGCCGACGGGCGTCGGGCACCGCCCCGGCCGCAAGGCAGGCGCCCTGGTGGTGCTCACCGACGGCGAGGTTGCCCTCTACGTGGAGCGGGGCGGCAAGTCGCTGCTGGCCTGGCCGATGGACGAGATACGTACGCAGGCCGCGGCGGACGCGCTGGCGCTGGCGGTGCGGGAGGGCGCGCTGGGGAAGCTCACGGTGGAGCGTGCCAATGGTGAGTCCGCGTTGACCTCGCCGCTGGGGCGGGCGTTGGAAGCGGCGGGCTTCCATGCGACGCCCCGCGGGCTGCGGTTGCGGGACGGTCACTGATCCCCTGCGGGGTGCGCATGTGTTCCCGGGTGCGTGGCCCGGGACCGGGCTGCCGCTGCGTCAGTGGATGCGCGTCGCCGGGGCCGGGGGCGTGCGGTTGCCCTCCGGCAGGGGGTGCCCCTCCGCGGGGCGCGGGGAACTGCGCGCCCCGCCGGCCACGGGCCGGTGGTCCGGATCGGACCGAACAGACCCTCCGGGCGGGTGACGACCCGCGCCTTCGGTGGGGGCTGGTCGCGCAGTTCCCCGCGCCCCCGGGGTGACGGCGGTCCGTCCGGATACAGCGCTGCGTCGTGGCAGGCACGCAGTTCCTCGCGCCCCCGGGGCTGAGCGTCTCCGCCACACGACGGTGAGAGGCGGGTTGCGGGCGCAGTCCCCCCGCGACCCCCGGGATAGCGGCGGTCCGTTCGGGCCCAACGCTGAGAGGCGGGCTGCACGCGCACTTCCCCGCACCCTGGGTCAGTGGCCATCCGTCTGGACCCGACGCTGCTTCGTGGCTAGATGATCGACTCCAAGGGGTTCAATGGTCCCTACCTTGTTGATCGGGATGAGCGAGCCATTCGTAGGGTTGGCTCACCCAGGGGTGTCGGGTGTGGCTTTCAGTGGTCTGCCGTTCGTGTGGCTTCTTACGATTCGCCGCCCGACACCCCGCGACGACTCGGCTGCTGATTAGGAATTGCGATCCGATCGCTGAGTAGGGACTCGCCAGCGAGGTCGTCTGTGGTGCAGGTAGGCAAGCGACCAGTGGAGAGTGCGTGTGACCGCGATCTGGGCCGGTATCGACGCCGGCAAGGCCCACCACCACTGCGTGGTGGTCGACGATACCGGCAGACGGCTGCTGTCCCGCCGGGTGGCCAACGACGAACCGGAGCTGCTCAGACTTCTGGCCGATGTCCTCGCCCTGGGCGACGAGGTCACCTGGGGCATCGACCTGGCCGACGGTGGTGCCGCTCTGCTGCTTGACCTGCTGCTCAATCACGGCCAGCACACGCTCTACATCCCCGGCATGGCCGTCAGCCGGGCCTCCGAGGGCTACCGAGGTGAGGGCAAGACCGATGCCAAGGACGCCGCGGTCATCGCCGACCAGGCCCGGATCCGGCGGGACCTGCAACCTCTGCGGCCCGGGGACGAGCTGGTCACCGAGCTGAAGATCCTCACCGTTCACCGCCGTGACCTCACCGACGACCGCACCCGCGTGATCAACCGGCTGCGGGGCCGTCTCACTGGCATTTTCCCGGCCCTTGAACGAGCCCTGGACCTGACCAACGCCGGTCCCCTCGTCCTGCTCACCGGCTACCAGACCGCGGCGGCCATCCGCCGGACCGGTGTCCGTCGACTGGAGACCTGGCTGCGCAATCGCAAGGTTCGCGGGGCCGCCCAACTGGCCCAGGCCGCCATGGAAGCCGCCGAGAGCCAGCACACCAGCGTGACCGGGGAGAAGCCGACCGCCCAGCTCGTCCACACCCTGGCGAAAGAGGTGATGCGCCTCAACGAGCAGGTCGGCGAGATCGACAAGCTCATCGAGGCCCGGTTTCGCGAGCACAAGAACGCCGAGGTGATCGCAAGCATGCCCGGCATCGGCCCCCTGCTGGGCGCCGAGTTCCTTGCCGCCACCGGGGGAGACATGACCGCCTTCGCCACCCCGGACCGTCTCGCCGGGTTCGCCGGCGTCGCCCCGGCTCCCCGCGACTCGGGGAAGATCAGTGGCAATCTGCACCGGCCGAAGAGATACAGCCGCAGCCTTCAACGCGTCTTCTACACGTCCGCGTTGATCAGCATCCGCTACTGCGAGGAGTCCCGGCGCTTCTACGACCGCAAGCGCGCCGAGGGCAAACGGCACACTCAGGCTGTCCTCGCTCTCGCCCGCCGCCGCGTCAACGTCCTGTGGGCCTTGCTGCGTGACGGACGGTGCTATGAATCCATACCACCCGTCACGACAGCGGCTTGACAAAGAGATTAGGAATCGTAGGCGGTGAGCGCGCGCATGGTCGGCGGGCCAGTACGGTGGTTGTGCCAGATGGCGGCGGCGAGCGCGAGGATGCGTTGCAGGACTCGGACGGCTACACGGTTGGAGGTGCGGCCTCGGTGCCGTTCGAGGTCGAGCTGGCCTGACGCCCTCGCATCGTCCACGCAGTCACAAGCAAGAACTTCGCTCAGCTGGGCGCGATGGGCTGTTCGAGGAGTTCACCCGGTCCGTCGAACCCGCAGCGCCGGTACAGCGGCGCGCTGCGCTCGGACGGCCACACGATCAACGTATCCAGGCCGTGAGCGCGCGCATAGCCGGTCACCTCGTCGAGCAAGGCCCTGCCCAGGCCGCGATTGCGCTGTTCAGGGACGACATAGAAGTTCGTCACGTAGCCGAGGGTGTCGGAGCCCGGGTAGGGACTCGGGACCTTCTCCACGAGACACACGAACACGTGACCACAGGGACGGCCACCCACTTCCGCGACCCAGACCCGCCACAGCCCGGCCATCCGGGAACGCAGCCACTGCTCGCACTCGGCGGTGAACTCCTCTTCACCCCTGGGGACTCCATCTCCGCTGTCCTCCACCTTGAACCGCCAGCGCATGGCTGCCAGCGCGGGCGCGTCATCGAACTCGGCCCGACGGATAACAACGTCACTCATGGCCACACTCTCGCAAACCGATCCGCCGGAGCGAAACGGCCCACGCCCACCCACCGACCCCTTGGAATTGTTCATCCACTCGCGCCACTCGGGGGTGGTGGACGCCTGTTCGGACACAACGCCGGGTCGCGGCCCCCGGGGTCTGGGCGCATCGCTGCACGACGGTGAGCGGCGTGTGGCGTGCGCAGATCCCCGCAGCCCCGGTAGGCCGCCCGCGCCGGGGCCAGAGCTTCGCCTGGGGTACCCCCGGCCCCTCCTGGGGCGCTGGGCGGCCCGGAGGCCGCATGGCGCACCCCGCGCTCGCGCGACCGGCGGGCCCGGGAGTGCGAACGGCATCGGGGGCGGGCGGGGCATGATGGAGGGGTGCCTGAAGGAGACACGGTCTGGCTGACCGCCCAGCGGTTGCACGCGGCGCTGGCGGGGCGGGCGCTGGTGCGGGCGGAGCTGCGCGTGCCGCAGTTGGCGACAGTACAGCTCGTGGGGCGGCAGGTGCTGGAGGTCGTACCGCGGGGCAAGCACCTGCTGACGCGGCTGGAGGGTGACTGGACACTGCACTCGCATCTGCGGATGGACGGTGCCTGGCACCTCTACGCGCCCGGGGAGCGGTGGCGGGGCGGGGCGGAGCACCAGGTGCGGGCGGTGCTGGGGAACGAGGAGAGGACCGCGGTCGGATACCGGCTGCCGGTGCTCGCGTTGCTGCCCACGGCGGAGGAGCAGCAGGTGGTCGGCCATCTCGGGCCCGATCTGCTGGGGCCGGGGTGGGACCCGGCCGCGGCGCTGGCCAGGCTGGCGGTGGAGGCGGACCGACCGCTGGGTGAGGCGCTGCTCGACCAGCGCAATCTCGCCGGGATCGGCAATGTCTACGTGGCCGAGCTGTGTTTTCTGCGCGGGGTGACCCCGTGGACGCCGTTCGGGGAGGTGGCCGCCCCCGAGAAGCTGGTGACGCTGGCCAAACGGCTGCTGGAGGCCAACAAGGGCCGCCCCGGCCATGTGACCACCGGGGACACGCGGCGCGGCCGTACGCACTGGGTGTACGACCGGGCGCACCGGCCGTGCCTGCGCTGCGGCACCCAGGTCAAGGTCGGCGAGCACGGCCCTGAGGGGCAGCGGCGGGTGGCGTACTGGTGTCCGCGGTGCCAGCGCGGGCCGGGGCCGAGCCAGTAGAAGCCGGGTCCTCAGACGGCCGTGGCGTCACAGGCCGGAGCCGCGCGGCGGCGGACACCCGCGGGCACGGCATGCAGCGGTATCAGGCCCAGGCTCCAACCGCCGGCGGCAAGCGCGCTCTGCCACGGGCCGACCACCTCAGGCTCCACGGCCAGCCGCAGCAGCGTCCCCCACCACAGCACCCCGCCGATCACACCGATCACACAACGCAGCGGGCGCCCCAGCCGCGGCCAAAGCCCCAGTCCCGACCGGAGCCGAGGCCCGGCAATGGGCGGTACGGGAGGACCGGAGGGGCATATCGGGAGTTCCTGAAGCGCACGCACGGCCGCCTCCTTCTGACCCCGAGTTCGCGGCGGGAGCCGCACCCGGCGGCCCCCGTACAGCCCGTACTTCCCGTGCAGGAGCGAGCGAGCGGACGGTCAGACGTTCTCGGCCTGGAACATCCAGTGGAACTTCTCAAGATCGGCGGTGAGGCCGATCAGGATGTCCTGGGTGACGGGGTCCGGCTTGTCCGTCAGCTCGATGCGCTCCCGCATCCGGGTGATGAGGGAGTCCAGCGCGGCGACCATGATCTCGACGACCTCGTTGTCCTTGACCCAGCCGTCGGTCACCGTGTCGATGCCGCTGGTCTTGGAGACCGTCCCGGCCCGGCCGTCCGGCGTCACGCCGATCGCCGAGGCACGTTCCGCGACGGTGTCGGAGTGGGTCCTGGCACTGTCGACGACCTCGTCGAGCTGGAGGTGCACGGACCGGAAGCGCGGGCCCACCACATTCCAGTGCACCTGCTTGGCCAGCAGTGACAGGTCGATCAGGTCGACCAGCGCGCCCTGAAGCGCGTCTCCCACGGACTTGCGGTCAGGTTCGGACAGCGGGCTCTTCACGACACTCATGCGGTTCTCCCAGCGGATAGACGCGATCAGATCCATTACGGCCGATTACACCCGTTTTCAGACCTTCTCCGACTACCCTGCCTCGCCATTCCGAACACGGCAAAGGCAGATCCGCCGCATCGCGGCGGACAGCGGGCGATCAGGCGGCGACGACGTCCACGGCTTCCGCGGACTTCTTCGGTGCCTTGATGGTGATCCGTTCGTCCGGGGTGGACGTGACGGACGTGACCGATGTGACTGTGCCGAGCAGCGGCCGCATCGGTGCGGCAGTGGCCTCGGACGCCGCGGACTGTGCCAGCTCGGCGAGCGACAGATCGTCGCTGACTTCTCGCATCACCTCGGACATCGGTACGTCCAGGGCGTCGCAGATCGCGGAGAGCAGTTCGGAGGACGCCTCCTTCTGCCCCCTCTCGACCTCCGACAGATAGCCGAGTGAAACCCGGGCGGACGAGGAGACCTCGCGCAGGGTGCGGCCCTGGCGCTGGCGCTGCCGACGCAGCACGTCACCCAGCAGGCGACGGAGCAGAATCATCGGTGGCTCCCTCCTCGGGATCGCGGTACCGCATCCTTCTCGCCCCACCGTACCGCCTCGGGCACCGGCCGTGCGGGGAGCAAAGACGTGTTCACTCAGGGCTGCAAACATCACGTCTCCCCGTGTTCTTCCCTGTCCTGCACCGCCGAACGCACGCCGGGCCGGTTATTCGGAAGCCTTCTGCAGCTGTTCGAGGAGCAGATCGAGCACGGCCGCCACCGACGCCCGGCGGATCGCCGTACGGTCCCCGGCCAGCAGCAGCGCCGCGACCTCGGAGAACCCGCCAGGACCGGCCACCGCCACGAAAACGGTGCCCACCGGCCGGCCGTCCTGCGGGTCGGGACCTGCCACTCCTGTGGTGGCGGCGCCCCAGTCCGCGCCGAGGCGACGGCGTACGCCCTCGGCCATTTCGCGCGCCACTTGTGCATCCACTGCGCCCCGTTCGGCCAGCAGCGTCCCGTCCACGCCCAGCAGCTCGTGCTTGAGCGCGGTGGCGTACGCCGTCACCGAGCCGCGGAAGCTCCGGGACGCGCCGGGCACCGCGGTCAGCTCCGCGGCCAGCAGACCGCCGGTCAGCGATTCCGCGACCGCCAGCGTCCCGCCGCGCCGCTCCAGCAGCCGCAGCACCTCAGCGGCGGTGTCGCCACCGCCCGTCATACGCCCTGCTCCGGCCCGCCCGAGCCCGGCGCGTCCGCGCCCCGCCCCTCCGCGTCCGAACCGCCGGCACCCGACCCGCCAACCTCCGACCCGTCGGCGTCCGACCCTCTAGCCGCCCCCGCGCCGGAGGCGACCACCGTCCCGGAGGCAAGCGCCGCCCCGGACGCGGCCGCCGCCACCTCCCGCGACAGCGCCCGCTCGGCCGCGAGACCGGCCCGCCGCAGCACGACGGCCTGCCGTACGTAGTCGAACCCGGTCACCACCGTGAGCAGCACCGCGAGGCCCATCAGCCAGGCGCGGGTGCTGGCCAGCGGACCGGTCAGCACCAGGATGTACATGCCCACCGCGACGCCCTGGGTGAGCGTCTTGAGCTTGCCCCCGCGGCTCGCCGGGATCACCCCGTGTCTGATCACCCAGAAGCGCATGAGCGTGATGCCCAGCTCGCGGAAGAGGATCACGGCGGTGACCCACCACGGCAGGTCGCCC
The DNA here is from genome assembly GCF_036227245.1 of Streptomyces sp. NBC_01477. Lineage (GTDB taxonomy): Bacteria > Actinomycetota > Actinomycetes > Streptomycetales > Streptomycetaceae > Actinacidiphila. The sequence goes on from NZ_CP109445.1 coordinate 2,347,824, forward strand.
AGCGCGGACAGCCCGACCAGGGCCGCCCCCATGATCGCCTTGTCCGCGATCGGGTCGGCGATCTTGCCGAAGTCGGTGACCAGCCCGTAGCGCCGGGCCAGCTCGCCGTCGAAGAGGTCGGTGATCATCGCGATGGCGAACGCGGCCCAGGCGAAGGAGCGCCACTTCGGGTCGTTCCCGTCGTCGTGGACCAGCAGCAGCACGAAGCCGGGGACCAGCACCAGCCGGGTCATCGTCAGCAGGTTGGCGATATTCCACAGGCCGGCCTTCGGCGCCACCGGGTCGGCCGCGTGGTCGACGCCCGCCGCCGGGTGGACGAGCGCGTCGGGCGCCACCGTGGCGCCCGAACCGGCGGCGGCCGAGGAAGCCGCGCCGGAAGCCGACGACGAGGACGGCGAGGGGGACTCGGCCGGCGCGGGGGCTCCGCTCATCTGCCCACCACCGCCGGCCCGGCCATGGCCGCCTCGGCGACCGGAGTGCCCTGGGCGCCGACGGAGTCCGCCCCGCCCAGCGGTTCCGCCACCAGGTCGACGCCCTGCGTCCCGATCACCTTCGCCGTCACGAACGTCCCCGGCCGCGCCTGCCAGGCCTCGTCGGCCGGCACCAGCACGACCTGGCCGTCCGTCTCCGGCGCCTGGTGGTCGGCGCGGCCGGTCACCTCGCCGGTCTCCTCGTCCACCGCCTCGACCAGCACCCGCACGGTGTCCCCGAGGCGTTCCTCGGCGCGCTGGGCGGTCAGCTCCTCGGCGAGCCGGGAGACTCGGGCCAGCCGCGCGGCGATGACGTCGTCGTCCAGCTTGCCGTCGTAGCCGGCCGCCTCGGTGCCGTCCTCGTCGGAGTAGCCGAACACGCCGATCGCGTCCAGCCGGGCGGCGCTCAGGAAGCGCTCCAGCTCGGCCAGGTCGTCCTCGGTCTCGCCGGGGAAGCCCACGATGAAGTTGGACCGCACGCCGGCCTGCGGCGCCTTGGCCCGGATCGCGCCGAGCAGGTCCAGGAAGCGGTCGGTGTCGCCGAAGCGCCGCATCGCCCGCAGCACCGCGGGGGCCGAGTGCTGGAAGGACAGGTCGAAGTACGGCACCACGCCGGGCGTGGAGGTCAGCGCGTCGATGAGCCCCGGGCGCATCTCGGCGGGCTGAAGGTAGCTGACCCGGACCCGCTCGATGCCGTCGACCGCCGCCAGTTCCGGCAGCAGCGTCTCCAGCAGGCGGATGTCGCCGAGGTCCTTGCCGTAGGAGGTGTTGTTCTCGCTGACCAGCATGACCTCCGTGACGCCCTGGGTGGCCAGCCAGCGGGTCTCGCCGAGGACGTCGGAGGGGCGGCGGGAGATGAAGGAGCCGCGGAAGGAGGGGATCGCGCAGAAGGTGCAGCGCCGGTCGCAGCCGGAGGCGAGCTTCACGGAGGCGACAGGCCCGGAGTCCAGCCGGCGCCGCAGCGGGGCGCGCGGCCCCGACGCGGGTGCGACGCCCGCCGGCAGGTCGGCGAGGTCCACGGCTCTTCCCCCGGCCGCCGCGGACGTCCCGCCCGGACCGGGATCGACCGACCCGGGATCGACCGACCCGGGATCGACCGACCCGGGATCGACCGACCCGGGATCGACCGACGCAGGTTCGCCCGCGGCGGACCCGCCGCCGTTCGGGCGTCCCTCCTGGGAGTGACCGGGCAGCGCCACCGTTGACGCCTGGCGGTCCGCCGGGCTGATCGGCAGCAGCTTGCGCCGGTCGCGCGGGGTGTGCGGGGCGTGGACGCCGCCGGCCAGGATCGTCCGCAGCCGCTCGGAGATGTCGGTGTAGTCGTCGAAGCCGAGCACGCCGTCGGCCTCCGGGAGCGCGTCGGCCAGTTCCTTGCCGTACCGCTCCGCCATGCAGCCGACGGCGACGACGGCCTGGGTGCGGCCGCGGTCCTTGAGGTCGTTGGCCTCGAGGAGGGCGTCCACGGAGTCCTTCTTGGCCGCCTCGACGAAGCCGCAGGTGTTGACGACCGCCACGTCGGCGTCCGCGGCGTCCTCGACGAGCTGCCAGCCGTCCGCCGCCAGCCGGCCGGCAAGCTCTTCCGAGTCCACTTCGTTACGGGCGCATCCGAGCGTGACAAGGGCGACGGTACGGGTTTCGGGCATGCACTCAGACTACCCGCTGCCCTGTCGCGCCCCTCGCGCCTCGGCCGCCTACCGCCCGAACCCCTCGATCACACCCGGCGCCCCCCGGCGCCGCTAGCCCTGGGTCGGGTCGCCGGGCGTGTACGTCAGGCGGACGACCTGGCCGTCGCTGCCGGCCGCGCCGAGGTCCTTGCCGTTGACGAAGAGCTGCACCGCACCCGCGTTGCCGACGACGAGCTTGAGCTTCTTGTCGTCGGTGAAGGTCTGCGAGTCGCCCTTCTTGAGCGAGCCCTGGAAGAGCCGCTTGCCGTTGTGGTCGGTGGCCTGGACCCAGCTGACGCCGCCCTCGGCGCTGAGCTTGACGGTGACCTTGCCGGGCGGGGCGGCCGCGATGGCACTGCCCGTCGGATCGGCGCTCGGCGCCTGCGTACCCGGGGTGCTGGTGGGCGTCGTGCTGCTGCTCGGGGTCGGCGGCGCGGGGTCGGCCTTCGCGCCGTTCCCGTCGTCTCCCCCGGTGAAGGCGGTGTAGCCGACGAAACCGATGACCGCGACGATCGCCGCGACCATGGCCGCGGTCCAGTTGGGCCGGCGCGGCTCGGACCGGATCCGCTCGGCCGAGTAGAGCGGCGCGACGGGCGCGGGAGCGATCTCCGTACCGTGCTCGGCCGCATATTGCGCGATCAGCGGCTCGGGGTCGAGTCCCACCGTGCGGGCCAGGTTGCGGATGTGGCCGCGGGCGTAGACGTCGCCGCCGCAGCGGGAGAAGTCGTCCTGCTCGATCGACTGCACGATGGGGACGCGCACCCGGGTGGCGGTGCTGACCTGGTCGACGGTGAGCCCGGCGGCGATGCGGGCCTGAGAGAGGGCATGACCGACCGAAGGCCGATCTTCGGTGGGCGTGTTGCCGAGGGACACGAGGGCGCCTTTCGAGCGTGCAGCCGCCTGCTGGGGGTTCAGTCTAGGGGGGGTCGGAAACAGGGGGGCAAGCGGACGGCCGGATTGTGTCCGCCATCAGGATGTCGTCCTCCCTGCCGAGGTTGACGTATGAACAGATCAAACGGTTGCCCGAAAAATCCGACCGCTTTTCGACCGGCACCGCGTGTCGGACTCAGGCCCCGCCGCGGATCTCGGACAGCACGCCGTCCAGCTCGTCCGCCTTCACCATCACGTCGCGCGCCTTCGAACCCTCGCTGGGGCCGACGATGCCGCGCGACTCCATCAGGTCCATCAGCCTGCCCGCCTTGGCGAATCCCACACGCAGCTTGCGCTGGAGCATCGAGGTCGAGCCGAACTGGGTGGAGACCACCAGCTCCGCGGCCTGGCACAAAAGGTCCAGGTCGTCACCGATCTCCTCGTCGATCTCCTTCTTCGGGCCGCTGCCGACGGTGACGTCGGTGCGGTACGCCGGGGTGAGCTGGGCCTTGCAGTGGTCGACGACCTTGGCGACCTCGTCCTCGGTGACGAAGGCGCCCTGCATCCGGATCGGCTTGTTCGCGCCCATCGGCAGAAACAGGCCGTCGCCTTTTCCGATCAGCTTCTCGGCGCCCGGCTGGTCGAGGATGACCCGGCTGTCGGCGAGCGAGGAGGTCGCGAAGGCCAGCCGGGACGGCACATTGGCCTTGATCAGCCCGGTGACCACGTCGACGCTCGGCCGCTGGGTGGCCAGCACCAGGTGGATGCCGGCGGCCCTGGCCAGCTGGGTGATCCGGACGATCGAGTCCTCGACGTCGCGCGGCGCGACCATCATCAGGTCGGCCAGCTCGTCGACGATGACCAGCAGATACGGGTACGGCGTCAGCTCGCGCTCGCTGCCCTCCGGAGTCCTGGCCTTGCCCGAGCGTACGGCGGCGTTGAAGTCGTCGATGTGCCGGAAGCCGTACGCGGCCAGGTCGTCGTAGCGCAGGTCCATCTCGCGCACCACCCACTGGAGGGCTTCCGCGGCGCGCTTGGGGTTGGTGATGATCGGGGTGATCAGGTGCGGGATGCCCTCGTACGCGGTCAGCTCGACGCGCTTGGGGTCGACCAGCACCATGCGGACCTCGTCCGGGGTGGCGCGGGCCATCACCGAGGTGATCAGGCAGTTGATGCAGGACGACTTGCCGGAGCCGGTGGCGCCCGCGACCAGCACGTGCGGCATCTTGGCGAGGTTGGCCATCACGTAGCCGCCCTCGACGTCCTTGCCGAGCGCCACCGTCATCGGGTGGTCCTCGCCCGCGGCCTCCGCCGAGCGCAGCACATCGCCGAGGTTGACCATCTCGCGGTCGCTGTTGGGGATCTCGATGCCGACCGCGGACTTGCCGGGGATCGGGCTGATGATCCTGATGTCGGGGCTGGCGACCGAGTAGGCGATGTTCTTGGCCAGCGCGGTGATCCGCTCGACCTTGACCGCGGCGCCCAGCTCCACCTCGTAGCGGGTGACGGTCGGGCCGCGGGTGAAGCCGGTGACGACCGCGTCGACCTTGAATTCCTTGAAGACCTGGGACAGCGAGGCGACCACCGCGTCGTTGGCGGCGCTGCGGGTGCGCCCGGGGCCGCCGCGCTCCAGCAGGTCGAGCGAGGGCAGCGCGTAGGTGATGTCGCCGGACAGCTGCAACTGCTCGGCGCGCGGCGGCAGCGGGTCGCCCGGGTCCGCGGTGTGCTTGGTGAGGTCGGGGACGCCCGAGCCGGTGTCCTCCTCGGCGCGGGCGGCGGGCACCGGCTTCCTGATGCCGCTGCTGAGGTCGGCGACCAGCGGCGACGGCTGCAGCCCGTGCAGGACGGCGCCGTCCAGCGCCGCGGCGGCTGCCGCGGCCACGTCCACCGCGTCGGACCCGGCGGCCTGCGCGGTGCCGGGCAGGCCCTCGGGCCTGCGGCGGGGCCGGCGCCGCGGCTTGGGCTCGTCGTCGGCCTGGACCCCTTCCGCGCCGAGGTCGCTGTCCATGTCGTACGGCTCGTCCTGCGCCTTGCCGAGCCTGCGCGGCAGCCGGCGTACCGGCGACTCGTCCTCCGCGTCCCGCGTACCGGCCGGCTCGTCGGCGTCGAAGAAGTCCTCCAGCGGTACGGCGTCGAGCTCCGGCGGCGCGGCGTACAGGCCGAGCCTGGTGCCGGCGGCCCGCAGCCGCTGCGGTACGGCGTTGACCGGGGTGGCGGTGACGACGAGCAGCCCGAAGAGCGTGAAGAGCAGCAGCAGCGGAGCGGCGAGGACCGCGCCGACGGTGTAGACCAGCGGGGAGGCGGCGGCCCAGCCGATCAGGCCGCCGGCGTCCCGCAGCGCGGTGGCCCCCTCGCTGCGGGTCGGCGAGCCGCAGGCCACATGGATCAGGCCGAGGGTGCCGATGACGAGTGCGGACAGGCCGATCACGATCCGGCCGTTGGCCTCGGGCTGCTCCGGGTGCCGCATGATACGGACGGAGACCGCGCCGAGCAGCAGCGGCACCAGCAGGTCGAGCCGGCCGAAGGCGCCGGTGACCACTATCTCGACCAGGTCGCCGACCGGGCCGTGCAGATTGGACCAGGTGCCGGCCGCGACCACCAGGGTCAGGCCGATCAGCAGCAGGCCGAGGCCGTCCTTGCGGTGGGCGGGGTCCAGGCCGCGGGCGCCGCGCCCTATACCGCGGAAGAGCGCGCCGACGGTGTGTGCCAGGCCGAGCCACACCGCCCGGAACATGCGGTAGACGCCGCTGGTCGGCGAAGGGACCGGTACGGGCGCGGCTCTGGGCGCCGCTGCCGCCTTCTTGGCGGGCGGTCTGGCGGCGGCGCCCTTGGCCGCGGGCTTCCTCGCGGCGGACTTCTTGGCCGCCGGCTTCGCCGGGGCTTTCTTGGCGGTGCCGGACGTACGTGGGGCCATGGTGCCGAGATTACCGCCCTTGTGATCGGGGAACACGCGTGCTTGCGGATACGCCCGTTCGTGTCGGGCTGCCGCCGTCATGACATTGACGTGGCGTCAATCTGCGTTGCCGGGCGCGCCATGGGCGGCCCGTACGCGCCCCGCGGCGGGATCAGTCCCCGGTGGCCTGCCGCACGATACCCCCGCTGCTGCCCGGCTCCAGCGCGTCCAGCGCCCGGCGCAGGCCGGTCAGCTTCCGCTCCAGGTGGGCCGCGGTCGCCACGGCCGCCGCGTCCGCGGACTCGCCGAGCTGTTTGCTCAGCGCCTCGGCCTGCTCCTCGACGGCCGCGAGCCGGGCGGACAGTTCCGCCAGCAGACCCGCGGGCTCCTTCGAGCCGTTGGCCTCCGCCCCGGAGGGCAGACCCTGTTCCAGTTGCAGCCGCAGCAGTCCGGCCTGTTCGCGCAGCTGGCAGTTCTTCATGTACAGGTCGACGAAGACCGAAACCTTGGCCCGCAGTACCCACGGGTCGAAGGGCTTGGAGATGTAGTCGACCGCGCCCGCCGCGTAACCCCGGAAGGTGTGGTGCGGGCCGTGGTTGATCGCGGTGAGGAAGATGATCGGGATGTCCCGGGTCCGCTCCCGCCGCTTGATGTGTGCCGCGGTCTCGAACCCGTCCATGCCCGGCATCTGGACATCGAGCAGGATCACCGCGAAATCATCGGTGAGCAGCGCTTTGAGCGCTTCCTCCCCGGACGATGCCCTGACCAGAGTCTGATCGAGCGCCGAGAGAATGGCCTCCAGCGCCAGCAGATTCTCCGGCCGGTCATCGACCAGGAGGATCTTGGCCTTCTGCACCATGGCCCGCCCTCCTCGCCCCGGCATCACGCCGGTCGCCGCCCCCGGGGACGACTCTGTCGCGCCGCCCGTCCTTGTGCCGGTCATGGTAGCCGCACCCAGCCGTTCGCCACACCCTGTCACCGCCACGTCACTCACCACACACCGAAAACGCAGGCGGAGACGAGAAGGTTCCCTCATCCTCTCGTTCTCACACCCCGTCAGAACGCCCAGTTGGCAAAACTTCAACTTTTCTTCCTCAGCGGGCGTGCATCCACTCTTCCATCAGCGTCAGCAGGTGGTCGGTGTCGACCGGTTTGGCAACATAGTCCGACGCGCCGGACTCGATGCTCTTCTCCCGGTCGCCCTTCATCGCCTTCGCGGTCAGCGCGATGATCGGCAGCCCGGCGAACTGCGGCATCTTGCGGATCGCCGTCGTCGTCGCGTAGCCGTCCATCTCCGGCATCATGATGTCCATCAGCACGATCGCGATGTCGTCGTACTGTTCGAGCACCTCGATGCCCTCCCGGCCGTTCTCGGCGTACAGCACGGTCAGGCCGTGCTGCTCCAGGACGCTGGTGAGCGCGAAGACGTTGCGGATGTCGTCGTCAACGATCAGCACCTTCTCGCCGCTGAAACCGCCCGTGAAGCCCGAGTGGGCGACCGGCTGGCTCTCCTCGGGCCACGGCTCGTGCGCCGCCGTCCCGTTCTGCCCCTGCCCGGCGGGCAGCGGGGCCGGCTGGGCGGAGCGGCGGCGCAGCCGGGACAGGCTGCTGCCGGGGCTGCGGGTACGGGCGGCGGCCGCGATCTCCTGGTCGCCGCCGGCCGTCAGCTGCGGCGCCGCGTGCGGGATCTCGCCGAGGCTCAGCGGCAGGTACAGGGTGAAGGTCGAGCCGCGGCCGGGCTGGCTGTCGGCGTGGATCTCGCCGCCGAGCAGCCGGGCGATCTCGCGGCTGATCGACAGGCCCAGGCCCGTACCGCCGTACTTGCGGCTGGTGGTGCCGTCGGCCTGCTTGAACGCCTCGAAGATCACCCGCATCTTGCCCGCCGCGATACCGATGCCCGTATCGGTCACCGAGAACGCGATCAGCGGCTGGTCGGGCGCGCGCAGGGTGCCGGCCTCCAGCAGCTGCTCGCGGATCGACTGCGGCACCTCGCTGCCGGCCGGCCTGATCACCAGCTCCACCGAGCCGCTGTCGGTGAACTTCACCGCGTTGGACAGCAGATTGCGCAGCACCTGGAGCAGCCGCTGCTCGTCGGTGTGCAGGGTGACCGGCAGCTCCGGCGAGACCCGCACCGAGAAGTCCAGGCCCTTCTCCGCGGTCAGCGGGCGGAAGGTGGCCTCCACGTAGTCGACCAGCTGCACCAGTGCGATCCGGGTCGGCGAGACGTCCATCTTGCCGGCCTCGACCTTGGACAGGTCCAGGATGTCGTTGATCAGCTGGAGCAGGTCGGAACCGGCGCCGTGGATGGTCTCGGCGAACTCGACCTGCTTGGGCGACAGATTGCCGTCGGCGTTGTCGGCCAGCAGCTTCGCCAGGATCAGCAGCGAGTTGAGCGGGGTACGCAGCTCGTGCGACATGTTGGCGAGGAATTCCGACTTGTAGCGCATCGAGACGGCGAGCTGTTCGGCGCGCTCCTCCAGGACCTGCCTGGCCTCCTCGATCTCGGTGTTCTTGACCTCGATGTCGCGGTTCTGCCGGGCCAGCAGCTCGGCCTTCTCCTCCAGTTCCGCGTTCGACAGCTGGAGGGCGCGCTGCCGGTTCTCCAGCTCGGCAGAGCGTTCCTGCAGCTGCTCGGTCAGCTCCTGGGACTGCTTGAGCAGGCCCTCGGTCTTGGTGTTGACGCTGATGGTGTTGACGCTGATCGCGATGATGTCGGTGATCTGGTCGAGGAAGTCCTTCTGGATCTGGGTGAACGGCTGGAACGCGGCCAGTTCGATGACACCCAGCACCCGGCCCTCGAAGAGCACCGGCAGCACGATCACATGCGACGGCGGGGAGTCGCCAAGACCCGAGGTGATCTTGAGGTAGCCCGGCGGGACGTGCTCGATGAGGATCGACCGCTTCTCCACCGCGGCCTGCCCGATCAGCCCCTCGCCCGGCAGGAAGACCGTCGACATGCTGCGCCGCGCGAAGCCGTAGCTGCCGCGCAGCCGCAGCTCGTACTCCTCGCCGGTCTCCGTGGTGTCGCCGGACAGGAAGAAGGCGCCGTGCTGCGCCGAGACCACCGGGGTCAGCTCGCTCATGATGAGCGCGGCCACGTCGCCGAGGTCCCTGCGGCCCTGCATGAGGCCGGAGATACGGGCCAGGTTGCCCTTGAGCCAGTCCTGCTCCTTGTTGGCGAGCGTGGTCTCGCGGAGCCGGACGATCATGGTGTTGATGTAGTCCTGCAGCTCCAGGATCTCGCCCGCCGCGTCCACGTCGATCCGCAGGTTGAGGTCGCCGCGGGTCACCGCGGTGGCGACCTGGGCGATGTTGCGGACCTGGCTGGTCAGGTTGTTGGCCATCAGGTTGACCGACTCGGTCAGGTCCTTCCAGATGCCGGAGACGTCCGGCACCCGGGCCTGACCGCCGAGCCGGCCCTCCGTACCCACCTCGCGCGCCACCCGGGTCACCTCGTCACCGAACGCGGACAGCTGCCCGACCATGGTGTTGATGGTGGTCTTGAGCTCCAGGATCTCGCCGCGGGCGTCCACGTCGATCTTCTTGGACAGGTCGCCGCGGGCGACCGCGGTCGTCACCTGGGCGATCTGCCGCACCTGGCCGGTCAGGTTGGACGCCATGCCGTTGACGGACTCGGTGAGGTCCTTCCAGGTGCCGCTGACTCCCGGCACCCGCGCCTGACCGCCGAGGATTCCCTCGGTGCCCACCTCCCGGGCCACCCGGGTCACCTCGTCACCGAAGGCCGACAGCGTGTCGACCATCGTGTTGATGGTCTCGGCGAGCTGCGCGACCTCGCCGCGCGCCTCGACCGTGATCTTCTTGGTCAGGTCGCCGTTGGCGACGGCGGTGGCCACCTTGGAGATCGAACGCACCTGGCTCGTCAGGTTGTTCGCCATCAGGTTGACGTTGTCGGTGAGGTCCTTCCAGATGCCCGACGCGTCCCTGACCCGCGCCTGGCCGCCGAGCTGGCCCTCGGTGCCGACCTCGCGGGCCACCCGGGTCACCTCGTCACCGAAGGCCGACAGGGTGTCCACCATCGTGTTCACCGTGGTGACCAGCGCCAGGATCTCGCCCTTGGCGTCGACCGTGATCTTCCGCGACAGGTCGCCCTGGGCGACCGCGCTGGTGACATCGGCGATGTTGCGGACCTGGCTGGTCAGGTTGTTCGCCATGAAGTTGACGGACTGGGTCAGGTCCTTCCAGGTGCCGCTGACCCCCTTGACCTCGGCCTGCCCGCCCAGGATGCCCTCGGTGCCCACCTCGCGCGCGACCCTGGTCACCTGCTCGGCGAACGACGACAGCTGGTCCACCATCGTGTTCAGGGTGTTCTTGAGCTCCAGGATCTCGCCGCGCGCGTCCACGTCGATCTTCTGCGACAGGTCACCGCGGGCCACCGCCGTGGCGACCTGCGCGATGTTGCGGACCTGGCCGGTCAGGTTGCCGGCCATGAAGTTCACCGAGTCGGTCAGGTCCCGCCACACCCCGGCGACGCCCGGCACCTGCGCCTGCCCGCCGAGCCGCCCGTCGGTGCCCACCTCGCGGGCCACCCGGGTCACCTGCTCGGCGAAGGACGACAGCTGGTCCACCATCGTGTTGATGGTGTTCTTGAGCTCCAGGATCTCGCCGCGCGCGTCCACGTCGATCTTCTGCGACAGGTCACCGCGGGCCACCGCCGTGGTCACCTGGGCGATCTGCCGCACCTGCGAGGTCAGGTTGCCCGCCATGAAGTTGACGGAGTCGGTCAGGTCCTTCCAGGTGCCGCTGACCCCGTCCACCCGCGCCTGGCCGCCGAGCCTGCCCTCCGTGCCCACGTCGGTGGCCATCCGGGTCACCTGGGCCGCGAAGGAGCCGAGCTGGTCGACCATCCGGTTCACGGTGTTCTTGAGCTCCAGCATCTCGCCGGAGACGTCGACCGTGACCTTCTGCGACAGGTCGCCGTTGGCGACCGCCGTGGTGACCTGAGCGATGTTGCGGACCTGGCCGGTGAGGTTGCGGAAGGCGGTGTTGACCGAGTCGGTGAGGTCCTTCCACGTGCCCGCGGCGCCCGGCACCTGCGCCTGACCGCCCAGGATGCCCTCGACGCCGACCTCGCGGGCCACCCGCGTCACCTCGGCGCCGAAGGCCGACAGCTGGTCGACCATCGTATTGACGGTGTTCTTCAGCTCCAGCATCTCGCCGGAGACGTCCACGGTGACCTTCTGGGACAGGTCGCCGCCCGCGACCGCGGTGGTGACCTGCGCGATGTCCCGCACCTGGGCGGTCAGATTGCGGAAGGCGGTGTTGACGGAGTCGGTGAGGTCCTTCCATGTGCCCGCGGCGCCCGGCACCTGCGCCTGACCGCCGAGCTGGCCCTCGGCACCGATCTCACCGGCGACCCGGGTCACCTCGTCGGCGAAGGTCCGCAGCGTCTCGGTCATCGCGTTGATCGTCTCGGCGAGCTGCGCGACCTCGCCGCGCGCGCCGATGGTGATCTTCTGCGTCAGGTCGCCGTTCGCGACCGCCGTCGTCACCTGCGCGATGTCCCGCACCTGGGCCGTCAGGTTGCCGGCCATCAGGTTCACCGAGTCGGTGAGGTCCTTCCAGACCCCGGCCACGCCCGGCACCTGCGCCTGGCCGCCCAGCTCGCCCTCGGTGCCGACCTCCCGGGCGACCCGGGTCACCTCGGAGGAGAACGAGGAGAGCTGGTCCACCATCGTGTTGACGGTGTTCTTCAGCTCCAGCATCTCGCCCGCGACATGCACGGTGACCTTGCGCGACAGGTCGCCCTTGAGCACCGCGGTCGTCACCAGGGCGATATCGCGCACCTGCGCGGTCAGCCGGTACGCCATGGTGTTGACGGAGTCCGTCAGGTCCTTCCAGGACCCCGCCATGCCGCGGACCTTCGCCTGGCCGCCGAGCTTGCCCTCGGTGCCGACCTCGCTGGCCACCCGGGTCACCTCGTCGGTGAACGCGGACAGCTGGTCGACCAGGCCGTTGACCGTACGGCCGACCTTGAGGAACTCGCCGCGCAGCGGGTGCGCCGAGCCGTCCGAATTCTGCGCGCGCAGGTCCATCCGCTGTTCGAGGTCGCCCTCGGCCACCGCGGACAGCACCCGGCCGACCTCGGAGACCGGCCGTACCAGATCGTCCACCAGCGCGTTCGACGCCTCGATGGCGGCGGCCCAGGCACCCTCGCAGGCCCCCGTCTCCAGCCGCTCGGTGAGCTTGCCCTCCCGGCCGACGACCCGGCGCACCCGTGCCAGCTCCCCGGTGAGGTGCTGATTGCGGTCGGCGACCTCGTTGAAGACAGCGGCGACCTCCGCCATCACACCGTCGCCGGCCACCGTGAGACGGCGGCGGAAGTTGCCGTCCCGCATCGCGGCGAGCGCGGTCAGCAGTTTGGTGAGCGCGGCCGAATCGACCTCTACGGTCCCGCCGGCCCGGGAACGCCCGTTCTTCGTACGCGTGACTGTGCCCCGCGCCGATGCGCCAGACTCCACCGTGTCCCTCCTGGAGGGTCGATCGACCTGCATGTACCTGAGTTAGGCGCCTCCAGTCTTCCACCTTCGCGGACCGGCCCGACAACATCCCGCGTATCGCATACGCGGCGGGGCCGTTGGCGCTACGCCCGAAACAGGGGTCGTACACGTACCGCGACCGGCACGGCACGTTCGGGTTTGACGACGGCACGGCGCGGCCGGGGCGCGACGCACTAGCCTTGCCTGATGGCAGTACGACGCACGGTGCACGGGCGGGCGACCGACCGTGGCGAGACCCGGCAGCGGCTGCGGGACACCACCGAATCCGTCAAGAGGAGATCCGTGATCACGGCTCGGGCATCGGCCAGCTTCGAACCGGTGGGGCGGTCGGTCGCAGTGGCCAGGGCCTTTGTACGGGACACCCTGCACGGCTGGGGCTTCGCCGACGTCGTGGACGACGCCGTGGTGCTGACCAGCGAACTGGTGACCAACGCCGTCGTGCACGCGGGCACCGCCGCCGACGTGCGCTGCCTGCGCTATGAGACGGCGGTACGCGTCGAGGTCGCCGACCACTACCCGGAGCGCGAGGTGCCGCTCCAGGGCCGCGGCAGGCCGCACCGCGACCCCGACCACGAAGGCGGGCGCGGCCTGCTGCTGTGCGCCGCGCTGGCCAGCCGCTGGGGCGTGGAATACACGGCGGCGGGCAAGCACGTGTGGTTCCAGCTCGACCTGCCCGAGCGCCCGGCAGGCACCCGCTCGGCGGGACCGCTGCTGCCCGCCGCCGAGCTGCCGGTCGCCGACGAGCGGGTCAGGGTCGCCGTCATCCAGGTCGACCGCAGGGGCGCCATCACCCGCTGGAACGACGACGCGGCCGACCTCTTCGGCCACCCCGCCGCCGAAGCCGTCGGCAAGTCCCTCGCCGACCTCACCGCCTGGCCGCAGACCCCCGGCACCGGCATCGGCCTGGCGGAGGCCCTCCAGCTGTCCCGCTGGGAGGGCACCTACGGGCTGCGCAACAGCGACGGCCGGGTCCTGCCCGTCTACGGCTCCCACCTGCGGGTCCGCGACACCTCGGGCGAGCCCTCCACTGTCTGCCTGCTGGTACGCGTCGAGGAGCGGGCCGTGCTCCAGACCCCGGCCCGCGGCAACGCGCCGTCCGACACCGGCCTGGTCCAGCGCGGCAAGAACGCCGACGCCTTCGAGGTCTTCATCGGCTCGCCCGCCCCCGACGACCTCGACAGCCTGCTCCAGCGCACCGTCGAACGCGCCCGCGACATGCTCGACGGCGACGCGGCCTACCTGCTGCTGGCCACCGACGACGAGACCGAACTCGAGGTCCGCGCCTCCACCGGCCTGCCCTCGGCCCGCCAGCGCTTCGCCCGCGTGCCCGTCGAGGCCGGCACCGGGCGGTACGGCAGCGCCAGGATGCCCGCCGTGCACGAGGACCTGACAGCCGTCCCCGGCGCCGTCCCGCTGCTGTCGGGTACCGGGATGCGCTCGGTCGTCACCGTGCCGCTCAAGGTCGAAGGGCGGCTCACCGGCTCGCTCGGGGTCGCCGCGGAAGCCCCTGGCCGCTACACCAACCAGCAGGCGCTGCGGCTGCAGTTCGCCGCCGACCGGATCGCGCTGGCCGTCGAGAGCGCCCGCCTCACCGAGCTGGAACGGCTCCGCCGCGGCTCGCTGTCCTTCCTGGTCGAGGCCTCCGACCTGCTGGCGGGCACGCTGGAGCGCGACCAGACGCTGGCGCTGATGGCCCAGATGACCGTGCCCACCCTGGCCAGTTGGTGCGCGGTCTACACGATCGCCGAGCAGTCGGAACCCGAACTCGCCTTCGTCCTGCACGAGGACGAGGACCGCATCGACGGCATCAAGGCGCTGCTCTCCCAGGTCCGCGCCCCCGAGCCCGACCCGACGCCTGGCGCCCGCGCCTGGACCGCACCCTCGGACGCGGCCCATTCCAGCGCCCTGCGGGCGTCGCTGCGCAGCCTCGGGGTCGGCCCCAGCGGCTCCGGTACGCTGGCCGGCCGCCCGCCGAGCACCCCCGGCGTCGCCCTTGCCACGGCCGCGGCAGTCGGCGGCGAGACCGTCGTCCTGCCCCTGGTCGCCCGCAACCGCGTCATCGGCATGCTCACCCTCGGCAAACCGTCCGACGAGCGCTTCCGCCAGGAGATCCTGGAACTGGCCGAGGACCTGTCCCGGCGCGCCGCCCTCGCCCTGGACAACGCCCGCCTCTACAGCGAGCGCACCGCCATCAGCCAGGCCCTCCAGCGCAGCCTGCTCCCGCCGGAGCTGCCGCACGTGCCCGGCGTCGAGGTCGAGGTCGTCTACCGCGCCGCGGGCGAGGGCAACGAGGTCGGCGGCGACTTCTACGACCTCTTCCCGATCCGCGACGGCTGCTGGGGCTTCGCCATCGGCGACGTCTGCGGTACGGGCCCCGAGGCCGCCGCCGTGACCGGCCTCGCCCGGCACGCGCTGCGACTGCTCGCCCGCGAGGGCTTCGGCGGCCCCGCGGTCCTGGAGCGCCTCAACGCGGCCATCCTCGACGAGGGCGCCCGCAGCCGCTTCCTGACCCTGCTCTACGGCGAGTTGTGGCCGCAGCACGACGGCAGCGCGGTGCTCCGCATGGTCTGCGCCGGCCATCCGCTGCCACTGCGGCTGCGACCCGACGGCACGGTCGAGGCCGCGGCAGAACCGCAGCCGCTGCTGGGCGTGATGGACGACCTGGAACTCGTCGAGCAGTCCGTCACGCTCGACCCGGGCGACGTCCTGCTCTGCGTGACCGACGGCGTCACCGAGCGCCGCGAGGGCACCAGGATGCTCGGCGACGACGGCCTCGCGGACGTCCTGGCCACCTGTACGGGCCTGACGGCCGGCGCGGTCGCGGCCCGTATCCAGCGCGCGGTGGAACGCTTCGCGTCCGACGCCCCCTCCGACGACATGGCCATCCTGGCGATGCGGGTGCCGGCCCTTCCGCGGAGCTGACCACCCGGCACCTCGTGTGCCGGTGCGTCCGGCGCACGAGAAAGGCCTCCCGCCGACGGCGGGAGGCCTTTCCTTGTCAGAGCCCCAATACGGAATCGAACCGTAGACCTTCTCCTTACCATGGAGACGCTCTACCGACTGAGCTATTGGGGCGCGTCGACGGGAAGATCGTAGCTCATGAACGGCTGTGCGGGAAAGTCGGCCGAGCGCCTGGTCAGCCCGGCCGGCCGACACGCGGGCCGCCGGCTCAGATCAGCCCGCCCAGCGCGTTGCAGGTGTCCGCGAGATACGTCAACTCCCGCTGTGTGATGCCCGGATGCACCGGCAGCGACAGCGTGTCCGCGGCCACCAGTTCGGTCTGCGGCAGCACGACCCCCGAGCGGTGCGCGGGCATCCGGTGCACCGGTACGGGCACGCTGACCGTCGCCCGCACCCCGCGCGCGGCCAGGGCGGCGGCGAAGGCGTCCCTGTCGGGACGTCCGTTGCCCGGTATCCGCACGGTGTAGCGGTGATAGCGGTGGTGTGCCCCGGGCTCGGCGTAGGGCACGGTGACGCCCCTCAACGCCGAGTCCAGGAACCGCGCGTGCGCCCGGCGCCTGGCGACGGCTCCCGCGTCCTCGGTACGCCCGCCCTCGGCGCCCTCCTCCACGACGGCCAGCGCACGGCGCTCGGCCAGCTCGTTGAGCCGCGTCATGGGTGCCGGGTGCCCGAACACATGCACCGGCACGATGGCCGCCGTGCGGGACGTGATGCCGGCCGCGACCGCTTCCGGGTCGAGGCAGAACGTCCGCGGGTCGATGTCCGCGAACACGGGTACGGCGCCGGCCAGCCGTACGGCGTCGGCGGGCGCGCCGGGGCCGAACGAGGGCACGATGACCTCGTCGCCGGTCCCGATGCCGAGCCGCACCAGCGCGTCACGCAGGGCGGCGGCCGTCGTGTCCGAAGCGATCCTGTGCCGCCGCTCGGCAGTCGTCATCTGCTGCACGTCTCCACACCTCCGCTTGTCCTGGCGGCCAGAGTCTCCGCACGATATGAACAGCGGGTAACGGGGCAGCAAAAAAGCCCCGGCCCCCGAGACAAGGCTCGGGGGCCGGGGCTTTCTAATAATTGTTCGGCGGTGTCCTACTCTCCCACAGGGTCCCCCCTGCAGTACCATCGGCGCTGAAAGGCTTAGCTTCCGGGTTCGGAATGTAACCGGGCGTTTCCCTAACGCTATGACCACCGAAACACCATGAAACACACACCACCACCCGGACCGCCACTGATGACGGTACGGGTGTGTGGTGGCTGGTTGTTTCAGAACCACACAGTGGACGCGAGCAACTGAGGACAAGCCCTCGGCCTATTAGTACCGGTCAGCTCCACCCCTTACGAGGCTTCCACATCCGGCCTATCAACCCAGTCGTCTACTGGGAGCCTTACCCCATCAAGTGGGTGGGAGCCCTCATCTCGAAGCAGGCTTCCCGCTTAGATGCTTTCAGCGGTTATCCCTCCCGAACGTAGCCAACCAGCCATGCCCTTGGCAGGACAACTGGCACACCAGAGGTTCGTCCGTCCCGGTCCTCTCGTACTAGGGACAGCCCTTCTCAAGACTCCTACGCGCGCAGCGGATAGGGACCGAACTGTCTCACGACGTTCTAAACCCAGCTCGCGTACCGCTTTAATGGGCGAACAGCCCAACCCTTGGGACCGACTCCAGCCCCAGGATGCGACGAGCCGACATCGAGGTGCCAAACCATCCCGTCGATATGGACTCTTGGGGAAGATCAGCCTGTTATCCCCGGGGTACCTTTTATCCGTTGAGCGACGGCGCTTCCACAAGCCACCGCCGGATCACTAG